>NZ_JAVLAT010000003.1:0-300000 GCF_032190615.1 Brucella pseudogrignonensis
TTGACACAAGTCCAACGAGAGCACCGAAAAAAGTTGTCGTCATAATTTATATCCCAGCATCATATCTGCAACTTTTTGGAGCCAACGACGAGCTCATTAGAGTTGAGAGAGGTGATGAACATTGAGAACAATTCTCCCTGAGAGGTGATGTGCAGCTTGCCGTAAATATTACGCCGATGAATACGAACGGTTCCTGAAGAAATTCCCAGCGCCTGCCCTGTCGCGTCTGCCGAAAATCCGCGAAGAATGTAGCCCACGATCTCTGTTTCACGTGGCGTCAACAGGTTCTTATCCAGAGTACGGAAAGCACGTTCGATAAGTCCCGAGAGGTTTTCTCCGCGCGGCTTTGTTGCAGTATGCTCAAATCGTTCTGCCAGATCGGCCCAATTTTGACGCCCTACCGCCGCTATAAAAGGCACCAGTTCGTTCAGATCACGAAGCTCGCGTGCCGAGAACGGCTTCGAGGTTCGCATTGCTGATATGATGACGCAAACGTTTGGCTCGACACTGAATTTGAAGCCGATTTCCTCAGCTAGCTCCGTCTGCACATAATAATTACGGAAATATTCTCCCTGATAAAATCGGTCTGGAGCTAGGCTCAGGACTCATTCCTTTCCAAGCCAGAATATAACGGCTGCTGCGAGATCTATTGCTGCTTGGAACACAATCGGGCAGCGATCATAACGGGTAGCAATTCTTCGCCAGTCTTTCAGTCTGCCAAACATGATTTCGATACGATTGCGCCGTTTATATCGGCGTTTGTCATACTTGATAGCCTTCTTGCGGTTTTTGCGCCCCGGTATGCACGGCTTTATCTCTTTGTCTTTTAACCGTTTTCTGAACCAGTCAGCATCATAGCCTCTGTCTGCAAGAAGCCAGTCAACCTTCGGCAGTTTATCGATTAGAACTGCTGCTCCTTTATAGTCGCTGATTTGCCCTGCCGTGACATGGAAACAAATGGGACGCCCCTGCGTATCGGTGACGGCATGCAACTTGGTATTTATGCCACCCTTCGTCCGACCGATCAGGCGTCCAGCGCCCCCTTTTTTAACCGTAGGCTTGAAGCCGTACGGTGTGCTTTCAAATAGGTCGCATCCATCATCACAGTCTTGCCGACTGATGATTGTGAAGACAGGCCTTCAAATATCTGCGCAAATATCCCCTTGTGACACCAACGGTTCCAACGATTATAGAGCGTTTTACAAGGCCCGTATTCCCGAGGGGCATCACACCACCGTAACCCATTGCGAAGAATGAAGATAATTCCACTCAAGACACGCCTGTCATCAACGCGTGGACGTCCATGGCTCTTGGGAAAAAACGGGCGAAGGCGTGACATTTGTCCTTCGCTCAGCCAGTAAAGATTACTCATTGATCAGCCTCCTCAAACGAAACTGAATCACCTCTCCTTTCTGAAATCAATGGGTCCTGAGCCTAAGCCATAACTGCCATAGAGACGTGCGCTTGTGCCAAGAATTGTTGCATCGTTAGCAGCATCAGCCCCAATAATCATTTGAGTGCTTTGACCTGCTGGCGCAAATCTACGCTGCCGCTTAGTTTGTAGGCTCGGTTCAGCCATTTCCTCAATTTTCATGCGCAGATTTCCCATAGATCTACGAATGTTTTCTGGCCGCTTTTCAGGCGCGTATTTGCTTATACCAGCATCGGTCGGCAATTCGATATTGATCGACAAGCGGTCCGCATATAGCCCAGCCTCGTCAATGAGTTGTGGTGAGGCCTCTGGAATAGATTTAAGATGGATATATCCCCGGAAATTATGCGTCGTGCGAAGCTCGCGCGCGATGCGTACCATTTCTTCCATGGTGTAGTCAGAAGAACGAATAATGCCCGACGAAAGAAACAAACCTTCAATGTAATTGCGTCGATAAAATTCTAACGTTAACCACACGACTTCTTCGGCAGTAAACCTTGCACGCTCAACATTGCTTGACGATCTGTTGATACAATAAGCACAGTCGTAAATGCAGAAATTTGTCATCAAAATTTTGAGGAGCGAGATGCAACGACCATCCGGTGCGTAAGCATGGCAAATGCCCGAACCTTCCGTCGAACCGAGACCACCAGACGTAGCCGAGTTCCGCTTTACAGTTCCGCTCGACGCGCAAGAAGCGTCATATTTTGCAGCATCTGAAAGAATAGCTAAGCGTTGAACGAGGGATTTCTTCATACGTTTGTTCTGTATATGTTCCATAATTAATTGTCAAGCGTACGGCTTGATTTGCGTAACGCTCGAAGAAACCGTTCGGATTCAGAACTTATCTAGCCTTCAAATAGAAATTAAGAATACGACCGGAGAGCGGTGTGCAACGAATTATAAAGTAGATACCAACCTGCCACCGCAGATTTTTTTACAGGATGTCTCTTACGAATTCATTCTTATTTGCAAGTTTTCGGTAACCGGTGTTCTGACCCCACGTTCTATTCGATTTTGTGTTCTGTCATTGAGAGTTAGCGAATGGACAGAACGGAGTTTCTCCATGGAGCCTCGAATGGAGTTTCTCTCAACGGATCAGGGTAAGCGTGACAGCCATCGTCAGTGGCCCGTTGATTTAAAAGCCCGGATTGTTTCGGAAAGCTTGCGCCCTGGCGTGAGCGTGCAGGAAGTTGCCGATCGTTATGGCGTGCGTGCGAACTATCTGTCTTCATGGCGCACGCTGGCACGTCAGGGCAAGCTTGTTTTGCCTTCGCCCGAAGATGATACGGAATTTGCGGCGATCATAGTAGCGGAGCCTGCAATTGAACCGGTAACGCCACCATCTTCACGCGTTGAGATATTCTGCGGGGAAGTCATCATCCGGCTGGAAGAAGGTGCACCTGCTTCTCGGATTGCAGCTGTTGCAAGCGCGCTTGCGGCTCTTAAATGATCTTTCCTTCCAATCGGGTGCGGATCATGGTGGCGACAAAACCTGTCGATTTCCGTAAGGGACATGACGGGTTGGCGATGTTGGTGAAGCACGAATTACGCAAAGATCCTTTCACTGGAACTGTATTCGTGTTCCGTTCGCGCAAGGCGGACCGGCTTAAGCTGATCTACTGGGATGGCACGGGTATGGTTCTGGCTTATAAGCGTTTGGAAGCCCATACGTTCAGCTGGCCAGAGATCCGGGATGGGCTAATGTCATTGAACCATGCGCAGTTTGAGGCCCTGTTTGCAGGGCTTGACTGGCGACGTGTCCGTGCAGTGAAAGCACGAGCGCCTATGGCTGTTTAAATGCTGCGGCACGATGACTCTGACACCATAATCATCAAGCATATCAAGGCCGGATTTGGTAAGTTCGGCCCATGCTGGATGCCACTGATCTTCCCAACGATATTGCTGAACTCAAAGCACTGCTGATTGCAGCAACGGCGCTCGGTCTTCGTAAAGATGATCGGATTGCGCGGCTGGAGAAGCTGGTTACAGCCTTCAAACAGGCCGCTTTTGGACGCAAGTCAGAGAAGATTAATCCTGAGCAGTTTGATCTGGCCCTGGAAGATCTGGAAACAGCTATTGCGGCGATCCATGCGGAAGATGAAGCAGATACAGCTTCCACCAAGCCCGCCTCAAAGCCACGTGCCATCAATCGGGGTTCTCTTCCAAAGCACTTGCCACGTATCGACGAAGTGATAGAGCCGGAAAGTCTGATTTGCGCCTGCGGTGGTTGCATGCATTGCATTGGCGAAGATGTTTCTGAGCGACTGGATGTGATCCCTGCGCAGTTTCGTGTCATTGTCACGCATCGTCCCAAATATGCATGCCGCGCCTGTACGGATGGTGTTGTGCAAGCACACGCTCCAGCGCGACTGATCCCGTCAGGCTTGCCGACAGAAGCAACAGTTGCGCATGTGCTGGTTTCCAAATATGCCGACCATCTTCCGCTTTATCGCCAGGCCCAGATTATGGGCCGTCAGGGCATCGACATAGATCGCTCGACACTGGCTGACTGGGTGGGAAGGGCAGCCTTTGAGCTGCGCCCTGTCTTTGATGCGCTGATTGCTGATCTGAAGCGATCAAGCAAACTCTTCATGGATGAGACGCGTGCGCCGGTTCTTGATCCCGGATCAGGTAAGACCAAAACGGGATATTTTTGGGCTTTGGCGCGGGATGACCGACCATGGGGCGGCAATGCCCCGCCCGGTGTCGCTTTCACTTATGCGCCCGGGCGATCTGGCCAATATGCCGAACAGATATTGAAGGGCTTCAACGGTATCCTGCAAGTGGATGGCTATGCAGGCTACAATCGACTGGTCACGCCAGATCGTATTGGTCAGAATATACAATTGGCTTATTGCTGGGCTCATGCGCGCCGTAAGCTTATTGAGATTACGCGCACAGGCTCGTCCCCGATTGCTGAAGACGGTGTAAAGCGGATCGGCGAACTCTATAAGATCGAAGCTGAATTGCGCGGGCTCACCCCAGAAGCGCGGCTCGCGGTTCGTCAGGCACAATCAAAGCCGCTGATCATCGATATGCAAACATGGCTTGCGTATCACCGCGCACGCGTGTCGGCAAAAGCCCCATTGGGCGAGGCATTGAAATACATCGCCAAATACTGGGACGGCTTGTGTCTGTTCTTGTCTGATGGTCGCGTGGAACTGGATAACAACAGTGTCGAAAGAACAATCCGGCCAATTGCATTGAGCCGAAAAAATGCATTATTCGCAGGTCATGAAGCAGGTGCTCATAACTGGGGTATGGTCGCCTCACTGATTGAGACATGCAAACTCAATTCAGTCGATCCGCAGAAATGGCTGACCAGCACGCTCACCGCAATCGTCAATGGTCATAAGCAGAGCCAAATTAATGAATTACTGCCGTGGAATTACTCATGATGAAGAACTTGATTGCCCGACCTTATACTGTCAGCGATTTTAACGGCTGCCTGGCAATATTCGATAGCAATGTGCCGACCTTCTTTGCAGCAGGGGAACGCGAAGAATTTTGCGACTTTCTGCTCGGAAAATCTGATGTGGAAGGCTTTTACCTGGTGCTCACGCTTAGCGAAGACATCATTGCTTGTGGTGGATTAACTATCGATGCAAAAAAGCGTCAAGCTTCTTTATCATGGGGAATGGTAAGCTCAGAGATGCATCGAAAAGGCATTGGCACGTACTTGTTTAAAGCCAGGTTAGAGCAAGCTAGACATTTGCGAAACATAGATGAGCTAGTCCTTTCAACAAGCCAGCATAGTTCTGGTTTCTATGAGAGACTAGGATTCAGGGTCTTAAAAATTATGCCCAACGGCTTTGGCCCAGGTTTGGATTGTTGGGAAATGACATTACGTTGGGAGGTGTTGTCACGTTAAGTTTCTCTTGCCGGAAAGGCCAGGGGTTCGTAGATATTCAGGCGACACAGGCCGCAATTTTCCATGCATCGAAAGCTTCGAGGCGATGGTAGCGAATTGTTTGTGCGGCTCGGCGACGAGATGGAACAGAGAAACAATTGCGGGTAGCTGAGTGCATGGAAACGAAGCGTTGCAACGCTCCCGGTGATCGGTGGCCTTGCATGGTTCGCTCCCGTTTCCTAAACGGCAGGTGGCTATTCTCGGCTCGATTATTGAGGCCCTTGTGCGACCAATGCTCAAGGCCGGGTGCCACTTCTGCTTTTGCTGCACTGTACGAGCGGAGCTTATCAGTGATGATCCGTTTGGGAGCGAAGCCATAGCGCTTCATTAACGCCACGAGCATTCGCTTTGCTGCCCCTTTATCTCGCCGCTTCTGCAAGATTTGTTCGAGAACGATGCCGTTTTGATCCACCGCACGCCAGAGCCAGAATTTCTTTCCAGAGCATTGGACGACCACTTCGTCCAAATACCAAATATCGCCAGGGCGCGCCTGACGACGCCGCAAGTTGCGCGTGATCTGGGCTCCGAACTTGGCGATCCAACGACGAACTGTCTCGTATGATACGTCGATACCACGCTCAAGCAGCATTTCCTCAACTTCACGCAGACTAAGGTTGAACCGCAGATAAAGCCACACCGCATGAGCAATAATCTGTGGCGGAAAACGGTGACGCTTGAAGATGATATCTGATGGCTGCATCGTCAAAATTTACGCCCAAACCGTCAGGCAGGCAACTGCAGTCCAGTTAACGTGACAACACCGGTTTATCTTCACGCCTACAAGACCGTGTCCGAGGCCCGCAATGCCATCGGCAGATATCTAAATTTCTACAACAGCCGACGGCCACATTCATCGCGTGACCGACAGACACCGGATCAGGTTTACTTCAACGCGCTGACACCAATGATCGTGGCAGCATAATCGAGGCGGTAATCCACTTAGCAAAACGCCCGAAACTGTTCAGACAAACCGAACCACTTCTGCAAAGCTGGTGCGTTCAATGTCCCGCAAGGCTTGTTCCTCAGATAACGCTGCATGCGAAGGCTTCTTCGGCAGGCTGAAAACAGAGCTCTTCTACCCCAGCGATTGGAAGAACACCACACTTGAGCAGTTTATCAATGAAGTCGATGGCTACATTCGATGGTACAACGAGAAACGGATCAAGATATCGCTTGGCGCTCGAAGCCCAATCGAATATCGAAACAGTCTTGGCATTGTGACGTAAAACCAGTCCAAGTTTTTATCCGCACCCCCGAGTGGCCACTTTCGCGTGAAGAAGAACATGGCCAAGATCGGCGGATTCCAGTCCTTCAAGACGGCGCGTCGGACGATGGCCGGGTTCGAAGCGACGTTGTGGCTGCGGAAAGGCTTCGACTTTTCCGGCGGGTGGACCGTCAACGATCAGAATGACCTGCTCGCGCGCCTCTTCGGACTTCAAAAGGTTAACAAAGCATAAAAATGCGACCGATCACGGGGCGGCTTTGACCTTCTCAACAATTTGCGACAAGCCGAAATACAACATAGAAAATTTGATCGCGCAGAACTTCTAAACTGCCAAAAACATGTCCAGGTAATAACAACTTACTTGAGTTGGAGCACGCGCGCCACCAACTCGTTTCTTCGCGATCGTGAAAATTACTTTCGTAATTCGGCTTCGATCTGATCGAGGGCCTGATCTTTGCCGATACCGGTCAGAAAGGGAAGGCCTTTGATGACTGGCTTGGTGACGGAAGCAGAAATTGGTGTGGTTGAAACAATAAAATCCACATTGTCAGCCAGGGATGCAACTTCTGTAGCCTTAGCCTGCTGGGCATTGAAGGTGAGCCCGCGCTTTTTCATTTCTTCGGTGACGGCGGCATTCACGGCCGTGGATGTCGCGACACCCGTTCCGCACGCGAAGAGAATTGTCTTTAGTCTAGCCATGGTTTCCTCCAAAGTGTTCCTACATGCCTTGCAATGCACGACAATCGCATTTGTGTTGTCTCGAGTTCCGCTTTGCAATTTATTGTTTGTTCAACGCAGTTTGAATATCTTCAAAAGAGCGCGCTGCCATCAGCCTCTCGAGTGCGTCCGGATCCTGAATTGTTGCCATGATCTGTTGCAAGGTCTCAATTTGCTTATCCTTGTCATTGATCGCAAGCAAAAAGACATACCCAACAGCAACGGCCTCGTCAGGATCTTCCATATTGGCAAATTCAACGGGTGACTTCAGTGTTGCAAAGGCAATACCCGCTTTGAGCACATGCTCAGGGTCCGTATGTGGAACGGCCACGTTCTTTTCGAGCTCAAGTGGCAACCCAGTCGGCATGGAGAGCTCACGACTTACCACTGCATCGGCGTAGCTTGGCTTTACATAGCCCAATTTTTCCAGTTTTCCCGCGAGAATCCGGATAATTTCCTCGTTTATTGTTGCGTCGCTCTGAAGCTCGATCGCGTTTGGGTCTAGAAAATCAATCAGACCAGCAGCCATTTCACTCTCCGTTTGAAGAAGGCCGCACGTCGAAGCAGACGTGCGGCTTTGATTATAGTGCAGAATTGATTGCCACTATCAGGCGATCTTTTCTTCTGCCGGTTCATCCTCTGCGCCCGCCGCACGTTCCCATGCAAGTGTGTTGCGACGATAGAGTATGAACAGTAACGCGATAACGGCGGCAATGACTGCAACGCCCACCGTACCACCAAGCCAGCTGATTGTTTTGATGATAATATCAGGAACCCACAGGAACCCATCAACCACTGAAGTAATCTGCAAGGCGTTTTCAGGCAGTTTGAAGCCAGACGACACTGCCGCACTGGTAAAGAGCGGAGCAAGCGCATTGGCTACATAGAATCCAATAGCCAGCGTGATTGTGCCCACCACAACCATACGGAATACGTTTCCTTTCAGAAGCGGAGCGGTCATAGCAACGATAAAAGGAATCACTGCAAGATCAGCAAACAAGATAACGCGATTGCCCGGCAGAATGACCGAGAGAATAATTGCGATTGGCACCAGAATAAGTGCTGACGAGATTGCAGCCGGATGACCAATCAGGATGGCCGAATCGAGACCAACAAGCAGTTCGCGGTCGCCAGTTCTCTTGCGGACGAACTCTTGCGCTGCATCAGAAACCGGAAGTAAGCCCTCCATCAGGATTTTGACCATGCGTGGCAGAAGCAGCATCACAGCTGCCAGTGTCATGCCCGTACCAAGTACCTTGGCAAGTACCGTACCGAAGTCGCCCGCATTATAGAATGCGATAAGACCGAGCACGAGACCGATGATCAGCCCCATAACAACCGGTTCACCAAACACCCCAAAGCGACGTTCGATGGTTTCGGTGTTGATGTTGATCTTGTTGATGCCAGGAATGCGGTCCATGATCCAGTTGAGCACAATCGCGATTGGCAGGATTTGTGCGGAAGCCAGATGTGGTACGGAAACGCCGGGAATGCCGTAGAACTGCTGCACAGCGCGCGCCGACCAATCTGCAAACAGCAGAGACAGAGCGGCAACAAGCGCTGCAACAATAATACCGTAAGCGATACTATCGGTTGCGGCCACTACCAGCGAGCCAACGAAGGCAAAGTGCCAGAAGTTCCATACATCGACATTCAGTGTCCGCGTCCAGCGCATCAGAAGAAGAGCGATGTTGACCAGAATGCCGACTGGAATAACCCATAGACCCACGGACGAGCCAAAGGCGATTGCCGCAGCGGAAGGCCAACCCACATCAACGATATCACGCTTAATGCCTGTGTTGGTGACGATTGCCTGAGCGACTTCACCAATAGAGGTGAACATCAAGCCCAAAACCAGATTAATACCGATGAAAGCGACACCGATGGTGATCGCTGCGCGAAAGGCTTTGCCCACCTTGGCGCCAAGAACCACCGCAATAATGAAGATGACGATAGGCAACAGAACCGTTGCCCCAAGCGTATCGACTGCCGTTTTTAGTCCGCTCAGAAACGCGTCCATTTATTTCTCCTCCCCCCGAAGCACTCCCAACGTGCATCGAGCTCACAGAACGCCATTGTTAGCTCTTACGTATCGACACTTCAAAATATGAGTTATGCGAAACGGCAGAACATTTGTATTCTATAGCAAACTAAAGTTGAATAACAAGATGGCATTTCAATGGGGTCGGCGCGAGATCAAAATGAACACTGGTATTGACTTAGAAACAAATGTTCATTAATCGATAGGGTGTCAGAGGAGACTGCAAACGTATTGCAGAGACGTTCAGGAGGAAACGATGGCAACCAATGTGGCGTTGACAGGTTTGGCACGCGATATGCAGGCGCGGGCGGACAGCGGGCGACCCATCCGTATCGGGCTGATAGGCTCTGGCGAGATGGGCACTGACATTGTTACGCGTGTTGCGCATATGCCGGGCATTGAGGTCGGTGCTATCTCCGAGCTGCGTGTTCCTAACGCTCTTAAGGCTGTTGATATTGCGTTTCAGGAAGAAGGGTATGGCCGCGAGGTTTCGACCGCGTCTGATCTGACCGCCGCGATGGAAGCGCATAAGGTTGCTGTCACCGACAACGCAAATCTTATCCTTGAAAATGATCTTATCGATGTTGTGATTGATGCGACTGGCGTTCCGGCTGTTGGTGCCGAGATCGGCCTGCGTGCCATGGAGCATGGCAAGCATCTGGTCATGATGAATGTTGAAGCCGATGTGACCATCGGCGCTTATCTAAAAGCTGAAGCGGAGCGCCTTGGCGTCACCTATTCGCTGGGCGCAGGTGACGAGCCATCATCCTGTATGGAGCTGATTGAGTTCGTAAGCGCCATGGGCCACCCAATTGTGGCCGCAGGCAAGGGTAAGAATAACCCGCTCAATATTGATGCTGTGCCTGATCAGTATATGGAAGAAGCTACCCGCCGTAACATGAACGTGCGTATGCTGGTGGAATTCGTCGATGGTTCAAAAACCATGGTCGAAATGGCTGCCATCGCTAATGCGACAGGTCTTGTGCCTGATAAAGCCGGTATGCACGGCCCAGCGGCGACGCTTGACCAACTTAATAAGACGCTGATCCCCGAGAAGGATGGCGGCGTACTGTCAAAGGTTGGTGTTGTTGATTATTCGATCGGAAAAGGCGTTGCGCCGGGCGTGTTTGTTGTCGCCGACATGTCGCATCCACGTATTTCAGAACGGATGGAAGACCTGAAGATGGGCAAGGGTCCATATTTCACATTCCATCGCCCTTATCACCTGACTTCACTCGAAGTGCCGCTAACCTGCGCCCGTGTTGTTCTTTATGGCAAGCCTGACATGGTTCCGCTTTCAAAGCCGGTCGCAGAAGTGGCTGCCGTTGCCAAGAAGGACATGCAGCCGGGTGAAAAGCTCGATGCGATTGGCGAATATTGCTACCGCGCATGGATCATGACTTCCGGTGAAGCAAGAAGCGCGCATGCGATCCCATGCGGACTGTTGCAGGGTGGCAGTGTGACCAAGCCAATCAAAAAAGGCGAACTGATCACTTACGACAACGCGGCTGTAGCTCCCGGCTCCAAGATTGCCGAGCTGCGCGCACGTCAGGACAAGCTCGTTTACGGAGCGTGAGGACAAAACATCATGGTTCAAGCCAAAAAAGTCGAACCGCAGGATACGGGCGACCGTCATAACTTGCCTTATGCCTTCCGCACCTATTCGCCGGAGCAACTGAAAGAAGCACTGCATAAGATGTATCTCATCCGCCGCTTTGAAGAAGGCGCGGAAGAAAGCTACACGCGTGGTCTCATTCACGGAACAATGCATCTTTCCATTGGTCAGGAAGCGAGTGCAATGGGATCGTGCCTGCCGCTCAATGATGATGACATGATCACCTCGACCCATCGCGGCCATGGTCATTGCATCGCCAAGGGCGCAGACGTGAAACGTATGTTTGCTGAGTTTTTTGGCAAGGAAACCGGTTATTGCAAAGGCCGTGGCGGCTCGATGCACATTGCTGATGTTTCCAAGGGAAATCTCGGCGCAAACGGTATTGTCGGTGGCGGTATTCCGATTGCTGTTGGTGCTGCCCTTTCTGCCAAGAAGCAGAAAAACGGCAAGGTTGTCGTGTCTTTCTTTGGTGACGGTGCGAATAATGAGGGCGCTTTTCATGAAGCGCTCAATATGGCCTCTGTCTGGAAGCTACCAGTCGTTTTCATCTGTGAAAACAATGGCTATGGCATGTCCACATCGACCAAGCGCTCGACGGCAGTTGCCAATGTGGCTGATCGTGCGTCTGCCTACAACATGCCGGGCGTGATCGTAGACGGTAACAATCTGTCGGAAGTGGCAGAGGCCGTCAACGAAGCAAGTGAGCGTGCACGACGCGGTGATGGCCCGACGCTGATTGAAAACAAAACATACCGCATTCGTGGTCATTCCAAGAGCGATCGCAACCGCTATCGCACCAAGGAAGAAATTGAGCATTGGCAGAATGATCGCGATCCAATCGCGCATTTTGAGGCCGACTTGAAAGCCTATGGCTTCATCAATGACGCCGAGATCGAGGCAATTCGTGCTGAGGTGGAAAAGGAAATCGCTGATGCGATTGAATTCGCCAAGAACAGCCCGGCGCCTGATCTTACCAACCTTACCCGCGACGTTTACACGGATGATATTTGAACATGGACACGACAATCCGTGAGTTGAGCTATTCGCAAGCCATTCAGGAAGCAATGGCAATTGCCATGGAACGCGACGACCGCGTATTCCTGATGGGTGAAGATATTGGCGTCTATGGCGGCGCATTTCAGGTGACAGGTGATCTGGTGCATCGCTTTGGCGAAGACCGGGTTATGGACACGCCGATTTCAGAACTGGGCGGGGCAGGTGTTGCTGTCGGTGCCGCGCTGACCGGAATGCGTCCGATTTTTGAGTTTCAGTTTTCCGACTTCGCAGCCCTCGCGATGGAGCAGATCGTTAATCAGGCCGCGAAAATCCGCTACATGCTCGGTGGTGCAGTTTCAGTGCCACTGGTTATGCGCTTTCCGGCTGGGTCGGGAACGGGGGCTGCTGCACAGCACAGCCAGAGCCTTGAAGCATGGCTTGGCCATGTGCCGGGTCTCAAGGTTTTGCAGCCTTCGACGCCTTATGATGCCAAGGGCATGTTGCTTGCAGCCGTTGAAGACCCTGACCCCGTCATGATTTTCGAGCATAAGCTGCTCTACAAGACCAAAGGTCCTGTTCCTGAAGGCTTCTACACCGTGCCAATCGGCAAGGCAGAAGTGGTTCGTGAAGGCCGTGATCTGACGATTGTTGCAACGGCAATCATGGTGCACAAGGCCCTTGATGCCGCCGCTGAACTTGCCAAGGAAGGTATTGATGTTGAAGTGATCGACTTGCGCACTGTGCGTCCGATTGATCGTGAAACCATCATTAAAAGCGTCAAGAAAACGTCAAAGCTCCTTTGCGTTTATGAAGCGGTCAAGACGCTTGGTATCGGTGCTGAAATCTCTGCAATCGTCGCTGAAAGTGACGCGTTCGATTACCTCGATGCGCCGATTGTGCGTCTGGGCGGAGCTGAAACGCCAATTCCTTATAATCCTGATCTTGAACGCGCGACCGTTCCGCAGGTGCCTGATATCCTGAAAAGCGCTCGTGATCTGGCCAAAGGAGTGCGCTGACCATGGCTGTGGAAGTCATTCTCCCCAAGGTCGATATGGATATGGAGACGGGGCAGATTTCGCGTTGGTTTGCCAAGGATGGCGATACCGTCACGAAAGGCCAGCTTCTCTTTGAAATTGAGACTGACAAGGCGGCGATGGAAGTCGATGCTCCAGCATCCGGTATCATCGCAGATATTACTGCTGAGGAAGGGGCTGTTGTCCCCGTCGGTCAAGCTGTCGCCTGGATTTATGCTGAAGGTGAAGAGCGTAACGGCAAGTCAACACCCGTTGTTGAAGAGCCCGTTGCTGCTGCACCCGTAGAAACCGTCATTGAACCGGTCGCTTTAAAACAGGTTGAACCAAAATCCTCCCAGGACTTTGAGCCAAGTTCAGCCAATGATGTGCGGGCAACACCGCTCGCCCGTCGGCTTGCACGTGAAGCTGGTATTGATCTCAAGTCCGTTCAAGGCTCAGGCCCGAAAGGTCGTGTGCAGAAAAAGGATGTTGAAGGCAATATCAGCATTGCGAAGCCAGTAGCTGCTGCGGTTGCGGTTAAACCGCCAGTGAGAAACGCTGCTGAACCAATCGCTCCGGCACTGCTTAATGCAGTCTGGTTGCGTGAGGGTGATGCAGGCCGCTTGCCGATCGTTCTGATCCACGGTTATGCGGCGGATCTCAATTCGTGGCGTGGATTGTTTGCCGGTGCGTCGCTCGGTCATCCGATCCTTGCACTCGATCTTCCGGGACACGGCAATTCACCACGCGCCATTCCTGCAAGCATTGACGACATTGCCGCAAGCGTTGAAGCAACGCTCGCATCACTGCATGTATCAGCTTGCGTGCTCGTTGGGCATTCGCTTGGTGGTGCGGTCGCGACTGTTACAGCAGCCCGCGGTGTTGTCGATGTGCGCTCATTGCTGCTCATAGCGTCGGGCGGTCTCGGACCACAGGTCAATGGCGCATTTATAACGGGTCTCATCGGCGCAAAAAGTGAAGCCAGCATCGTTCCCTGGCTTAAAGTGCTTGTTGCTGATGAAAGTCATCTGACAAAGCCGTTCATCAATGCAACCGTTGCTCAGGCTGCTGATACAGAACTGCGCGATACGCAAGAAGCTATTGGTGCGCGGTTTTTTGCTGATGGCACACAGACCTTTGAGGTGCGCTCGAGCATTGCTTCGCTTGCCATGCCTGTGCGGCTTATCTTCGGAGCGGAGGACCGTGTTATCCCGGTCACTCACGCGCATGGTCTGCCGGGTAAAGTGGGTGTCCATATCTTCGCAGGTTGTGGACATATGCCACAAATCGAAGAGCGGGCTGCTGTGCTGCAAATCCTGAAAGAATGCGCAGCCGCAGCTAATTAATACCGGCCTAAAGCAATAAAAAGCGCATCGTTTAGTAACGATGCGCTTTTTGGTCTTAGTGGGATGTTGCTTTGTCTTTCAACATCTGCGCGGCACTTTCTTCATCGGTGATGAGGACAGTTGGTTTGAGCAGTTCTACAGCACCCAGCAGCGCGGCGATCTTCTCTTTGCCACCTGATGTAAGAATACGTTGTGGCGTCTTCTGAAGGCTTTCAATTTTGGCTGACATGACACGGTCATGCACCGGATCATCAACGATTTTGCCGTTTATATCGTAAAAGTGAAACAGAACGTCTCCGACCGCACCATTGTCGATCAACGACAGTTTCTGCGCCTCGCCGATCAGCCCGACACGGTAAGATGTACTGCTTGCGGTTTGAATATCACCAACGCTGAGCAGGACCATGTCAAGTTGCTCCGCCATATCCAGCACGGTATTCAGCCCACAACGTTCGATAAGAGCGGTACGCGTTTCTTTGCTGTCGACCAGAGCAGGGGCGGGGATCAGATAGCCTTCCCCTTGAAAAATCTGCGCAAATTGCCAGGCAAATTCCGGTGGGTTCGAACGCCGTGGCTGCACAATACCACCTAGCAACGAGATAACTTTCAGGTCATTGAGCGGACGCGCACCGATATGTTGCAGGGTGTTGGAAAGGGTACGTCCCCAGCCTACACCGATTGTCATGCCGTGCTGTACTCTCTCCGAAAGGTAGGCGCCGGTCGCTGCACTGATCGGCGGGATAGGATCAATATCCGCGGAAGAGAGCGGCGCAACGATGGCGCGCTCAAGTCCAAATGTCTTTTCAAGCTCGACTTCAAGCGCTGTCAGACTGGCCAGCTTGCCTTCGATGGTAATTTTCACTTCATTGCGGGCGCGGGCATCTGCAAGAAGGCGAACGATTGTGACACGGCCAACACCAAGTGCTTCCGCGATGTCATTCTGCGTCATCTGCTCGACATAATACATCCATGCAGCGCGCGTTCTCAGCCGGCTTGTACGATTTTCCGCAGCCACACCTTCCGAGCCAATGATGAGGTCTGCTGCTTCCGGATTTTTCTGCGTCTTCTTGCCGGCTTTTTTCAAAACTATCCCTCAAATTAATAGCAAAATACAGTGTTATTGAAGTGGTGGTCTTCTTGTTAAACTATTGCTTTTCCATGTGAACGCAAACAATAATTCCTATGCATTGCCTATTCTGTTATCATGGCGGCCTCGGTGAGGAAAACGAATATGTTACGCATAATTTCAGAAGATATTGCAGTCAATTTGAAGGACCGTCTGCGTGAGGTCCGATATATGATCCGACGCAATCGTGATGAAGGTTTGCGTGCGGAACAGGCCTCATCGCGTCCCGGTGAAATTGTTTCTCCCGAACTGCTACTGGGCCATGCGGCCAGTGTGATGGACAAAGCTCTGACTACCGCCGAAACGATTTCGATATCGCTGATTTCATCCGATCCAAAGGTTCATAGTGGTGCGCCTCGTGTGAAGAGCATTGCGATTTACTTTGGTGGGTCGGCAGAGGGTGTGCGGGCTTTCCGCAAAGATATGTATTATCTCACCAAGGAGGTGCTGCGACGGCACCAGTTGCAGAATGTGCTGATTCAGGAAGCGGTCTTTGTCACAGTTCATGACAGGCTGGTACGGAACCACACTGCGTTGCTCAAAAACGCGTTTGCGGGAGAAGCTGGGGAGAACAGAATAGGCGCGACGGCAAAAGTCATCGCCACGATGTTTAAACAGCTGCTTTTGGAAAGACCTGTGCGGTTTATTTCGATGGAGGGCAACCGCGATCCGCAGGCTTTGCGCCGGTTTGAAATATCCTGTTTTGCCGCCGTCAGTCTTGCCTGTGGTTTGATGACGTTGAAACCTGCTGATCTCGCGGGCACTGATCCTTTGGAAAGCGCTATTCTGGCATTGGACGTGCGGCAGGAGCGCCTCATGCAGGCAGCAGAAAAACGCGATCAATCGCAGCTCGAAGTCCTGTTTCAGACACTGCTTGCCCATCTTCCATAATAGAAAACCCGGATCATGATCCGGGTTTTAATGTTCGCATTGCGAACGCAGTCTAATTTGCGAACATGTCCGCGATCAGCTTTTTTGCACGCGGAATGGATGCCGGGCTCATGCTGAGTTCGGTCAATCCCATACGAATAAACGCGCCGATCAGTTCTGGCTTGCCTGCTGCTTCACCGCACATGCCAACCATGATGCCTGCATCGGTGCCGGCTTTAGCCGTCATCTCGATTGCAGCCATCACCGCTGGATGGCTGACATCGTTAAGCTTTGCAACGGTCGGATTGAGTCTGTCAGCGGCCATCACATATTGTGTCAGGTCGTTGGTGCCGATGGAGAAGAAAGCAGACTCTTTGGCAAGTTCTCTGGCCGCAAAAACCGCTGCTGGAGTTTCGATCATCACACCAAGATCGACTTCAGCATAGGCTTTGCCTTCATTCTTAAGTTCGGCGGCACATTCTGCGATCAGGCGTTTTGTCGCCCGAATTTCTTCGACATCCGAAATCATCGGCAACATCACTTTGAGATTGCCGTTGACAGCTGCGCGCAACAGTGCACGGAGCTGAGGCTTGAATATATCCGGGCGGTCGAGACACATGCGAATGCCGCGCCAGCCGAGGAACGGGTTTTCTTCCTCCGGAAACTCAATCCCCGCAATCGGCTTGTCGCCACCAATATCGAGCGTGCGAACGATCACGGAGTTCGGTGCAAAAGCTTTCAGAAGTGCGGTATAAGTTTCGGTCTGCATATCCTCGGACGGCAGATGAATATGCTTCATGAACAGAAGTTCGGTGCGAAACAGTCCAACACCCATGGCTCCGGATTCAAGTGCAATGTCGATTTCTTCCAGCGCACCCATATTGGCTGCGACTTCTATGATGGTACCGTCAGCACGACGCGGCGTGATGCTACGGTAGGCATCCAGTGCCTGCTTTTCCTGTAAAGCTTTGGAAATGCGCGCTTCGATCTCGGTGCGGGTAGCCTCGTCTGGATCGGAGTGAACGATGCCAAAACTTCCATCGACTGCTACCGTTTTCGCGGTCTTGAGCTGTTGAACAGCACTGCCAAGACCCAGAACCGCAGGAATGCCATGCGTGCGTGCGATGATAGCGACATGCGATGTGGCGCCACCATGTCCGCAAACGACGCCTTTGATTTTCTTGAGTGGTGCACGTGCCAGATCCCACGCACCAATATCCTCGGCTATCAGAACAGAACCGTCCGGGAGTTCTTCCAGGTTGATGTCGTCTTTGCCAAGCAGAGCTAGACAAATCTGGCGGCTGACAGCGTGCACATCATCCGCGCGTGCATTGAGATATGGATCATCGAGTGCTGCAAATTGCCCGGCTACGGTTGAGGCGGCGGCAAGCATTGACGAAATCGCATCGAGACCACCACGAATAAGCCCGAGCGCCTCGTCAGTCAGGCTGTCATCGGCTGCAATGTCTTTCAAGGCCGCAATAATGCCACGGTCAGCATCGGCGAGATTACCGCTTGCAAGCGAGGTATCCATGCGATGCTGCACGGTTGCGATTGCCGATTTGAAATGTTCGATCTCCGCATCAATTTCCGATGCTGAAAGTTGTCTGCCCGAAGGCTTGATTTCTTCTGGAAAAAATGGAAATGCCGTGCCCAGTGAAATACCTTCGCTGGCTCCAACGCCCTTAATCTGACCGGCAGGCAGTTCGATCGAAAGCGCGGGTTGAGGCGCAGTCGAAGGTGTGGCTTCCGCTTTGGGTGCAGGGGCAGGGGCAGTGGTTTCTTCAATCCCTGCCTGCGGATTTTCCAGATAGCCGATCAGGGCCTCAATGGCCTCAATCGCATCCGCTCCATTGGCACGAACGGTCACTTCATCAAGCTCTTTCACGCCAAGCAACATCAGCTTGACGGAGCTTTTGGCACTGACGCTTTTTCCGGCTTTGGCGATTTCAATATCGCTTTCAAAGCCCTTGGCCAGTTTAACGAAGCGCGTGGCAGGGCGCGCATGCAGCCCTTCATGCACCCGGACGATTGTCGAGCGTTCCATGTCTATAGCCTCAAATCAACAGATGAAACAATTCCAGCGTCCGGGACTTTGATAATCATTCCAATAGTCTGTTTAGAACATAATTTTAGATGAGAGAGCAATCAGCCCTCAGCCGCCGATGGTGATAATCTGGCCTTCTTTCAGGGCCGCGACAAGGTCTTCTCCGGCTATTTCACTCGCGCAGATTTCTCCCGGGCGATCAGTTGAGGTCGCGCCTGTGAAAGAGATGACGACATGTCCGATCTCACGCACTTTTTGCCAGGCACTTTCGCCTACGGCTGTAATTTCTGCAGTGACCGAGCCAATGGCAATCTTAGCGCCAACAGCCGGAGCTGATGTTTCAGGCCCTTCTTCCACAACGTGAAGAACAGAAACTTCTGCCAGTTCAGGTGGCGAGCCATCAGCAAACAGGATGAGAACGCCGCCTTCAGCGAGATCTGCTACTTCCGGGCCGATTGCGGAGATCCGCGTTTTCAGATGTATCGACATAGAGGCGGTCCTTTCTTTTGGTATGGTCATTCGATGCCTGAGGGAGCCGATCAGAAACATCGATACTGTAAATGTCTGGAAAATTGCCTGCCGCCGCATTTTGCTGCGGCAGGCTTAGAGTTTTAAAGTACTGCGATGCTGACGAGCCATGCGATCAGAACTGAAACAGGTCCCATGATCTGTCGGCTGATCAGGACTGCCGGAACACCGATTTCAATTGTCTTTGGCTTTGCTTCTCCAAGCGCCAGACCAACCGGCACGAAGTCACAACCCACCTGTGCGTTATAGGCAAACAGTGCTGGCAGGGCCATCGCGGGCGCAATTGTTCCGTTGGCGATTTGTGGGCCGATAATCGCGACACCAATAACCTGTGCAATGACCGCACCTGGTCCAAGAATTGGCGAGAGAAACGGCAAGCCACAGATTGCTGACAGAACAAGCAACCCAACAATGTTATTGGCAAGCGGTCCCAGCGGCTGCGCAAGAATGTCGCCGATACCTGTGTAGAGAATCAGGCCGATCAACATCGTTACGAATGCCATGAATGGCAAAACGTTACGGATAACCTGATCAATTGTGCGGCGACCGGCCTGGAAGAAGATGCCAACAACGCGGCCCATCACGCGACCTATGCCGCTGATAAGGCCGACAATGCCGCCTTCGCTCGGAAGGTCAAGCGGAGCAGGCGCTTCTTCTTCCTGTGCGGCTGCAGCAGCAGGTGTTGCTGGGGCCGATCCATCTGCGGGAACGATATTCTCTGGCTTTACACCTGAAACATAAATGTCCTCGGTAATGAATTGTGCCAGAGGGCCGGATTGTCCAACCGGCGTAATGTTCACCGTTGGAATGCGTTTGCGTGGATAAACACCGCAGCGCGCTGTGCCTCCGCAATCGACAACCACAACGGCCATTTCGCTTTCGATTGGCGGTGAGCGGAAACCATCAACGGCCTCAGCTCCCGTTAGTTCGGCAATCTGACGTGCAAGCGGGTGAATGCCACCACCTGTGACAGAAACCACCTTGTTGCGCTGTTCGGTCGGCTGAATGACGAGTGGACCACCCCAGCCATTCGAGCCGCGGGAAATCTTAACTGCCTTATAGGTCTTTACCATGTCGTCCTCCCCAATACCCGCTTAAAGTTCGATGCCTTGACGCCGCGCCATAATGGCGGTGATGCGTTCTGTGAGCATACCCTTAAGGAGGATCACCAGGAGGCCAACAATGGCGTACCAAATGGCGACGCTGATGTGATAACCTGCCGGAACCGCGCCCTTCTTCTCCAGTTCGAGAAGTGCGACGAGCACACCGCCCCAGACAAAATATTCACCTGGATTGATATGCGGGAAGAGACCCAGTGGCGGATGAACATAAGACACAGCCGCGTCATAGAAGGCAGGCTTGTATTTCTCGTCCAGAAATGAACCGAAGGTATAAGCCATTGGGTTGGTCAGGAAGAACACAGCCAGCACGGGCAGAACCGTATAGCGGGTAAGCGCGATACGTCCCGCATTGCGTGCGATGCCGTGGACACGCTTTTCGCCGACCAGTTCAGTGACGGCGTAAAACGCGGTCATCAGCACGACGAGTGTCGGGATGATGCCGGTTACAAATCCGGCAAAAACTTCGCCGCCCTTCTGGAAGACGCCAATAAAGTGTTTGCCGATTGAAGCCAGCCAGCCGAGCTGTTCTTCCTGTGCGACGTTCTGCAAACGCTCCTTGAACTGGTCAACAGAAATTCCGCTGCTGCCGGCATCTGCGGGTGCGGTGGTGGTTGCTTGTGCAAGCTGCAGCAAGTCATTTCCTGCATGCTCTGCGGCGTGTTTGCCATGCAGAGCGGCATCGGAAATCATGCTGCCAGCCATATGTATAGATTGCATTGTTGCGTCGGCATGTTGTGCCAACATCGACACTATCGACATTTTTCCTCCTCGATTGCTTGTTTGAGGCAAGCAACTCCTATGCTCCCACTGCCCTCAGACCTTCGAGCTCGATCCCATCGGACTGTTCTCGTATGCGACCGATCTGCTCCATAGCCTGTTTCGCGGCAGCAACCACTTCAGGCGTTCCTTCTCCAATTGCCGGATTGTCCGGTAATTCGTTGAGGTGCATTCCCTCAAAGCCTTCGCGGCGGCTGAATTTCGCAAAAACCGTCCGTCCGCTCATTTGCAGGAAACGCCGCACCACAAGGTTGCGGTCGACAACGATTAGCACGATGACCCCTTTTCCAAAGCGTCCGCGAATATGTCCTGCACCAACAAAGCCGTCTGAATATTTCGAAGTGATGCCCTTCATCACATCGGAATAGTGGCGCATCTGGAACCAGACGCCGAGCGCCTGAAAGCCCCACAGCAAAGCAAGCGCCAGCAAGGCCCATTGCCAGATAGCCATATCTGATCTCCTCCCACGAAGCACGAACGGGATATTTTTCTGTGTTCGTCTTTCATCAATTAGAGAACATTTGTCTTCTAGAATGTCAATATGTATAATTTTTGTGATAATTAGATGCGAATGAAGACTGACATTTCAATCGGTTTGGCATAATGTCATGTGCAAACGGGAGATCGCTCGCAGCATGGACTTGTTACTCAGAGAACAAATGACATCAATGCCGGATTTGCGCCATCGTTTGCGTCAGCTGCGTTGGTTCAGGGCGACATTTCGCAAGCATGCCAGTCTGTTGCATGAGCTTTATGGTGTTGAATACTATATCGATGAAAAGAAGCTCACTGAGGCGTTTCTGAATTGGGTCGAGCTGGTCGAGCAGAATAAGCGTTTTGCCCAGGTGGACCGCAAGGATTTCATCACATTCGCTGCAGGTCTTGTGTTGCGCGAGCTGATCCGCTTGTCGCCCGCGAAGGTCATTTCACAGCCGAAGCATCCCGAAGGCGATTCTGCACGCCTTTACGAGATCGTCAGCTTTTGGCCGGAAGGTTTTCTCTACACCAATTACTGTATCTGTGCGATTGCTGCCGTTCAGGAGCAAGAGTTTGGCACGGTGCCCAATATTGACCAGTGCGCCGATGAACTGCGGACATGGTGGTCTTACAAAGAAAACGTCTCGGAAATGCCAGGCTATGCAATTGCGTTTCTCGATAAGTTTCTTGGCAGTGAACCGAACTGGATCATGCCGGATTTGGCTTCGGCGCGTGCTGCGGTGAAACGCGCCCTTGGGAAAAGCAATCCGGTTATCAAGATACAGATGAACTAGCCATTACCCATTCTTTCTGATGTCTTTGACCTTCTTCGATGCGCTGCTTGAATGTCTGCGTAAAGGATCGGCTCATCGCGTATCTATGATGGGCAAGACAGCGCCTAAGTGTTTCGCACGGGCTTGAATTTGAATTCTTCACCGGATTCTTATGTGTGGGTAAATCACCCAATCAAAATTCTTACATTTTTCGATAGATAGTCGACAAATGTAAGAATTTTGATTAACGTGGATATCAAGCTCTGAAAGAAAACGCCAATAAACGAAAATCGAAGGGCCAAAAAAGCCGTAAATCCGGGCTTTTTATGCTTCAGGAACAAAAAGTGTTGACAAGCGACAACATACGCTGACAAATGTCAGGGTGAGGTGGCGTATATCATCCGGACTGAGAGTCTGAAGAATTGCCGGTTCATCGAAGGGGTGGGAGCCCCTGAATACTGGGAGGAGACGACGTGTCATCTTATAGCGTGGATAGGCAGACTGTTTTTCTGCTATTGATCAATTGCGCAGTCCTGGCTGCAGGCGCAGCTTTTGCGGGCACTAATTTCATGGATAGCTATAATTTGCAGTCCATGGCCGCTCAGGTGCCAGAGCTTGGTCTGCTCGCGCTGGGTGTGATGCTCGCCATGATCTCGGGAAATGGTGGCATTGATCTTTCGGGTATAGCACTTGCCAATCTCGCCGGAATTGTTGCTTTCCTGTTGACTAGAACTCTTATTCCGGTTGCCGATGCACCGCTTCTGTTTTCGTGGACTTTTGCCGGTCTGGCGCTGGCTGTCGGCCTTATTGGTGGTCTGGTCAATGGCATCATGATCGCCTATGCGCGGCTTACGCCGCTGATTGCGACCCTTGGCACACAGCTGGTTTTCACAGGCATTGCCGTCTTTCTGACCAATGGATCTGCGATCAGCCTTGGTTATATCGAGCCGCTGGATAATTTCGGCAACATGCCGGTGCTGAGCATTCCGATGTGCTTTGCGTTGTTTCTCGCCATTGCCGCTCTTTTGGCTTTTGTTCTCAAATACACACCATTCGGCGTCAAGCTGATGCTGATGGGTAGCAATTCGAAAGCTGCGCGTTATGGCGGCATCAACGAAAAGCGCATGCTGCTCTTGACCTACACGATCTGCGGCTTGCTGGCCTCCATCGCGGGGATCATCATTGCAGCGCGCAATTCGTCCGTGAAGTGGGATTACGGCGGCTCTTATGTTCTGATCGCTATTCTTATTGCAGTGCTTGGTGGCGTTAAGCCGGAAGGCGGCTATGGCAAGGTTCTTTGCGTGCTGCTGGCTGCGACTGCACTTCAAATTCTTTCAAGCCTGTTCAACTTCATGAATATTTCCAATTTCTTCCGCGATCTTGCCTGGGGTGTGCTGCTTCTGGTGCTGCTGGCTTCTGCACGCGTGCATCTGGGCTACTGGTTGCGGTTACGAAGATAACCAATTCCCTGATGCCCGGCCGGAGGAATTTTGCGGGTCATCAGGAATGAAACTCAACAATAAACAGCATTATAATCGGAGGAGAAGCATGCGTATTATTTCCAAACTGGCTGCTTGCACAATGCTCGCAGGTGTTGCGATGGCGGGTGTCGCCGTTGCACAGGACAAGCCGACCATCGTGACCGTGGTAAAGGTCACGGGTGAAAACTGGTTCACACGTATGAATGAGGGCGTTGATGCCTTTGGCAAGGACAACCCAGACGTTAGCGCAAGCCAGGTCGGTCCGGCAAAGGCAGATGCTGCTCAGCAGGCGCGCATTCTGGAAGATCTCGTTGCAAAGAACGTCTCCGCAATCGCCGTAGTCCCGATGGATCCATCGGCACTGGAAGGCGTGCTTCGTCGTGCAGCGCAGCGTGGCATCAAGGTCATTGCGCACGAAGGTGACAGCCTGACGAATGTCGATGTCGACATCGAAGCTTTCGACAACAAAGCATTCGGGACGCGCATCAATGAAGCACTTGCGAATTGCATGGGCAAGTCTGGCAAATGGACCTCGTTCGTAGGTTCGCTGGGTAGCCTCACGCATAATCAGTGGGTTGATGCAGGCGCTGTAAACGCAAAGCAGTATCCAGATATGGAACTGGTTGCTGAGAAGAATGAATCCTTCAACGACGCCAACAAAGCCTATGAAAAGGCGAAGGAAATTCTGCGTAAATACCCGGATATCAAGGGCTTCCAGGGCTCGTCGGCTATCGATGTGATTGGTATCGGCCGCGCTGTTGAAGAAGCTGGTTTGCAGGACAAGACCTGCGTTTATGGCCTTGGTCTGCCAAAGGATACCGGCCCCTATCTCGAAAGCGGTGCCGTCGATCAGATCTTCTTCTGGGATCCGAAAGACGCGGGCTATGTCATGAACAAGGTCGCAGATCTGGTTCTCAAGGGTGAGGAAATCAAGGACGGTATGGACCTTGGCGTTCCTGGCTATGAGAAGATGACGGTGATCAAGGGACCGGGCAAGGGCGTCATCATGCAGGGTCAGGCATGGGTAGACGTGGACAAGTCCAACTACAAGAACTTCCCGTTCTAAGAGCGAAGCTGCCTCTGCATACTATTCCGGGGCTGTAGCACCACAGCGGCCCCGGAACTGCGGTATCGCATCCAACCAGTTCGCGCCTTGAGGAAATGCACGGCGCAGAAGTGTCTGAGAGTTTCAGGAAATTTCCATGCACGCTACAGATTCAACACCTGCATCAACACCGCCATTTCTTGAGATCAGAAGCGTCAAGAAATCCTTTGGCGGCGTCAAAGCGCTCAAGGAAGTCAGCCTTGTTATCGAAGCGGGCCAAATCTATCACCTGATGGGTGAAAATGGCTGTGGCAAAAGCACATTCATCAAAATTCTCTCCGGTGCACAGCCAGCCGATGAGGGCCAGATTTTCATCGACGGCGAACCAACAGGCGCCCGCGCAGGCGACATTGGTGCTATCGGTTCTTTACGAGCGGGTATTGAGACTGTCTATCAGGACCTTTCACTTCTGCCGAACCTTTCGGTAGCGGAAAATGTCGCTTTCACCGAGCAACTTGTCGAAGCGTCAGGTAAGCTCGCGCGCAGACTTGATGTCTCTGCACTCAATGAAACAGCGCGGCGTGCACTCGCGGAGGTGCATCTGCCAACTGATAATGCCTTTCTGAAACGCAGAACAGATACATTGCCCCTTGCCACCCGTCAGCTCATTGCAATCGCACGCGCAGTTGCTTCTGAGGCACGTCTGGTCATTATGGATGAACCGACGACCTCGCTGACGCGTCAGGAGGTTGTCAATCTCCTGCGGGTTGTCGAAAAGTTGCTTAGCAGAGGCGTCGCCGTTCTTTTCGTCACGCACAAGCTTGATGAGTGCAAGTCGCTCGGCGGTCGTGCAATCATCATGCGTGATGGACTGAAAGTCGCTGAACTTGATGTCGCAACACATACGAAGGCTGAGTTCAGCCATTGGATGACAGGTCGCGAAATCAGTGAAACCCGCTATCGCACCGACCCCAAACTCGGTAATGTGATGCTGGACGTCGAACATCTCGGTGACGGACAGAATTTTGAATCTGTTTCGCTTTCGCTCAGGAAGGGTGAAATTCTCGGCGTGACGGGTCTGCTCGATTCAGGTCGCAATGAACTGGCGCTGGCGCTGGCCGGTGTTGTGCCAGCTAGCTCTGGAAAAATCCGGTTGAATGGCAAGGAAATCGCGCCACAATCGGCAGCTGATGCGATCCGCTTTGGCATCGGCTATGTCCCGGAAGATCGGCTTACGGAAGGTCTGTTTCTGGAAAAGCCTATTCAGGACAATATAACGCTGCCGGTCCTTGATCGTTTGCGCAATGCGCTTGGCATGATCAGCGGCAGGCGTGCCAGAAAAGTTGCGGAAGACAGCGTTGCCGATCTTCAGATTGTTGCACCTGATGTCACCATTCCGGTTCAGTCGCTGTCCGGCGGCAATCAGCAACGTGTTCTGATCGGGCGCTGGTTGACCATCAATCCGCAGCTTTTGATCCTGCATGGTCCGACAGTTGGTGTCGATGTCGGTTCCAAGGACACCATCTTCCGCATCATCCAGCGGTTGGCTGACGATGGAATGGGCGTCATCATTATTAGCGACGATCTGCCGGAACTCTTGCAGAACTGCGACCGCATTCTCGTTATGCGACAAGGCCGTATCGTTGCCGCACACAATGCCGATGGACTGACTGAAGACGCGATCTATGCATCCATGGCCAGCATAACAAAGGAGATCGCGCAATGACCGACATTGTATCGGTGGAAAAGAGCAGCGCCAAACAGCGCGGCATGCTGCTCCGGCTTTGGGACTTGATGGGTGCCAGACCGGAACTGTTCACGCTTCTTTTGACAGTCATCACCTGTTTTGTGGTTATCGCAGCCAATCCCGATTTTCTGCAGATGAGCAATCTGGTCGACATTCTGCGCGCATCCGTTGTACGCGGCTTGTTTGCGATGGGGGTGCTGGTCGTTCTCGCATCCGGTGGTATCGACGTCTCGTTTACAGCTATTGCCGCTTTTGTCATGTATGCGCTGACAATGTTGGTGACGAACCTATTTCCAGAAATGCCGATGGCTCTCATTCTGGTCCTGGCTGCTCTCGGCGGTGCCTGCTTTGGTGCGCTCAATGGTTTTCTCGTGCAAAAGCTGCAAGCGCCTTCGCTGATCGTGACGATCGGCACGCAATATGTGATACGAAGTTTCCTTCTGACCTTCGTCGGCACTGCGCTCTTTATGAATATTCCTGCCGCGATGGACGCGTTCGGTAAGGCGTCGCTGTTCACGCATCGCGCATCGAACGGCGTCGTATCCGTTCTGCCTGCCACTGTGCTGGTTTTGGTGGTCGCAGCTTTTGTGACGTGGTTCATTCTTGAACGCACATTGATGGGGCGTGCTATTTTCGCGGTTGGTGGTAATCCATCCATCGCCGAGCGACTTGGAATCAACCTTTTCCGTGTCCGTATATTTGTCTTTGCCTATGCGGGTTTGCTGGCGGGTATTGCAGGCGTGGTTCACGTCTCCAGCAACCGTCTCGCAAATCCTTTCGATCTGGCGGGCATGGAGCTTGAAATCATTGCAGCTGTGGTTTTGGGCGGAGCGCGCATCACGGGTGGCTCAGGTTCAGTCATAGGGACATTGCTGGGCGTTCTATTGATAACGCTTGTCAGCAATGTCCTGATCTTTGTGGGCATTCCAAGCACTCTGCAGCTGGCAATTGTCGGGGCTTTCATCCTGCTCGCTGGAACGATCTTCGCTCTGCGCGAAAGGGCTTGACGCAAGCCTGATAAGCAAAGCCATCGATCAATGAAATACAATTGTGTTGGGTCATCCTGTGTTGTTTGCGCAGGCCGCCCCCAACTGAAATCTGGGAGGATATCATGTCTCACGATGTGTCTGTTATTGGACTCTATATTCTCGACGTATTGGGACGTCCTGTTGATGCCATTCCACCGGGTGGCAATGTCGAGTTTATCGATGAAATCCGGCTGACAGTGGCGGGGACCGCAGGTGGAACCGTGGTGGACCTGGCGAAGCTTGGTCTGAACTGTCTCGCTGTCGGGGCGGTGGGCGATGATGAGAAGGCTGATTTTGTACTGGCAACTCTGCAACGCTTTGGCGTAGACGTTGCGCAGATGCAGCGTTTGAAAGGTTTTCCGACATCTTCGACCATTCTCAATATCCGTCGCAACGGGGATCGCCCGGCGCTCCATGCGCGCGGCGCATCGGATCATTTTGAAGTTCTCGACAGTGCGGTTGATGCCGTTCTGGCGCCTCCGATTATCCATTTAGGCGGAACAGGCCTACTGGCAAAACTCGATGGTGAACCAAGCCGAAAATTGCTGGCCGAAGCCAAGGCTCGCGGGCGTATCACGACTTTTGATCTTTTGGGGGCGAATGACAGTACCCTTGATCTGATCTCTCCGCTTTTCCCGCATATCGATTACTTCATGCCATCTATTGAAGAAGCAAAACAGATTTCGGGTGCGGCCGGTGTCGAAGGCGCGGGACGCTTTTTCATCGAACGCGGAGTGAAACACTGTGTCTTCACGCTTGGCGGTGATGGCGTATGCTTTATGGATTCAACCGGCGCTGTTCTGCGTCAGCCCGCATTCCAGATTGAAGTGGTTGATACGACAGGTTGCGGTGATGCGTTCGATGCGGGTTTTATCACGGCACTGCACCGTAAAATGGATGTGAAGACTGCATTGAATTTTGCACAGGCATCCGCAGCTCTGGTCGCGACCGGGCTTGGCTCTGATGCCGGTATCCGTTCTTTCGAGGATACGCTGAATTTCATGAATACTGCTGCTATCAAGCAGTAATGATAACTGCGGCTGACTGTTGGGTGCAGTCCGCCGCTTTCTGCTTTATTGCGCGAGCAGAAGTTCTGCTGCTTCAAAATCGGTAACGAGGTGGGTTGCATAGCCGCCGGTTAAAACCGCGCGGATCGCTTCGATCTTGCGCGAACCACCCGCCACACAAAGCCTGCGGGGAACCCTGTGCAACTCATCGAGTTCAATGCCGATGACACGTTTGTCGAGATCCCGAATGACCTGTTTGCCCTGACTGTCGAGGAAGCGGCAGATCAGGACTGCCACCGCGCCATCCTTGGCATAGGCATTGATCTCTTCATCGCTGGTGACATCAGCAATACGCATGGTGCTTTCTGATGATAGCCCACCGACACCAAAGACAATCATGTCTGACTGGGCAATGAGCTCAAACTGCCGTTGAAGCGCTGGTTCGCCCATTAGCGCGTCTCGCAATCCCGCACTGCTCAAAATCGCAGGAGCCAGCATGTTCACGCTGGTTGCTCCGATATTGCGGGCCATGATCGACGTGCAAAGCTCTGCCGCAAACTCACGCTTGCCCATCGATGAGCCTGTGACCTGAACGACGGTCAGTCCTTCGACAGGGCGCGGCAGCGAGATCGCGTCCGCGATTGCGAGAACTGTTCGCCCCCAGGATACGCAGATTGTGTCGCCGGGTTTGACCATGCGTTCAATAAGGCGTGCGCCGCCGGTTCCCAGTGCCTGTAGTTGCGCTTCAGCGGGGGCTGCTTTCTCGCTGGGAATGACGAGAACCTCATCCAGGCCATACAGGGTTGCGAGTTTTTGCGCGATCTCTGTGCGGGTCAGGATTTCCGAATTCATCAGAATCCGTACTACGCCACGCTGCCGGGCTTCCTGCAAATAATTAACAATGGTTGCGCGAGAAACGCCCATTTTCTTCGCAATATCGTTCTGCGTGAGCTGGTCTTCATAATAAAGCCAGGCAGCCCATACAATCGCGTCATCAAATTCAGCCGGGATGGCATGCGTAGACGGTGTCAGATCGTCCGATGTCATACTGATTTCCTGATGTTAGCCCCTCATCTGGTTCGCACATAAACGAGTTTTAATCAACAAGCCAATGAAGGAAGTTGACTAATGTCAGTATATAGTGTCAATTGTATTTAGTGAGGATATGTCTTCATAAATAACTGTTTTACCATGGAAAAACACACTTTCCGTGAGCGTTTTTCCATGTCTGCGGCTCTGGCGCCGCAGTGTGCCAATTGAGGAGTAGGCAAATGAAGTCGAATTGGTCGGATGCGGATTTCAGCGCAATGGTTGGTGCCTATGAGAAAGCAGGTATCAACCGCGATGTTGCTATCCGCACATATACCACGCGTTTGCTAGGTTCGGAGCCAAAGCTCGTTCTCCATGGGGGGGGCAACACTTCTGTCAAGACCATTCTTAACGACCATGATGGCACTCCGGTTGAAGTCCTTTGTGTGAAAGGAAGTGGTTGGGATATGGGCAAGATCGAGCCAGCTGGCTTGCCTGCTCTCAATCTTGAACGCCTGAAGGCTATGGTCAATTATGAGACGCTCAGCGACGATGATATGGTGATGCTGCAACGCCGACTGCTGCTTGATCCGTCATCACCCAATCCATCCGTCGAAGCGATCCTCCATGCCATTCTACCGTTCAAACATGTTGATCACACGCATGCCAATGCGATTGTCGCGCTGACCAATCAACCAAACGGGGAAACAATCATTCGTGAGCTCTTTCCGGAAATGATTATCGTGCCCTACGTTATGCCAGGTTTTGATCTGTCAAAAGCCTGTCAGAAAGCCTTTTCGGAACGCCCGGACGCGCCGGGCATGATCCTGCTTAAACATGGCATTTTCACATGGTCGGAAGATCCCCGCATCGCCTATGAAAATATGATCGAAGCGATTGATCGGGCAGAGAAGCGGATCGCTCAGGGCAATCCGCGGCCTTTCAGCAATGCATGCAAGAATGCGCATACGGAAAAGCTTGCTTCAATTTCGGATATTGCGCCGATCCTGCGCGGCGCAATCGCGCTTCCGGGCAGGGAAGAAGGGCGTCCCCGTCGTTTTATCATGGAGCATCGCACGAGCGATGACATCCTTGATTTTTGTGGCGCTCCCAATGTTGTCGATCTTGTTCGCCGGGGAAATGCAACGCCGGAGCACGTCATCCATATCAAGCGCTATGGTGTATCGCTGCCTGTTCCTTATGCGCACGATCTTGAGAACTGGGCGCAGATCGTTAAAGACAGCATTGCGTCTTATGTTTCTGAATATGAAGCGTATTTTGAGCGAAACAATGCACGTGTGGGCGGTGGGAAAACCATGGTCGACCCGATGCCGCGGGTTTTCTATATCGACGGTATCGGCTTGTTTGCCGCGGGTGCAACACAAAAAGCAGCCCGTATCGGTGCGGATGTGGCTGAGGCGACAATCGACGTCATTCGTGGCGCTGAAGGGATTGATCAGTTCGAAGCGCTGAGTGAAGAAGATCTCTTCGACATTGAATATTGGTCGCTGGAACAGGTTAAGCTCGCCAAACAGACCGAGAAACCACTGACCCGTCAGGTCGCAGTCGTAACCGGTGGGGCAGGTGGTCTTGGTCTTGCCATTGCAGAACGTCTACGGGAACAAGGTGCCGAAATCGCACTGATTGATATTGATGCCGAGCGTGCAGCAGCGGAAGCAGAGCGGCTGGGTGGAAAAGCCATCGCTTGTGATTTAACCGATCCTCAGTCCGCTGAAAAAGCGGTCGCGGAGATTGTTGCTGCTTTTGGTGGTGTTGATATTCTTGTTTCGAATGCCGGTGCGGCTTTTCAGGGGGCACTGCTGTTCGTTGATGACGCTCTGTTCAAGTCGGCATTTGATCTCAATTTCTGGAGCCATCATTACATCGCCCGCGCAGTCGTCAATGTTATGCAGCGTCAGAAAACCGGCGGTGCCATTGTCTTCAATGTCAGCAAGCAGGCCGTCAATCCGGGACCAGATTTCGGTCCTTACGGGACTTCAAAGGCAGCACTCATGGCCCTGATGCGCCAATATTCGTTGGAACATGCGGCAGATGGAATTACCGTGAATGCCGTCAATCCTGATCGTATTCGCACGGGTTTGATGACCGATGAAATGGTTGAGGAGCGTGCAGAGGCTCGTGGAGTGACGCCGGAAGTCTATATGCGCGGTAATTTGCTCAAGCGTGAAGTTTCGGCGAATGATGTTGCGGATGCTTTTTTGCATCTCATTTCTGCACGAACGTCAACAGGCGCGGTTATCACCGTCGATGGTGGAAATGTTGCTGCGATGATGCGCTGAATAAAACGCTAGAGCGGATCCATTGAACGCGGAATCGCGTTGAGGATTCCCTTCGTCGCCGAATTCTGATTCCATTGCTCCGACTAGTGATTTGGTTGGAGGCAATATGCCCCGGGCTTTCAGTGGTGATCTGCGTAACCGCGTTCTGGCTGCGTCAAGGGATGGCATGTCAGCGCGTTAAGCGGCAGCCCGATTTGGGATTGGGATTTGAACAGTCATCGCCTGGATACTCACGAGCACTTCATCTTCAGCATGACTGAAGAGGCGAAGGACATCACGCTCTACGAGATGGTCTGGCGATTGTATGAGGAGAGAGCCGTATCGATCGGCCGCAGTGCGCTTGACGTCTGGCTGCGCAAGCGCAGCTTTACCTACAAAAAACGTATGGCCCGCCCGGTTGCAAGAGGATTTTACGGTGTTCTGTTCAGTCTGCGTCACCGTATCGGTCTCATGAGCAAGCTCATGGCCAAGATGGACATCCGCACGCTTAGAGACCCAATAAAGACTTCGGCAACAGGTGCCATTTTTTTGGCCGGGTTTTCCAAACGCCGTTCGACTGTCTGGCCATCTTCACGATCCTCCCTGCAAACTTCGCTGGCTACGCGTTCCTTTTATGTAGCCGATCCTATTACACAGCCACTGGGTAGCTGCGTTCAAAGCCAGTTAGGAACCAGTCCGAGCCAAGCACCCAGATCGGGCGCTTCCTTGAAGCTGCTTGCATCTCCCACTGCAGCCGCCGGGGCCGTAGCATTGCGTTCCAGTTGAACAAATTCAGTATTCAAAGTTTCGATCTTCGTGTCGAGGTCCTTCCATTCCACGCGTAAATCGCCAACCAGCTGACGCATACGTGGAGATAATATTTCGTTGCTCTCTGCGAGCAGAGCATCAATGCCGATCTCGAACTTTTGCCGTCCGACCGGGAAGATGATCCCACGTTCCAACAGAATTGCGCGAAGCTGATTGATCAGATTCCTTCGCTCTGCCACAAGGCGACTACGCACCCGATGCAGTGTCTGGATATCCAGTTGCTCCTGGCTCTTAAGATCGATGAAACGCATGGTCGGTCGAGATGCATCTTCGGCAATCCCCTCAGCGTCCCGATCATCGTTTTTCTGGGCCTTGATGTACGGGCGAACATATTCTGGTGACATCAGCTGGACCTCGTGGCCTTGTGCCGCAAACAGCCGACCAAGATGATGAGCTCCACAACACGCTTCCATCGCTACAACGCAAGTCGGGAGTTTCGTTACGTAATCAATTAGGGTCTGACTGTTGAATTCAGCCTGAATTTGACCCAGTTGTGTGTTTAAGGCTGATCCGCCACAGCGCATGTATCTTTTTGAATCCCATGCCTATTTCCGTCTTCGTGTTGGTTAACCCGAAATGGAAACCTGGCTCAGAACCAGACGAAAACCAACATTGGGTTGAGGTTTACCTCGATGGTAAGTGGTTTACTGTTGATGCCCGTCATAACCAGCCAAGGATAGGGCGGGCTCTCGTGGCGCGTGGCAGAGACGCAAGTGACATTCCGCTATTTTCAACCTTTGGGCCACATCAGCTTAACAGGTTTGAAGTCTGGACCGAAGAATACAAAGGCCTCCATTCAAATATCAGCAATCGCACCCGCTCATTGCGTTTAACAACTGCGCGCTATGGACCAGCTGGGCGATCCCCGAATGATTTGGGCTTGAGTCAATTAAGTAATGCTCTTATTTGAAAATGTGACATTTAACCTCAACCGTTTCGTTGAATAGATTTTCCTGAGTTTTTGGTGCTAATAATCATTTTCTCCCTGCTTCTTCCTCTGGCAATTCATGGTCGGGCGTAATGCAAGGTTGGGTCCAGTTCTATTAATAATGCCTTCCCGGCCTCAACGCTGATTTCAGAGTGCTGGACTTCGAAAGTGAAAACTCCCTTGGAACCAATTTTAGCGATGATCGTTGTTAAAATGGAGTTACAACAACATAGTTTAGGGAGATAGTTAGAATGAGCAGTACCTCAGATAAGGTATCCGGCAAGGCTAATGAAATCGCTGGTAAAGCTAAGCAATCTATTGGCAAAGCCATTGATGACAAAGAGATGCAAGCCAAGGGCGATGCACAGCAGGCCAAAGGTAAGGCAAAACATTCTGTAAAGAGTGTTATCGATAAAGCCTGATAGATTGCGCATTTTGTGAAAAGCCCATTGCTTTAAGCGGTGAGCTTTCTGCGTATCGTGGTGAGCCCGGTATCTGGGTTGCCTTGCCGGTAGCGGCTGTTGTATTTCTTAAAGCCTAACCATTATTTTCCGTAAATAGTCCTCTTTTCGTATGCTTTAACAATGTAAACGTCAGCACTGCGTATCAATTTGCATCATAGGAACACGAACTAATAAGAGGCATCATGCAGCGCGGACTTGGACGTGGTAACCACTCTTTAGCTGTAGCGCACGAACAATCACGGTTGCCCGCACTTGCTGCCGTCGCTGCAGTCGTTGCTATCCTCTATTTTGCTCAGGATGTATTTTTACCCTTAGCCACTGCTGTACTTTTAACCTTCATGCTGGCGCCGATTGTCTCTTTTCTCAGACGTCTTGGTTTGCCGCGTTTGCCTGCCATCATTTCCAGCGTTACTGGCGGGTTTCTGATTCTTGGATTGTTTGGCGCAATTTTGGCATTTCAGGTCAATGAAGTCGGTCAGAACATCGCGACCTATCAATACAATATCATCGAAAAAATTCGTACGCTAAAAGAAACTGGCACCGATAATGGTCTGCTTAATCGCCTGAACAGCTTTGCGGAACGTATTGGCGCGGAGATCAGTCAAGACGAGGGAAAAACTGTCGATAAAGCCGTCTCAAGACAGCCCGAGCGCAAGCCAATTCTCGTAGAAATATTTTCCCAGCGAAATCCAGTTCAAACGCTTGAAACAATCGTAGGGCCGCTTATTGGGCCGCTTGCCACTTTGGGGCTCGTTATTGTGGTGGTGGTCTTCATGCTTCTCGAGAGAGAAGAATTACGAGATCGCTTTATTCGTCTGGTGGGTCATGGGGATCTTCATCGGACCACCTCAGCTTTGCAGGAGGCGGGTACGCGGGTGGGGCGCTATCTGCTCACACAGCTAGTTGTAAATATCAGTTATGGCGTGCCGCTGGGCATTGGGCTTTGGATTTTAGGTGTACCGAACGCAATTTTATGGGGCATGCTGGCAATAGTCTTACGATTTGCGCCATATATTGGTCCTGTCATCGCGGCTATAATGCCAATCTTTCTGGCATTTGCCATAGCACCCGGATGGGATCTACTTTTATGGACCATCGCGCTTTTCGTTTTGATTGAACTCATCAGCAACAATGTAATTGAGCCGTGGCTCTATGGATCGCGAACTGGCCTCTCACCTTTAGCAATTATTGTTTCTGCAATTTTCTGGACATGGTTATGGGGTCCGATTGGATTGATACTCTCAACGCCACTGACCGTATGTTTGGTCGTTCTGGGGCGCTATGTTCCGCAGTTTCGCTTTCTTGAAATTCTTTTTGGCTCGGATCCGGTACTCACTCCCGAAGAGAGGCTATATCAACGACTTTTGGCTGGTGATCCTAATGAGGCCACCGACAACGCGCTTGAATTATTATCTGAACAATTCTTGGTGGAATATTATGGCAACGTAGCCATTCCAGCGCTGCTTATTGCACAACAGGATCGCATTCGCGGCGTTCTCAGTGACACACAGCTACGACAGATTTCCCAGAGTTCCAGAATGCTGGTCGCAAATCTCAAACAAATAGCCGATGAAGAAGAGGATAATGAAGAAACTGTCTCTGTTGATGCATTATCAGATACCGAAGATGGCGAAATGTTGCAGATCCCCTCAGGTGAAAATAAATCGATAATTTGTCTCGGAGGACGTGGTCCTTTTGACGATGTTACGGCTGCAATGCTGGCGCAGGTTTTGTCGGTTCAGGCAGCGCAAACCAAGGTGATTGATCAGGAGCAAACTCAACCCAGTCAATTGCGCAAGGAAGATATTGCGGGTGCCACTGCGATTGTTCTTTGCGTGCTCGATTTAGAGTCTGCACGTCGCGCCAAGTTTTCTTTACGGCGTTTGAGACGTCTCAATCCGGGAGCCCGTATCGGACTGGCGTTATGGCAGACAACCACGAACGAGACGATATTTGATCGCAAGAAATTGCAGCACGATAGCCACGCTGACTTTCTGACATTCAATCTTCTTGAAGCTGCAATCGAGTGTCTTTCCGATGCCGCGCCAGGAGTATTTAAAAATCCACGACCAATAATCTTAAGGAAGTTAACCGGTAAACCGAAGGGGTAGGCTCTATTCATCAAGTTTAAAACTATCAAAGTTAAAACCAGCGATTATTGAGAGTGCATCCCTTTCGATCAAATCGGCGCTTTAATCATTGAATTCAACTTCATACTGAGCGACGATATATCGATAGGTTTGCGGATAACTTCGATATGCCGGAAGCGTTCAGGAATGGATGACTGATCACTATAACCAGTCATGAAGATGAATGGAATTCCGCGTTCAGAAAGATGCTCTGCGACAGTCTCTGATGTAACGGAGCCAAGATTGAAATCCAAAATCGCTATGTGCGGATTAAAAGTCGTAAGTGCAGCCACTGCCTCTTCAGCGTTACTGATAAGTCTTATGTCCTGCGCACCCATTTCCCGCAGTGTGTCTTCAACGTCCATTGCGATAAGACTCTGGTCTTCAACTACGAGAATGGAAGTGTCATTCAGTTGAGGTTTTTCTGATATGCACAATGAATCCTCTTTGGTCATTATGAGTTCTTCGGAACTAACGTATGCTGCGGGAATTTGAAATGTTGCGTAGAGCCCCTCGGGTTTGTGTTCGATATGAACCTTTCCTCGCAAGTCATATTCAAAGGAGCTTCTGATCAGCTTGGTTCCAAAGCCGGTGCTTGTCGGTTGCACAACCACAGGACCTTGGCTCTCCTGCCAGATAATCCTGCATTCCCCATTCGCTTCGAGATGCCAGCTGATATCCAGCCGGCCATTGCTCGTGGACAGTGCGCCGTATTTTGCAGCATTGGTCATCATCTCATGTACAACCAGTGATAGAACACTGTAGGCCCGCTGATCCAAACTGAGTGCCTTACCTTCAAGAGAAACTTTTTCCAAGCCAGCACTGTCGCGATAAAGATTTGCCTCGCTTTCAATCAGCGTCTTAATCAACCCACTTTTTGTAATGTCGAGAGAGTGATCATGTGCGGCTGCGAGTGCCCGAAGGCGTCCCTCCAGTGTGCGCGCATAGTCTTCGACATTCTGTGCGCCCATGCCTGTTTGTCTAGCGATAGATTTGACCAGAGAAAGAATGTTTTTAACTCGGTGATTTAGCTCGGCATTGAGAATACGGCGGCGCTGTTCTGTCCGAATGCGCTCTTTTTCCGAGATCTCGCTCTGGCGAAGTATGACATCTCGCAAATAGGTGGCGATTGCGCGACCGACCGAAAGATCGACGGTTGTCCATGGAGTAGAGCGACCTTTTACTTCCTCGCGCCATGTTTCAAAACTACCGCGTGGTGTCAGACGCTCTCCGAATGGGGTATTCACGACAGTTTTTACGGGTTCGCCAGCCCACTCAATCAGGTGCGCTTCTTCATTGCGAAATAAAATTAGATACTCGCCAAAAGTAACCGAAAGCGGAATTGCCAGAATTCCCGCAACCTTACCGGATTGCTCCGGCAGAAACGTCTTTACTTCAGAGGTAGACCATATGTCACCAGCTGCCTGTTCTCGGGCCTTTTTCAGAAGATGTAGTGTCGAGACTTGATCCAGCGTATCTCCATGCTGAAACCACTTGTCATTCATCCATATCGCAGCACCGTGACTGGAAACAAGTTTCGCAAATTCTGGCAACTGTCCAATGAGGTCTTCACGCATCGAACTATTTACGCCAAGTCGAGAAACGATAGTATCCAACTGTGCTCGCGCATCGGCAGCAGCTTGCAGTGTTGCGCGGCGTTCGCAGGCGGCAATGTGAAGTGAAAAATACTGGCCGAATAATTCAGCACCTATACGCAGTGGCAGAGGTGTCACTTTGGGGGCGTCATGATGGCATGCGATCAATCCCCAGAGTTTTCCATCCACGACTACGGATATAGAAAGCGAAGCTGCGACACCCATATTGTTCAGGTACTGACAATGAATTGGGGAAACACTTCGCAACTGCGCAAACGACATATCAACTGGTTCTTCGCCTAAGCTCAGTGCAGGGGTCAACGCCACAGGGCTAGATGTCGTATCGGAAATCATTCGAATGGTATTGTTAACATAGAGCCTGCGCGCCTGAACCGGAATATCGCTCGCCGGAAAATGCTGCCCCATAAAGCTCGTTAATGATGCCGATTTCGCCTCAGCAATAACACGCCCGGCTCCGTTATGAAGAAAGCGATAAACCATCACCCGATCATAACCGAGCATGGCACGCATGAGACGGGCGGCCGCTGTTGCCGCACGATCAACGCTTTCCTCGCGTCCGAGCCTATGAATGACTGACCGCGTCAGATCCAGCGCTTGTCTTGCTGTCTGGCCACGATCAGGGCAAGGTTCAAACTCGATAAAAGTCTTACCATTGTGTGAATGAACGATGGCGTCGAACAACGTTGGTCGTCCAGGAAATCGCAATCCTATCAAGATTGAAGATAGACCTGGGTCTCTCGCTTTGGCGGCAGCATTGCGAAAATCATGCGCATTTTTCTCGCCGATGATCAAAGAAATTTCAGTGCCAGGGATCAAATCGCCACTGTAGCCCGTTAACGAAACGACATTGGAAGAGGCATACAGCAAGCGCTGGCTTACCGGATCAACAACAAGCATAGCACCATGTGTTTGTATTGAGCCCGGAATATGAATAGGTTCGCGGTCGCAATTTGTGAGGTTAACCGGCTCAGATAGGGACATTATGAACGGCACACTTTCTCACGAAGTCAAATCAAAAGAGTATTTGTTGAGGGTGTCAATGGTAGCAAGGGCGAGTTTATTTATTTGCAATGCACCACTACGTCTGCAGATTTACTTCTGTTCATTTGAGGAATCGGTGAAACCAAATTTCCAATCAGCTTCATTCGTTATGTCTAAAAGTAACATAGCAAACGTCAATCGTCTGTCCACTTATGGACAGTTCCAGAGCGAATAAAGGAAACGTTTTCAATGAGCATTCAATCGATGCAAGATTTCTCAGATAACCTGCTGTTGATGATGCTCAGCGAGGAGGACCGAAAAAAATTGCTCCCCCATACAATTACCTATGATCTCGAAGCACTTACTATTTTGCATAAAGCCGGCGACGATGTTGTAAATACATGGTTTCCTTGCGGACCCGCGATGGCCAGTTTTCAAAGATGGGTAGATGAGGACAATAGTGCTGTCGAAATCGCATTAATCGGCAGAGAAGGTGCAATAGGTGGCATCGTTTCAAATGGTAGCCTTCCAGCCTATGCAACAGCAATAGTCCGTAATGCCGGTCGTTTCTACAGGATTAAAACGTCTGCTCTTGAGCAGGTCAAAATGGAATCGATCACTTTACGCCACTGGTTTGCGCGATACTCAGATTGCCTGATGGCGCAAGTCTTTCAAACGGCAGCCTGCAACGCAACCCATACAATTACCCAGCGAACGGCAAAATGGCTGCTGTCTGCATCTGCCAGAACAAATTCAGATCATTTTGAACTCACCCATGATCAGTTATCCGAAATGCTTGGTGTAGGACGAACGTTTGTAACAAGGACGATAGGGCAACTCCGCGCAGAAGGGGTAATTTCAACAAAGCGCGGTGTTGTTACCATTGAGGATGAGGCCGCATTGCGTAAAAAGTCATGCAACTGCACTACAGCCATAGAAGATCATTATGATGCTGTGATGCATGGAATTTATTAGGGCCGTTTAAAGAGGTTTAAAACACTTCTCGAAAAAAATGTTCGTTAAGATAAGAGTTTGAGACGTACTCGCGTCAAGCTGGTGACAATCAAGAAGGGTGGTACAGTTATTCTTCATACAAACGCTCAGCTTATGGAACCGATAACATATTCATGCGTTTATTAAATATCCAGACAATAAGTTTGAATATTGGAGAAACATCATGAAAATGAGCACTATAGCGCTATTCAGCGCATGTTTTCTTGCGCCTTCTGTTGCCTTTGCTCAAACTTCTGCTCCCGATACGGGTTCGACGGCGAAAGAGACGCCCGCGGTTAGTACACCAAGCGACAAGAACCCCGACGCACCAGTGAAAGGCGAGAATAGCTTCACTGAGGATCAAGCAAAATCCCGAATTGAAGAAGCCGGATATAGTAGCGTCATGGATCTTAAGCTGGGGGAAGACGGGATTTGGAATGCCTCTGCAATGAAGGGGGGAGATAAGGTTCAGGTTCAGCTTGATTATCAGGGAAACGTAACCAAGAAGGCAATGTAAGACCCATTTCTAAGACTCCTTCACCTTTTAAAACTATTTTTATCGGAGTGCAAAATGAAAACTGTTACCGGGCTATTTAATAATTATGATGCTGCGAAAGATGCAGTTAACCGCTTAGAATCTGCAGGCTTTCCGTCCAACGATATTTCCATTGTCTCCCATCATCGCGAAGGTGAAAGCAATGCGGGCGCAGGAGCAGGCGTAGGTGCCGGTATTGGTGCTGCAATCGGCGGAACGGGCGGGTTGTTGGCTGGCCTCGGAATCATGGCGATCCCGGGTGTAGGTCCCGTCGTAGCTGCCGGTTGGCTTGCCGCTACTCTTGCTGGTGCAGTTGGTGGTGCCGTTGTCGGTGGCGTAGCAGGTGGCCTTATTGGAGCTCTGACAGAGTCGGGTGTTTCCGAGGAGGATGCTAATGTTTACGCGGAAAGCGTGCGTCGCGGTGGTTCACTGGTGACTGCGCGTGTCCCTGAAGAGAGAGCCGCTGAAGCAGACGCAATTCTTGCAGGCGCATCACGTGTCGATGTGGCTGCGCGTCGCGAAGTGTACACTCGCGAAGGCTGGAAGAATTTTGATCCTAACGCCGAACCCTATACGTCAGAAGAAATTGAACGAGAAAGAAACCGATATCTTTAATAATTTAAAGCGAGCCGTAAGGCTCGCTTTTTTCATAAATTTTTTTTGCCTTTGTATATTGTGTCTATGACAAATTAACCGATCCAACCCTAGATAGAAGTGGCTCGGTTTGTCTGAACAGTTTCTGGCGTTTTGTTAAGTGGATTTCCGCCTCGCTTATGCCGCCACCATCATTGGTGTCAGCGCGTTGAAGTAGACCTGATCCGGTGTCTGCCGGTCAAGCGATGAATGTGGGCGTCGGCTATTGTAGAAATTTAGATATCTGCCGATGGCATTGCGGGCCTCGGACACGGTCTTGTAGGCGTGAAGATAAACCTCTTCGTATTTGATTGATCGCCAGAGCCGCTCGACAAAGACATTGTCTCGCCACGAACCCTTGCCATCCATCGAGATGGCGATCTCTGCCTTTTTCAGCAAGTTAGTGAAGTCGATGGACGTGAACTGTGATCCTTGATCCGTGTTGAATATTTCAGGCTTTCCATAGCTGACCAGAGCTTCCTCAACCGCTTCGATGCAGAAGTCCGCCTCCATTGTGATCGACAGTCGCCATGACAGAACCCGGCGGCTGAACCAGTCGACGACAGCGCACAGATAGACAGAGCCACGTGCCATCGGAATATACGTTATGTCCATTGCCCACACCTGATTGGGTCTGGTGACCGCCAGCTTGCGCAGGAGATAGGGATAGATTTTATGCCTTGGCGCTGGCTTCGAGGTGTTTGGGCGACGGTAAATCGCCTCGATGCGGCGTTGTCACGTTAACTGGGCTACAGTTGCCTTCCTGACGGTTTGGGCGTAAATTTTGGCGATGCAGACATCAGATATCATCTTCAAGCGTCACCGTTTTCCGCCACAGATCGTTGCTCATGCGGTGTGGCTTTATCTGCGGTTCAACCTTAGTCTGCGTGAAGTTGAAGAAATGCTGCTTGAGCGTGGAATCGACGTATCATGCGAGACAGTTCGTCGTTGGATCGCCAAGTTCGGCCCCCAGATCACACGCAACTTGCGGCGGCGTCAGGCGCGCCCCGGCGATATTTGGTATTTGGACGAAGTGGTCGTCAAATGCGCTGGAGAGAAATTCTGGCTCTGGCGTGCGGTGGATCAACATGGCTCCGTTCTCGAAGAAATCTTGCAGAAGCGGCGTGATAAAAGGGCGGCAAAGCGACTGCTCGTGGCGTTAATGAAGCGCTATAGCTTTGCTCCCAAACGGATCATCACCGATAAGCTCCGCTCCTACGGTGCAGCAAAGGCAGAAGTGGCACCCGGCCTTGACCATTGGTCGCACAAGGGCCTCAATAATCGGGCTGAAAATAGCCATCTGCCGTTTCGAAAACGGGAGCGAACCATGCAAGGTCATCGGTCACCTGGAGCGTTGCAACGGTTCGTCTCCATGCACTCAGCGACCCGCAATTGTTTCTCTGTTCCATCTCGTCGCCGAGCCGCACAAACAATTCGCTACCATCGCCTCGAAGCATTCGATGCATGGAAAATTGCGGCCAGTGTCGCATGAATATCTACGAGCCCCTGGTCTTTCCGGCCAGAGAAACTTAACGTGACAACACCAACACGGCAGCATCTGACGGATGCGCTATTCAAATACATAAACGGATTTTACAACATACGCAGAAGGCATTCGACCCTCGGAGGAATATCGCCCGCTCAATTCGAACAAATAACCGCCGAAACAAGATCATGAGGCGGAAATAAAGCGGGACAAGTCCATTACAGTCTTGGTGGTAATGTAATCACCGATGATGGCTAACCTCCGATAACTGAAAACCCACGCAGGCACTATATGAAGGCTGGCTTAACAATAAAGCCTCACGGCGAGCTTATTTTAAACACCTGGATGGTATAGGCGCCGAAATTAGCTCCCCTAGCCTTGGTTTGTTAATTTAGCTATGCGGGCCTCCATGGAATTTGTGACTTCAGTATAAAAGGAAAATCCGACGTTTAATCACGTTGCTCTGGTTCGTACCGTGAATCGCATTAAGAAATGTGTGCCACCTGACCGGGCATCATTGGCTGGAAACGCGTCGAATTAACGCCGCGGGCCTCAAGTTCTTTTGAGAGTCGAATAGCTGGATCATTCCATGCTTCGTCAGTGAGTTTAAACACGCCCCAATGCATGCCCAGGACCTTATCGGCGTCGAGATCACACATGATTTGGATGGCTTCCTCTGGATCAACATGGTGAGGGGCCATGAACCAACGAGGATCATAAGCGCCGCATGGCAGAATTGCTAAATCAGGCGATCCAAATTGTCGTCGCATGTCGCGGAAAATCCTCCCTGTTCCATATCCGGTGTCCCCTGCAAAATAAATCAATCGTCCAGCCGTCCTAACCATAAAGCCGCCCCAAAGTGCCATGCGACGATCGTGTAAGCTGCGTCCTGACCAATGATTTGCAGGAACGATGTGAATCTCCGCATTTTTACCAATCGAGAAAAAATCTCCCCAATCACCTGTCTCGATACGAGCGTCTGGCAAGTAACGCCGGATCAAAACATCATTGCCCAATGGTGTAACGAACAGTGGCGAATGCCGCGCTTTGAGCTTTCTTAAGGTCTGTACATCAAAATGGTCATAATGGTTATGGGACAGCAAGATTATGTCGATCGGCGGAAGGTCGGTCAATGCTATACCGGGAACAGCGACACGTTTAGGTCCGACAAGGTGAAAAGGACCCGCGCGATCTGACCATACTGGATCGGTGAGGAGATTAAGACCAGCAATTTGAATGAGAACCGTCGCATGGCCGACCATTGTTACGGTCAATGCGTCCACACGACTTTCAGGGACAACCTGCTGAACATTGATCTTAGTTGGCCAGGCGTTTTTAGGAGAAGCACGCTGCCAGCGCAGTACTTCTTGAACACCACGATCAGTCATAGGTTCACCCGGGTTGTAGAACCTTTGGCCGTCGAAATGGTCTGTTACTGGCCCGTGATAATAGGGGTTTAATCGCAATATTCTGCCACCCTCTGATTTGATAGCCGACTGAACTAACTCTCATTACGTCTGAGGGGTATTCTCAGTTAGCAGCAGCGTTGGTTCAAGCTTTTCCAGCCCCTGATACGGATTTGCATGGATTGCCAATATCCATAAACATAAAGTTGCACTGAAGGAAAAAATCGTCAAAGCCATGCTGCCAGCGCGTGTTCTGTCAGCATGGGTTGAAGCAATTGTCATAATCGTCATCAATGTGAGTGCCAATACCAAATACCATTTGTAAGCATCAACTGACGTCGTTCCGACTGCCAACCTCAAGTTTCTCGAATTTTGCAGAATATCAAAATCATTGAGAAGATGTGAGATAATGGGCGTTGGAATATCGCTCTGGCTTATCGCAAAAATCTCATTTCGAATATTCTGTAATGCCACCTCAACAGAAGAAACCGGGCGCAGGTTGATATTCTTCGTCCACTCATCCTCTATGACCGCCGTTCGATATGTTATCAGAGCCTCCCGTAGTTCAGGCGCGTTAATGGCCGGAGAATTAGCCGTACCAATCAAGCGTACAATAGCTGATCGCTCATCACTGGTGGCTTGGTCAGCTTTTGAACCCACAGCCCAGATGTCGGCTGCCACAAAGCCGAGCGCGAGCGCCCAGGCGGTAGCCACTGTCCCTATAAATGCTCCGATAGGAATTGAGAGATGATTATGTTTTGCATGCTTTGCAAGCACATACAAAACCAGACGCCCGAATAAAAAGAACGCTATACCTAGAGCCGTAAAAGCTAAGAAGGACGTATAGACAGAGAGCTGAAATACTGCGGCCATTCAGTGAATTCCAAACTGATAACGTGTTGTTTATCTGCGATGATTTTTCGCATCACTGGCGTAAAATTTGCGGCTTTACATCTTCAACCGCCACGATACTCGTAACCATCTTCACGCTGAGCTCTATTAATGAGATGCTTCTTAAGCGCCTCTATTTCGTCAGCTTGCCAGGTTTCTATGCCCGTAACCTCTAGCCACGCATTTAAATAGTGATCCGGCGCATAGACGTGCCCATAACCCATCGGCACCGTGTCCGACAAAGGCATATCGATGAGGATTTGCAGCATGCTCACAATCGGATACCATCCCAGCATAGGCGAGACATCAGGACCTCGCGGCGATTTCATCCAGTCGGCTTCCTGATAGGCCAGACTTTTATCAAAAAAGGTGATCGCATCGCTGGCATATTGTAAATAGACGAAACGCGTATTACCCCATTGCACTGTATTCCCCTCTGGCGTGCCGTTCTGGTTCATGAAGCGCACAAACCGTCCATCCTGAAAAACCGGCAACCATTCTGTTGATCCGGCATCGCGAGTATTGGTCAGCGAGCGCCATTTCTCACTCGGGAAGGGTGGGCCACTCCAGACCGCGCCATTAATTGGATCTCCCAGAATATCAAAAAAAGTTATAGACCGCTGGGAATTAAATGCACCAAGGCTAAGTCCATGGAGATATAGCTCTGGGCGCTGATCAACCGGCAATTTTTTCCAGTGGTCATAGACTGCCCGGAAAAGCGCCTGTGATGAAGCAAGTCCGTTTTCTGGCTGAAATAGGAGTGAAAGCGGGCTGTTTAAATAAGAATACTGCAAGGCAACGCTTGCAACATCACCGTCAAACAAGAACTCCAGTCCATCAATTGCGGATGGGTCAACCCAACCAGTGCCTGTTGGCGTGATGACAACAAGTGCTGCGCGATCAAAAGCACCTGTTCGGATTAATTCGCTCAGCAGTAATTGAGCGCGTTCATCGGGTGTATCCGCCACCTGCAAGCCAGCATAAAGCCTAATTGGCTCTAGCGCGGTGCGATTGTTAAAATCGCTGATTTCGGATGCCGTCGGTCCTGAGGCTACAAATTCTCGTCCCGCACGACCCAATTTCCGCCAATCGAGTTTCGATTGAGGGTTGCCAGCGCGCTCCGCTATGAGTGGCTGCGGACGGTCCGGTTCGACCAGAGCGTCAAATCTTTGAAAAGAACTGTCTAATACGCGGAATGAATACTCTACCAAAACGCCGTTTGCTATTGTAAATATAAGAGCAAACGTAATTGCTGCGCCGACAATAATGGATACTCTGCGTGGAAAATAGCTGTTGAGTTTATTGATTATCATCCGGCCCAGAACGATTATCCCACGCGCCAGAAGAACGAGAGCCCCAAAGGTTATCAGTGCCAGCACGCTGACACTAAATGGATAACCGCTTTCTACAGGCTCCATACTCAAAACGCTGCGGATCGAGTTTTGCCAGCTTGCGGTTTGATACAAGGCGACAAGCATGATGCTCAAGCAAATGATAGCGGCTAGCAGTTTTGCATATTTTAAGATCTGAGCATTCAGGCTGGGTAGCTCCAAGTATAGCCATAGCCAACGGAGAAATACGCCGATACCATAACCCGAACCAAAAGCTACGCCCGCCAAAATGCCCTGAAAAACGTAATTACGTGGTATCAGGCTGGGTGTTAATGAAGCAGCAAAGAATAAAGCTCCAATTATAAGTCCCGAGCCACAGAAAGAGCTTCGCATACGAAATTTCTTTTTATGCATATAGTAATATTTCCCGCCTCTAAATCCCCAGTCTGAAGACGATTATTCATTTGACGATAAATTTGCAAATGAAAGTGATAAAATGCCGATCAAATTCGCCTTATTTCACAGAGAAACACGCTTTCAAGGGCATTGTATTCTGTTTAGGAATCTGTGACTTCTTATTTTGAATATTGCAGTGTTGGTTTCAGCGCTTCATAAGGCGATATTCGTGGGGAAGGGGCATCATTTTGAATTGGCGTGTTTTGATATTCGGACTGGCGATATGTTTTCCGCAAAATGTTTGTGCGGCAGATTCGGTCTATAATGAGCCGAACGTTGAGCTCGGGACAGGACGCCCAAGCTTCGCACTGCAAATTACACCCTATATTTGGGCAACTGGGCTGAGAGGAGCGGTTTCGCCATTTGGGCCGGGGCCAACGGTGGGAGTAGATCGTTCATTCTCAGACGGCAGGGATGGGCTCAATGTTGCAGGTTTCGTAAATATTTGGGGCCGATATGACCGCTTCGTGCTTTCTGCGAATGTGATGTACACCGATACAACAGACAGTGATACTTACAGATTTCCGGGAACGTCTCAGCTGCCAGCGATAGATGTAAAAGGAAATCTAGACACAAAGCAATTTATGGGAACCCTTCAAGGGGGGTATCGCGTCTTCGATGTTCCCGGTCTTACTCTTGATGCACTGGGCGGTATCCGTATTTGGCATATCTCCAACGAAATCACCGCAAGCGGTTTAGGACGATCAGAGAGTTATCACGAGAGCTTCAGTTGGGTTGATCCCGTGGTTGGGTCCCGTGTATTTGTCAATCTGGCAGACAGGCTGTCCCTACAAGCGCAGGCAGATATCGGCGGATTCAGTGTCGGATCTGATTTGACCTGGTCTTTTTTGTCTACGGTCAATTATACGCTTACTCAAAATCTATCGATGTCCGCCGGCTATAAAATGCTGGATGTCGATTATAAGCATCGTGGCCACGTCTATGACGTTCGATTTAGCGGCCCTGTGCTCGGGGTTACATATCGTTTTTAATGCGGCTTCCCAACTAGCATGACTTGGGAACGACAAATCATACGGATTATTAGTTCGGGGAAATTAGATGCTAAAGTCACTTGGTATAATGCTGATAAGTTCAGTGCAGGTATTCCTCACAGTAACCGCGATACAAGCGCAAACGCCCTCACAGCCTGACACCATTTTTTCGAATGTCCGAATTTTTGACGGCTCGAAGTTGACGTCACCTATGAACGTGCTGGTTTCCGGTAATCAGATTGCTAGAATTTCCTCTGATCCGATCATTGTGGATGATGCTGCAATCCAGATTGCGGGTGAAGGACGTACGCTGATGCCAGGCCTCATAGATGCGCACTGGCACACGTTCATGGTTGCTCCTTCGATGGCAGTTGCGACAACGGCGCCTATAAATTTCGTTACATTGCTGGCCGGCGCTGAGGCTGAAGCAACTTTAATGCGTGGCTTTACCAGTGTTCGAGATTTAGGTGGCCCGTCGTTTGGTCTTAAGATGGCCATCGACAGGGGCGTTATTTCGGGTCCGCGCATTTGGCCATCCGGCGCTATGATTTCTCAGACAGGCGGTCATGGTGATTTTCGTATGTTGTCTGAAATACCTTCACCATCAGGAGCATTGAGTTACGCAGAACGTGTAGGCATGTCTGCTATAGTTGATTCACCGGATGAAGTACGAAAGCGAACCCGAGAGCAATTATTGCAAGGTGCGAGCCAGATTAAAGTGGTTTCTGGCGGCGGAGTGTCATCGCCCTATGGTCCGCTTGATACGGTTCAATTGAGTGTAAAAGAGATCCGTGCGGCGGTAGAGGCTGCTGCAAATTGGGGCACCTATGTAACGGTTCACGCCTATACGCCGGAACCCATCCGCAATGCGATTGAAGCTGGTGTCAAGGTTATTGATCATGGTCAGCTTGCGGATGAAGAGACCGTAAAATTGATGGCTGAGAAGGGGATCTGGTGGAGCCTTCAGCCGTTTCTTGATGACGAAAATGCGAACCAACATGCACACGGCGATGGACAGGCGAGTTCAGCGGCAGTTCGTGCTGGTACAGATAATGCATATAAATTGGCTAAGAAATACGGTGTAAAAGTTGCTTTTGGCACGGACATCCTTTTTGATGCCGCACGCGCCGCACAGCAGGGATCGCAACTCGCGACGATGACGCGGTGGTACACGCCTGCTGAAGTCCTTAAAATGGCAACCACAGACAATGCCGAGCTTTTAGCGCTATCTGACCGGCGCAATCCTTATCCGGGTAAGCTGGGTGTTGTCGAAGAAGGTGCGCTTGCTGACTTGCTTTTAGTGGACGGTGACCCGATTGCTGATATCGCTCTGTTAGCTGATCCAAGCAACAAATTACTCGTGATTATGAAGGACGGACAGATCTTCAAAAATCAACTGTAGGCCGTGTCTATACATAATCGAATGATCTGACATTTTTCAGTTTCTCGAAGACTGAATTTGTCGGCTCGAATTTGTTATCGATTGCCTTCGATTCACGGCTGTCGCGGCGGAATGCTTTTAACTCGTCACTGGCAGCTGAAAGAGAAGTGCCACCTTTAAGGTGTTTCTTGCCAGTATCGAGGAAAATTCCTTTGATCATCTTTTTATAAAGATGTGGCAAGTCGCTCGCGGCCGGAGATTGAAGCATTGCAATGCACATCGCGTAAGCGTCTGCAATGCGGATAATATTCTGCGCTGATAGATGTTTGCGCATCGTACCGTTCATAGTCTTGATGACATGTTTACCCGAAGGGTCTCTACGGTCCGGGTTGCTGCCTCATCTGCACATTACTTTAAAAGCTAAGAGATCCGCGCCACGTGTTTAAAGTTGCTAATTTCTACGATGACTTAATGAAGGGATCGCGGATTGAGGTTGCTGTTACAGGCCTTGCTAAAGAAAAGGAACGTCATACGAGGACGCCAGTCTAGATCGTTTCCAACGCTGGGACAACGATAATTATAGACTAAATCAGCCTTAATCATTTTGGTTATAGATAAAATATTAAAATTATAATCACCTTCCCCGCCAAGTGATTGGCTTCATTGCGAAGATTATTGGGAATAAAAATACTAATATAGCCGGTGCTTTAATCGAATAATGCTAGAAGAAAACCTTTTGTTAATATCACTAAAAATATAAAGATCATGCAATTAAGTTTCTCATGAAAAATGGAGTGAAACTATGATCCGTGGCCTCTTATTTACATCAGTATTTCTTCTTCCTGTCACTTCGATAGCGCAGGAACTGCCAACCACTTCTTATTTGCCAGTTGAATTAGCGGTTAAATCAGCACAGGCAGCGTTAGATGCGTGCGCTACCAAAGGCAGCAATGTGAGTGTCGCGATCGTTGCGCGCGATGGTAACACCAAGGTTCTATTGAAAGCTGACAATTCTGGCCCGCATACTGGCTCAAGTGCTGAAGGTAAAGCTTTTACTTCTGCTGCGCTGGGTCGCGACACGGCTGGACTTGCCAGCTTTATCACCGCACAACAGGAAAATTCAGGCATGCGGGATATGGATCCACGCATGGTTATTCAAGCTGGTGGTTTGCCGATTAAAATTGGTGAAGCTCTGCTCGGTGGCATTGGTGTAGGTGGAGCACCCACAGGAGCGATTGACGCAGAATGTGCAGTGGCGGGACTGAAAGCAATTGGAGCAGTCATTCCTGAATGAGGCGAATAATACTGTAAGCATACACAACCCGTTGGTTAGCGGGTTGTGACAAGTACTTTTCATTTGGCTGACCATGGATGTGTCCATACCGCCGAACTGGCTCCGTCGTAAATTTTTTAGCGGGTTATAGTCGGCCTTCTCTGCGGACACACTTATGCTGCGAGTTCCGCAAAGACCTCGAATGGCGAGCGGTTGTCATTTGCAAATTGGTTCTTGCGGATCATATGTGCGACTTCGATGCCTGCGATTGTTGCTGAAGCTGAATGCAACGCTTTGAAGCCCATCATCGGCTTTGTGATCCGCTTGATGAACCGATGATCCTGCTCAAGGATGTTATTGAGATATTTGACCTGAAGAATTTCAATCATCTTGCTGTGCCCCGTGATTTTCAGGATATTGTTTACAGCCTCGGCTCCGGCGAGATTGGCGCCGCTGGTGTTGTCACGTTAAGTTTCTCTGGCCGGAAAGACCAGGGGCTCGTAGATATTCATGCGACACTGGCCGCAATTTTCCATGCATCGAAAGCTTCGAGGCGATGGTAGCGAATTGTTTGTGCGGCTCGGCGACGAGATGGAACAGAGAAACAATTGCGGGTCGCTGAGTGCATGGAGACGAACCGTTGCAACGCTCCAGGTGACCGATGACCTTGCATGGTTCGCTCCCGTTTTCGAAACGGCAGATGGCTATTTTCAGCCCGATTATTGAGGCCCTTGTGCGACCAATGGTCAAGGCCGGGTGCCACTTCTGCCTTTGCTGCACCGTAGGAGCGGAGCTTATCGGTGATGATCCGTTTGGGAGCAAAGCTATAGCGCTTCATTAACGCCACGAGCAGTCGCTTTGCCGCCCTTTTATCACGCCGCTTCTGCAAGATTTCTTCGAGAACGGAGCCATGTTGATCCACCGCACGCCAGAGCCAGAATTTCTCTCCAGCGCATTTGACGACCACTTCGTCCAAATACCAAATATCGCCGGGGCGCGCCTGACGCCGCCGCAAGTTGCGTGTGATCTGGGGGCCGAACTTGGCGATCCAACGACGAACTGTCTCGCATGATACGTCGATTCCACGCTCAAGCAGCATTTCTTCAACTTCACGCAGACTAAGGTTGAACCGCAGATAAAGCCACACCGCATGAGCAACGATCTGTGGCGGAAAACGGTGACGCTTGAAGATGATATCTGATGTCTGCATCGCCAAAATTTACGCCCAAACCGTCAGGAAGGCAACTGTAGCCCAGTTAACGTGACAACGCCGAAATTTCTGTTCAAGACCTCAGTGAAGCTTGAACTCGCCTTCGACGCGGCGCCATTCATTCGGTCCGATCAAGCACTGATGCGTATAGCGGACAGAATGGAGCGGGCCTTCAAGCCTGGACTGCCAGAAATCCAGGAACCTGTGCATCTCAGGAAAATCGGGTGCCAGATCGTAGTCTTGCCAGACATAGGTCTGCAGCACGGATTCGAAATCAGGAATGCGATAGAGGATGTGCGCGGTGGTGAGGCCGTAGCCTTTGAGCTGACGTTCCAGATCCGATGAGAATTGCATGCTTCATCTCCGTTTCATGACACTGTGAAGTGTGTCGCAAAATTTCACGACCATCAACTGATTTTTAAACGCAATCGCGCCGTTTATTGTTCCTTTCCAGTATGTTAGTAGCATCAGAAGACGAGTGCTAATTTTTTCGTCTCTCCCTCTTGAAATCGAAAAATCTCAAAACCAGATCATTTTGCGCAAAATGCTCGACTTGAGGTTTTGCACCCGCCCGGACCGATCATTCGGTCCGGGCAGAGGGAACAACGTCATCATTTTTGCTCAACGGAGGAAAACATGTCGTTCCGACCGCTACATGATCGCATTCTCGTCCGCCGGGTCGAATCCGAAGAAAAGACCAAGGGCGGCATCATCATTCCCGACACCGCCAAGGAAAAGCCGCAGGAAGGCGAGGTCATCGCCGTTGGTCCCGGCTCGCGCAATGAGTCCGGACAGATCCAGGCGCTCGACGTCAAGGTAGGCGATCGCATCCTGTTCGGCAAATGGTCAGGCACCGAGATCAAGATCAATAGCGAAGACCTGCTGATCATGAAGGAAAGCGATGTCATGGGCATCATCGAAGCCCAGGCCGAGCAGAAAAAGGCCGCCTGAGGCGATACCAGTCAATCCAACCCATCCGTCAGATAGCTGCCTATTGAGGAGTTAAAGAAATGGCTGCGAAAGAAGTCAAGTTCCACACCGATGCCCGTGAACGCATGCTGCGTGGGGTCGATGTGCTCGCTAATGCCGTGAAGGTCACCCTCGGCCCCAAGGGTAGAAACGTCGTCATCGACAAGTCCTTCGGCGCCCCTCGTATCACCAAGGACGGCGTTTCGGTCGCAAAGGAAATCGAGCTTGAAGACAAGTTCGAGAACATGGGCGCGCAGATGCTGCGCGAAGTTGCCTCCAAGACCAACGATCTTGCTGGCGACGGCACCACAACGTCTACCGTTCTGGCCCAGGCAATCGTCAAGGAAGGCGCCAAGGCCGTCGCCTCCGGCATGAATCCGATGGACCTGAAGCGTGGCATCGATCTCGCCGTCGATGCGGTTGTCAAGGAGTTGAAGACCAACGCCCGCAAGATCACCAGCAATTCCGAAATTGCTCAAGTTGGTACCATCTCTGCCAACGGAGATACCGAGATCGGTCGTTATCTTGCCGAGGCGATGGAGAAAGTCGGCAACGAAGGTGTTATAACTGTCGAAGAAGCCAAGACCGCTGAAACCGAACTCGAAGTCGTCGAAGGCATGCAGTTCGATCGCGGCTATCTCAGCCCCTACTTCGTCACCAACCAAGACAAGATGCGGGTGGAACTGGAAGATCCCTATATCCTGATCCATGAGAAGAAGTTGTCGAACCTGCAGGCGATGCTGCCGGTTCTCGAAGCCGTCGTCCAGTCCGGCAAACCGCTCGTCATCATCGCTGAAGACGTTGAAGGCGAAGCGCTTGCAACCCTCGTCGTCAACAAGCTACGCGGCGGTCTGAAGATCGCTGCCGTCAAGGCTCCGGGCTTCGGTGACCGCCGCAAGGCCATGCTGGAAGATATCGCCATCCTGACGGGCGGCACAGTCATCTCCGAAGACCTCGGCATCAAGCTCGAAAACGTCACGCTCAACATGCTCGGTCGGGCCAAAAAGGTGGCGATCGAGAAAGAGAACACCACCATTATCGATGGTGTCGGTTCCAAGGCGCAGATCGACGGTCGAGTTGCCCAGATCCGCGCCCAGATCGAGGAAACCACCTCTGACTACGACCGCGAGAAGCTGCAGGAACGTCTTGCCAAGCTTGCCGGGGGCGTCGCTGTCATCCGTGTCGGCGGGTCCACGGAAGTCGAGGTCAAGGAAAAGAAGGACCGCGTCGACGATGCGCTGCATGCCACCCGTGCGGCGGTCGAAGAAGGCATCTTGCCGGGCGGCGGCGTCGCGCTGCTCCGCGCCGTCAAGGCACTCGACAATCTCACAACCGCCAACCAGGACCAGAAGGTCGGCGTCGAAATCGTCCGCCGCGCGATCGAAGCGCCGGTGCGCCAGATTGCCGAGAATGCCGGCGCCGAAGGTTCGGTGATCGTCGGCAAGCTGCGCGAGAATACCGACTTCTCCTACGGCTGGAACGCCCAAACCGGCGAATATGGCGATCTCTATGCCCAGGGCGTGATCGATCCGGCCAAGGTTGTGCGCACTGCGCTGCAGGACGCAGCCTCGGTTGCCGGTCTTCTGGTGACAACGGAAGCGATGATCGCAGAGAAGCCCAAAAAGGAAGCCACTCCAGCCCTGCCGGCTAGCGCCGCCATGGATTTCTAAGCGATTGTCTTTGGCTCGCCCCCGCTGGGGGTGAGCCTCTAATGAGGAGATAAACATGGTTCAGACTACAACCAAGCGCTCACCCCAACCACTCTATTCCAGAGACCTTGTTGTCTGTCAGAGGGTTTTCGATGACATTCGATCGAGAGCTGGAGTTACCAAGGAAACTGAGGAAGCGGAGCGGATGGCGGCCATCACTGTGGAATTATACAGGCAAGGTGTTCGCGAACCGAGCCATCTAGAAACAATGGTCGAGGCCGCGCGAGGCGTGTTCGATCACCGGGCGTACTAACGACCTGCGCCACATGCAACCGAAACCATCCGCCTGGCATCAAAGGGGGGCAAGCTATGAGAAAGGAAAGATTGGAAAATTTGATTCCGGAGAAACCAGCAGCAATTAGCGCCGAGCATCTGCATCATCCGGTCCAACATTTCGGTCATCCCCGAGACGTTCTTGCAGCCGACGATATCGACATAGACGAGAAACGCGCCATTCTTGCGTCGTGGGCATCCGACATCTTTGCCATCGATTCCAGTCCGGCTCTTCGCCTTTATCCTGGAACCGATAAGGCCGTCTCATATGACGAAATCATCGAAGCGCTGAAGACGCTTGACGGCACAGTTACCTTAACTCTGGCGCAAGCATAAGCTGCGAAAATAGGCCATGATCGAATCTCGTTCCTCACTTTATCGCCAATAGGCACTGTTACGTTAACCTGAGCAAGTCCGCAATTTTGTCTATGACGCTGAAATTATGCAGCTTTCAGGCATGCGATTTCACGCCACATGTTTGTGGCGGTCTGACGCAGCTCGCGATGGTCTGCTGAGGAGAGAAGGTCGCGGGGAAAGTAGTGGAGATTGTAGACCGGGTCGTGAATGGATGTGAAGCGTTGCACGTGTCGCGCTGATTTAAAGCGCTTCATGACCCGCTCTCGTCGTCGGATGGGCTGGTGCGAATTCTCAGCGCGGTTGTTCAAGCCTTTGTGCTGACGATGATCGCAAACGCTCATCCCCAGTTCTCGTTTGGCAGCGCCATAAGACCTCAGCTTATCGCTAACCATGACGCGCGCTGAACAGCCCTGGCTACGCAGAAGTTTACGCATGAAACGCTTAGCAGCCTTGGTATTGCGGCGCTTCTGAACAAGAACATCCAGTACAAAGCCATCCTGATCAACCGCGCGCCACAGAAAATGCTTCTCACCCTTGATCGTGATGACCATTTCATCAAGGTGCCATTTATCACCAAGACGTGGGGTACGGCGACGGATCGTATTGGCATATTCACGTCCAAACTTCTCCGCCCATTCATGCACCGTCTTGTGGGTGACGAGGATCCCACGGTAAGCCAGCATATCTTCGACCATGCGAAAGCTAAGAGGAAAGCGATAAGCTACGGAACTTAAGCTATCACATTGCGTTAAAAGACGGGTGAAGATGCTCGCTTTGAACCGGAACACTGGCCAATTCTCACATTTTTCCGCGAACTTAGCGGTCTTCGGGGCTCAAATATCGATCCGACAATTCATGAGAGGAGAAGTACCATGGCAAAGGAAAAGACCCTTGAAGACCTGTTCCACGACACTCTCAAGGACATCTATTACGCTGAGCGCAAGATCCTGAAGGCTTTGCCGAAGATGAAACGTGCGGCGCAGTCTGAAGACCTGAAGGCTGCTTTCGAGAAGCATCGCGAAGAGACGGAGGTTCATGTCGAACGACTTGTCCAGGTATTCGAGATCATGGGCAAGGCAGCGAGAGGCAAAACCTGCGACGCGATCGAAGGGATCATCGCCGAAGGCGAGGAGATCATGGAGGAGTTCAAGAATACAGCGGCGCTCGACGCCGGCTTGATTTCGTCCGCGCAGGCGGTCGAGCACTACGAAATCACCCGATATGGAACTTTGAAACGGTGGGCAAAAGAACTTGGCCTGAGCGATGCGGCGAAGCTTCTCGATCAGACGCTTCAGGAAGAGTCCAAAACGGACAGCGATCTGACGAAACTTGCGGATGCTTCGGCCAACCAACGCGCCAAGGCTGCGTGATCATGAAGCAGGGGTGCCACTCGGCACCCTTTCCAATTTGTATAGAGATCACATAACGGACGGGAGCCAGCTATGTCAGCCACCGACAAAGCCACAAATGTGCAAAAATCACTCAAGATTCATGACCAAAAGCTCGAAGCCGGCCCAGGCGGAGATCTTTATCAGATTGCCGGCGACAAGACACCTGCCATGACCACCGCGCAGGGTGGGCCGGTGTCAGACGACCTCAACACGTTGAAGATCGGCCAGCGTGGTCCTACGCTGATTGAGGATTTTCATTTCCGGGAAAAAATCTTTCACTTCGACCATGAGCGTATTCCCGAGCGCGTCGTTCATGCCCGAGGCTATGGCGCGCATGGCTATTTCGAGACGACAGCATCACTCAGCGAATATACGCGCGCAGATATTTTCCAACGGGTTGGCGAGAAGACGCCTGTCTTTGTCCGTTTTTCCACGGTTGCTGGATCGAAGGGTTCGTTCGACCTCGCCCGGGACGTCCGGGGCTTCGCCGTCAAGATTTACACCAAGGAAGGCAACTGGGATCTTGTCGGCAACAACATTCCCGTCTTCTTCATTCAGGACGCCATCCGATTCCCCGATATGGTCCACGCCGTCAAGGAGGAGCCGGATCGGGCATTCCCGCAGGCCCAGTCGGCACATGACAATTTTTGGGACTTCATCAGCCTGACACCAGAATCCATGCACATGATCATGTGGATCATGTCGGACCGCGCCATACCGCGCTCGTTCCGTTTCATGGAAGGATTTGGCGTCCATACTTTCCGCTTCGTGAATGACAGGGATCAGTCGACCTTTGTCAAATTCATCTGGAAGCCGAAACTTGGCCTCCAATCCGTCGTATGGAACGAAGCGGTCAAGATCAATGGCGCCGACCCCGATTTCCATCGGCGCGATCTCTGGAATGCCATCCAAGCGGGTGACTTTCCGGAATGGGAGCTGTGCGTGCAACTCTTTGATCAGGATTTTGCCGACAGCTTCGACTTCGATGTGCTGGACCCGACCAAGCTGATCCCGGAAGAAATCATAAAGCCCATGCCGGTTGGGCGGCTGGTGCTCAACCGCATGCCGGACAATTTCTTCGCCGAGACTGAACAGGTCGCGTTCATGACGCAGAACGTTCCCCCCGGCATCGACTTCTCGAATGATCCGCTGCTCCAGGGGCGCAATTTCTCCTATCTCGACACGCAGTTGAAAAGATTGGGCAGTCCGAATTTCACCCATATTCCGATCAATGCGCCAAAGTGTCCGTTTCACCATCTCCAGCAGGACGGCCATATGGCGATGCGCAATCCTGTCGGACGAGCAAATTACCAGCCTAATTCCTGGGGCGAAGGGTCGAGGCCTGATCCCAAGCGCGGGTTCCGGTCGTTTGCAGCGCAGGAAGACGGACAGAAAGTTCGCCTCCGACCGGAGAGCTTCGCCGACCATTACAGCCAGGCGCGGCAGTTCTATCTGAGCCAGACCGCTGTGGAGCAAAAACATATCGCCATGGCGCTGACCTTCGAACTGTCGAAGGTGGAAACACCTGTGATCCGTGAGCGTGTTGTGTCTCATTTGCTCAACATCGATGCCAACCTTGCGGAAACGGTCGCCGGAAAGCTCGGCATCCGCAAGATGCCGAAGGCTGCGGATGCAATGGTGCCCGTACGTGACAATCTTGCTCCGTCTCCTGCACTCAGCATTATTGAGAACGGACCCGGCAGCTTCAAGGGCAGAAAGATCGGCGTGTTTGTCGCCGATGGCACGGATGCACAGGTGCTCAAGGGTATCCGGCACGCCGCGGAGAAGGAAGGCGCAATGGTGGAACTGGTTGCGCCGACGGTCGGAGGTTTCGAAGCATCCAGCGGCGATTGGATGGAGGCCGACCATATGATTGACGGTGGTCCATCCGTATTGTTTGATGCTGTAGCGCTTGTGTTATCTGAAGAAGCGGTCAACAGGCTTATCGGCGAGTCCACTGCAAGAGACTTTGTTGCAGACGCTTTTGCCCACTGCAAGTTCATTGGCTTTACCGCAGGCGCGATGCCGCTGCTCACCAAGGCCGGTATCGAGCCCGAAATGGACGAAGGGCTGATCCCGCTCGACAATGCAAGGGCGGCCACCGATTTCGTCGCGTCTTGCCGTAAGCTTCGCTTATGGGCGCGTGAAGATACCGTCAAGCTCTGATCTCGCAGCATACAATTGATGTGAAGAGATGTTCGAAGTGCAAACACAAGCGGCCCGGCCCAGCCGGGCCGTTTACCGCGCGTATTAGAATGTGGAGAAATTGGTAATCGCCCATGAAGAACATTGCTATCGTCGGCACCGGACCGACCGGGATCTATACTTTCTTTTCGCTGCTCAAATTCGCAGAGCCAATGTCCATCTCGATCTACGAGAAGGAAGATGAAGCTGGCGTAGGCATGCCATATAATGACGATGAGAACAGCCGGATGATGCTGGCCAACATCGCCAGCATCGAGATTCCGCCGATTACCTCGACCTATCTGGACTGGCTGCGCGAGCAGGACGAGACGCGTCTCGCTCGATACCGGGTCGACAAGGAAGGTCTTCACGATCGACAATTCCTGCCTCGCATTCTGCTGGGCGAATATTTCCGGGATCAGTTTCTGGCTCTTGTCGAGGCAGCGCGTCGAAAAGGCTTTGAAGTCGAAGTGCACGAATCCTGCGAGGTCACGGATATCGAAGCCACGGCCGATGGTGTCAAACTCTGGACTGAGGGGAAGCTCGATTCGAAACTCTTCGATCTCGTCGTCATAGCCACCGGCCACGTCTGGCCCGACGACGACGAAGCAACGCGCAGTTATTTTCCCAGCCCCTGGTCTGGACTGATCGAAACCAGGATACCGGCGTGTCAAGTGGGCATTATGGGGACATCGCTCAGCGCCATCGACGCAGCGATGGCGGTCGTTGCCCAGCACGGAAGCTTCATCGAGGAAGAAGACGAAAGCCTGCGCTTCGACCTTGACCCGGACAGTAAAGGTCTGGCGATAACGCTTATGTCCCGTTCTGGCATCCTGCCAGAAGCGGATTTTTATTGCCCGATCCCGTATGAGCCCTTACAGATTGCTACGGAGCAGGCGATCAACAGGGAGATCCAGACTGACGAGAGTGGCTTGCTTGACAGGATATTTGCCCTGGTCGCGCGCGAAATCGAGGACGCCGATCCGGCCTGGAGCGAGCGTGTTTCGCTTTCGAAGCTCGACGCTGACAGCTTCGCTGATGCCTACTTTGCCGACCGCCAAAACCACGATGCGTTCCGCTGGGCAGAATACAATCTCAAAGAAGTCGAGCGCAACAAGCAGGAGAAGCATACCGTCCCCTGGCGCTATGCAATCCTTCGGCTGCACGAGGTCGTGCAAGAGATTATCCCGCATCTCAATGAAGAGGACCGCGAGCGGTTCGATACAGGACTCTGCAAGGTCTTCGTCGACAACTATGCCGCCATCCCGTCGGAATCGATCCGCAGGCTGCTGGCGCTGCGCAAGGCTGGCCTGATAGACGTCCTCGAACTTGGGCACGATTACGACATGGACGTAAGGGAGGATCACACCGTCATCGCCATTGGCTCGGCAATACGGACATTCGACGTGTTCATCGACGCCCGAGGCCAGAAGCCACTCAAGACGAAGGATTTACCGTTTCCGTCACTGCGCCGGCAACTCGTTTCGGTCGGAGAGGATATTCCGGACGTTTCAGACGACTACACTTTGCTGGCACCGGACATTGCACGTGGCAAGATTGCGTTCGGCGGGCTGCCGTATCTGATGCACGACCAGCCTTTCGTGCAGGGAATTACGGCAAGTGCCGACATTGGAGCATCAATGGCCACTGCTGTCAGTGAACTAACACACCGAACGCGCCGGCGGCTTCCTTTCATTGATCTCTCCTGATCGAAGCTGAAACATTGATGGGTCAGACAGATACGCCGATGCGAGCGCTCTGGATTATATCTTCGATCAATTCACGCCTTGCACGTTCTCTCGCGACACTGTCGTTTAACCGCAAGATATAGGATGGATGCCAGGAGATCAGCACCGGTCCACCATGTAACCCGAATTCAGCCTGACCGCGTCGCGAAGTAAGAGGAGCGTTGTTATCCCTCAGAGCGAACGCCGCAGAAGCCCCCAACGCAACCACCATGCGTGGACGGATGAAAGCCAGCTCAAGCCCAAGCCACCAGCGACAATGCAGAATTTCCTGCCGGTCAGGATTTTGATGCAGGCGGTGCTTGCCACGCGGCGTGAACTTAAAATGCTTGACTGCATTTGTCAGCCATGTCTGCCTAACTTCTGCTCCTGCTGCAACCATGGCTTCACGCAAAAGGTGACCTGCCGGACCTACGAACGGTCGACCTTCCAGATCCTCACGATCACCCGGCTGTTCTCCTACAATCATGAGCTCAGCGTCTTCGGGCCCCTCACCCCAAACAGTCTGGGTTGCGGCCTCGCATAATCCACATCGCCGACAATGTCCGGCAGCCACTCGCGCTTCGACCATTGTCTGAGGGAATTCGGCGGCACTGTTACGCGCAGTTGGAACAACATCAGCGCACCCTTGATGTAACAGAATGGCTGGTGTGGTTTGGGCATACCGTGCTCGCAGCGCAACAACTGACGCTCAAGCGGGTGCGCTTTTATATTGCCAAAGCGCATTTCTATGACCGGTTCCGGGGTGCACTCAATCCTCGGCAAGAAAAAGTCGTCGCGCGGTTGTTTGAAGCCGGGCCCGAAGGCTTTGTGGGCGGCTTAAGTGCTGACAATTATCTGGCCATTACCAAAACCTCACGTGCCACCGCGACCCGTGATCTGCAGGACCTGGTCGACAAGGGCGCGCTGACGCGCAGTGGCCAGTTGCGGTTGTAACCGGGGCAGATTTGTTGGCAGTTCTTTTGTTTTTGAGTCGAAGTCAGAAATATCAAACACTGTGCATATCGCGAGTTTCGCATCGATATTTCATGCCTATGGGATTCCTGATTTTGGCAAATCATGATTCTCTTTTGGTATGCCGAAGAGAACGCTTCCCTCGCCCAAGCATGCTGACACGCTTTCACTGAATGCGTTGCGCAGTCTGGTCACAGGTCTGGTTGAGAAAGCAGAACATGCAGAGGCTCGTCTTGAGAGACTGGAAGCTGAGAATGCAGCACTCCGTAAGGAGAATGCCGAGCTTCGTCTGGAAAACACCCGGCTTAAGGTTGAGAACCAACTCCTTCGCGATGAGATTGCTCGGCTGAAAAACCTGCCACCACGACCACCGTTCAAACCGTCAGGCATGGACAAGGCCACAGACGCGAAGGCGCAGGATAAACAGCCAAGCAAAAAGAAACCACGTGGACCAAAACGGGATGTCGAACGCGTTGACCGTGATGTTGTTCTTCATGCCAATGCTCCGGTTGGATCACGTTTTAAAGGTTACAAAAGCTGTTACGTTCGGGATGTGGTTTTGCGCGCTGAGGTTATTCATTACCGGCGTGAATGCTGGGTGACCCCGGACGGTAAAACAATCTTTGCGCCGCTGCCTACAGGAATCGTCGGAGGTTACGGACCTAGGCTCAGGACCCATTGATTTCAGAAAGGAGAGGTGATTCAGTTTCGTTTGAGGAGGCTGATCAATGAGTAATCTTTACTGGCTGAGCGAAGGACAAATGTCACGCCTTCGCCCGTTTTTTCCCAAGAGCCATGGACGTCCACGCGTTGATGACAGGCGTGTCTTGAGTGGAATTATCTTCATTCTTCGCAATGGGTTACGGTGGTGTGATGCCCCTCGGGAATACGGGCCTTGTAAAACGCTCTATAATCGTTGGAACCGTTGGTGTCACAAGGGGATATTTGCGCAGATATTTGAAGGCCTGTCTTCACAATCATCAGTCGGCAAGACTGTGATGATGGATGCGACCTATTTGAAAGCACACCGTACGGCTTCAAGCCTACGGTTAAAAAAGGGGGCGCTGGACGCCTGATCGGTCGGACGAAGGGTGGCATAAATACCAAGTTGCATGCCGTCACCGATACGCAGGGGCGTCCCATTTGTTTCCATGTCACGGCAGGGCAAATCAGCGACTATAAAGGAGCAGCAGTTCTAATCGATAAACTGCCGAAGGTTGACTGGCTTCTTGCAGACAGAGGCTATGATGCTGACTGGTTCAGAAAACGGTTAAAAGACAAAGAGATAAAGCCGTGCATACCGGGGCGCAAAAACCGCAAGAAGGCTATCAAGTATGACAAACGCCGATATAAACGGCGCAATCGTATCGAAATCATGTTTGGCAGACTGAAAGACTGGCGAAGAATTGCTACCCGTTATGATCGCTGCCCGATTGTGTTCCAAGCAGCAATAGATCTCGCAGCAGCCGTTATATTCTGGCTTGGAAAGGAATGAGTCCTGAGCCTAGGCCGTCACTATGATCGGTGGAAAGAGATTCTGGCTCTAGCGTGCAATTGATGCAGACAGCGATGTTTTTGATATTCTGTCTGAAACGCGTCGAAACCCCAAAGCCGCCAGGCATTTCTTTTCAAAACTGATCAGATAATTCCGTCAGCGACGCGGTGCTGTGACACACAAGTTGCGCAGCTACGTCAATCCGATATAAAACCTAGCGTCAGTTGCCGGAACAGCGTGCTCATAAAGGCCTGAATAATAAAATTGATAACTCACATCGCCTAAGCTGAAAACAGGAAAAATGATGAGGCGGTTTAAATCATCGCGTCAGGCGCAACGATTATTTTCGGCCTACTATTATATCAACATGATATTCCGTCCTCGCCGCAACAATCTCATCACCATATCCAACCGCAATGCACGCACCGATTCATTTGCATTATAGCGTGAGTACACTACTACAATAGTCACTTGAAAACACAGACTCAAGCGACTTGAAGCCTTAATGAAACGACTTGGCAATGCCTTTGAGAATCTGCATCTCGAAACGCTAACAAATTTGCTACTTCCATTTGTCAAGTTATGAGTAATCCAAAAGGCTCATGAGGAGTATTCAAGGGGGAGTTTAGGAGGAATCTATGAAAATCACGGCGTTAGAAACTGTGCGCGTGGCAGAACGCGCGAACCTGCTTTGGGTTCTTGTTCATACAGACGAGGGGATCACGGGGCTTGGCGAAACGTTTTTCGGTGCGAAAACTGTTGAAGCTTACATTCACGAGTATGTTGTACCCCGAGTTATTGGACGCGATCCTCTGGAAATCGACCGTTTGGCGTCCGATCTTGTGGGATATGTCGGCTTTCGTTCATCGGGCGCGGAAGTGCGCGGTAACTCGGCTTTTGACATTGCGTTGTGGGACATTTTCGGCAAGGCAACCCACCAACCTATAGCTCAGCTTCTGGGAGGTTTTTCGCGACGCGAAATTCGAACATACAACACGTGTGCCGGCACAGAATATATCAAGAAGGCAACTGGCCAGACCACAGCTAATTATGGCCTTTCGACCGGTCGCGATTATGATGATCTGAATGGCTTTTTACACAGGGCAGATGAATTGGCCCACTCTCTTCTTGAAGAGGGCATCACGGCTATGAAAATCTGGCCCTTTGATGCAGCTGCGGAAAAAACGCGCGGTCAATATATAGCATCGTCGGATATGATAGCAGCGCTTGAGCCTTTTGAAAAAATCCGCAAGGCCGTTGGTGACCGGATCGATATTATGGTGGAGTTCCACTCCATGTGGCAGCTTTTGCCCGCGATGCAGATCGCAAAAGCGCTGACGCCTTATGGCACTTTCTGGCATGAAGATCCGATCAAGATGGATAGTCTCTCCAGTCTCAAACGCTATGCAGACGTTTCTCCCGCGCCCATTTCCGCATCTGAAACGCTGGCCTCGCGATGGGGCTTTCGCGATTATCTTGAAACCGGCGTTGCGGGCATTGTCATGCTGGATATTTCGTGGTGCGGCGGATTGTCTGAAGCGCGAAAAATTGCGTCGATGGCTGAAGCGTGGCATCTGCCTGTTGCTCCCCATGACTGTACTGGTCCAGTGGTGTTGTGTGCTTCGACCCATCTATCGCTTAATGCGCCGAACGCACTGGTGCAGGAGAGTGTCCGTGCCTTTTATCGGACCTGGTATCGCGATCTTGTCACGGCTTTGCCAGAGGTGAAGAACGGCACGATTACGGTGCCCCCCGGCCCGGGTCTTGGTATGGCATTAAACCCGGATCTGGACAAAGCATTCACGGTAAGTCGCCGGGTTTCAGATACAGCCTCGATATAAGGTCGAACAATTTAACTTACAGTCATGATCGGAGGCTCCATGTCTGCCACCACACAACCACACCACGGCGGTAGCGCCATGTTAGCAATCGCCGGACCGGCTATTATGCTTGTCGGCATGCTGATGTTTTCATTAAACGATGCAATGGGTAAATGGCTTGTAGCCAGTTACAGCGTTGGTCAGGTTATTCTCATTCGTAGTGTTGCGGCGCTTATAATTTTGGCACCCTTTCTTTGGCGGGCTGGGCTTCAACCCATTGTGAGAGCGGAAAAACCTTTGTTGCAAGCAGCACGTGTTTTCTTTTCGACCTTGGAGGTCTTTGCGTTCTACTATGCGGTGATGTATCTGCCGCTGGCTGATGTTATGACATATTGGTTGGCCGCACCGATCTATGTAGCAGCAGCTTCGCCTTTTCTGCTTGGCGAAAAAGTTGGCTGGCGTCGCTGGGCAGCCATTAGTATAGGCTTCGTGGGGGTAATTATCGCGCTTAATCCTTCCAGTGCCATGTTTACCACGCCCGCGATTATTGCGATTGTCGGTACGGTTGCCTTTGCTTTCATGATGGTCTCAGGCCGCAGCCTACGCGCCACACCGGACAAAACGCTGGTTTTCTTTCAATTAATAGGTGCGCTGATCGCGGGCTTCATTTTTGCGCCATTTGACTGGCGGCCGATGGAAACGTCTACCGATCTTGTACTCATGCTGCTTTTGGGAATCGTTGCTATGGCTGCGCATATGCTCGTTAATCGCGCATTGAAAATATCCGATGCGGCAACGGTCGCTCCATTGCAATATACGCTTTTGTTATGGGCTGTGCTGTTTGGCTGGATGTTTTTCGGAGATGTTCCGAGAACAAGCATGATGATCGGCGCAGTGCTCATCGTGGGGTCAGGGTTGTTCATCTTCTTCCGCGAACAACGGGTAAAGCGGGAAGCCTGAAAGCGTATTCTTTATCTATCAAAAATCTCTCAATGAAAACCCGCGGTGAACAAACGCCGCGGGTTTTATATTTGCATTGATGCTTAGATTTACTTGCGCAGATCAGCGAGGATGCTCTGAACGCGGTCCACGATATCTGGGCCGATGTCAGCCTTATGCTTTTCGTAGATCACCTGAGACTTTTCGAGGATGCGGGCATGTTCTTCAGGCGTGATCGTGTTGAATTTTACGCCAGCCGCTTCGATTTTTGCCAGCGACTTCTTGTTGAGTTCGGCAATCACGCTGCGTTCGACATCGCGACCAACACTGGCACATTCCTTCAGAGCAGCCTGTTCTTCAGGAGAATAGGTATTGAAGATAGGCTTGGAGAACAAGAAAAGGAACGGTGTGTAGGCGTGTTTTGTTTCGGAAACATATTCCTGCACTTCATAAAATTTAGAGGTGTCAATTGTCACATAGGGATTTTCCTGTGCATCAATAGCCTTTGTTTCCAGCGCAGAGAAAACTTCACCAAAGGCCATTGGAGTGGCATTGGCGCCAAAATTTTTGAATGTATCGAGGAAGATATTGTTCTGCATAACGCGAACTTTCATACCTTCAAGATCTTCCCATTTGTTGACTGGGCGCTTGGAGTTGGACAGGTTGCGGAAGCCGTTCTCCCAATAACCCAGATTAACCAGACCTGCCGCATCGAGCTTTTCATTCAGAAGATCGCCGAATTCACCATCCATCACGGTATAGGCTTCTTCAGCGTTGGCGAACAGGAACGGAAGATCGAAGACGCCGAGTGCGGGAACAATGCCGACCAAAGGCGAAGAGGACGTGACAACGGCTTCCTGTACGCCAGAACGCAGAGCCTGCGTTGCCTGAAGATCGCCGCCTAAAGCGCCACCCCAGAATGCGGTCAACTTCAGCTTTCCATCCGATTTTTCATCAAGACATGCTTGCATTGCCTTGATGCCGTCGCCGACCGGGTGATCAGCATTGATGCCATTGGAGACGCGGATGTTGCGGCTCTTGAATTCAGCCTGTGCTGGTGCAATGGCAAAAGTTGCAACGGCAGAAACCAGTGCGGTTGTTGCGATTAGGAATTTTCTCATAAGTATCCTCCCAGAGTTATAGAAAGTAGAAGAAACCAGTGACTCAATAGAGCCAGCTGGCAGGAACAAGAACGAGACTTGGGAACAGAACCAGAAGGAGCAGTACGCAAATCTCGGCAATTAAGAACGGAAAAACGCCTGTTATGACACGACCGAGCGGCACGCGGCCAACGCCGGAGACGACGTTCAGCACAACACCAACCGGTGGTGTGAGAAGGCCGATAGATGTATTCATAATAAAGAGAACGCCGAAATAAACAGGGTCAATACCTGCTTTTTGGATAATCGGCATCAGAACCGGCGTTAAGATCAGGATCGTGGGTGTCAGATCAAGTGCTGTACCCACAACCAGAACCAGAAGCATGATCACGAAGAGCAACAAAGTCGGACGGTCGATCAGTGGTTCGATATAGTTGCTGATCTCAGCCGGAATATTCGCTGCTGTAATAAGCCATGCAGACACGAGAGCCGCGCAGACAAGGAACATAACAACAGACGTTGTTTTCGCGGCTCGAAGAAACACGTGACCAAGATCGGTTATCTTGAGTTCGCGGTAAATGAACATGCCCACGAAGAGGGCGTACATCGCTGCAACAACCGCCGCCTCAGTGGGCGTTACAATTCCGGCCCGGATGCCACCCAGAATGATGACGGGCATGCCAAGTGCCCATGCAGCGCGACCACTGGCTTTCAGGCGCTCTTTGCCTGAAACGCGAGGAAGAGTTTCGACTTTGTCCTTCCGGACAACCAACAGCCAGGTGATGATGAGAGAGATTCCCATCAAGACACCGGGGAAGATGCCTGCCATGAAAAGTTTTGTGATGGAGACATTGGCGGCGACACCGAAGACAATGAAGGCCATTGAAGGTGGAATAACCGGCGCAATAATGCCGCCTGCAGCAATAAGGCCGGCAGAGCGAGGAACATTATAACCCGCCTTGGCCATCATCGGAATGAGAATGGCAGCAAGTGCTGCAGTGTCGGCCGCCGCAGAGCCGGAAATAGACGCCATGATGATGGCCGCGAAAATTGCGACGATGCCCAATCCACCGCGAATATGACCAACGCAGGCAATTGCAAAATCAATGATACGACGGGATAGGCCGCCTGAGTTCATCAACTCACCAGCGAGAATGAAGAAAGGGATCGCGAGCAGAGTGAATGTATCAGCACCCGCAATCATGTTCTGGGCAATGATCTGCGTATTGAACATGTCCATGTGCCACATCAGCGCGACACCACAGAGCATAAGTGCAAAAGCGACCGGTACGCCGATGGCCATGGCGCCGACGAGCGATCCAATGAATACGAGAAGAGTCATCAGGCACGCTCCGAGAGTTTTTCAATGCTGGTATGTTCACCCGCGAAGGCAGAAATTTCGTCTTCGGTGATGCGGCCCGTTACAATGCGGAACAATCTTTCAAGCGAAATCAGGAAAATGCCAGCACCCGTGAACAACCCGATGCCGTAGACCCAGCCCATGGAAAGACCGCTCACGGGCGCGACCATAGAGGCGTTGATAGGCAACTGCTGCCAAGTTCCCCAAAAGAGGACTGCTGAAACACCCATGATAACTAGATTGGAAACGCTCATGAGAACTATTCGACCGGTTCGCCCAAAGCGTTGTACGACCGTCTCAACGCCCATATGCAGGTTTTCACGGTGTGCAACGACGGCACCAATAAAGGTCAGCCACACAAAAAAGTATCGGGACATTTCATCGGAAATGGCAATGCCTGAATTCATGCCATAGCGAAGGACAACATTGATGAAAACCATCAGTGCCATGCTTGCCAGCGCCAAAATCATAAGCAGCGCCAGAAATCGGAAAAACAGATCAGTTAGCTTCTTGATCATGACATCATGCCTTTTGTATCCGGCGCAGAAACCCGGTCGAACAAAATAGCATTTTGCACATTGGCAGGCAAAATTCTGAGTGCACTCAGCGAATGCTTTGAATTCAAGCGACCCTCCTCCCCATAGCCTCCCTCCAATGGAAGCTACAATTATTTGTTTCCTGTCTCCGGCACAGGGAAACATACGACTCAACATTTAGCGACAAACAGGTCGCTTGCTGGCCTTCTCCTCCACATGGAACAAGGCTATGCTCACTTTAAAAGACAGCGGCCTCCAACACCGATGCTGCCTTATTGTCAGGATGTCTGACAACCGTGCCAACTGTTTTAGTTGGAGTTTGTTTCCCTGTCCAGAACTGAAATTACGTGTTCAGTGATCGTCTGTTGCAGCTTAATTTTAAACGGTTGTCTGCATTATAAGCGGACCCGCAAAAAACAACGATAGGGATTGAGCGTCGCTCCGCGCTTCGCAGCAACGCATGCAGGCAAACATTCCAAACATATTATTTACGCAGATTCCGCCACATGCAGCACGCCTGCGTATATTCTTCAGGCGGTTGTTTGAGAATTCGCAGGAAAGCTCAATTGACAGCCCGGATTCATCGCGTGAGCCGGATCAATTGCAGTCTTGATCTTGCTCAGCAACTGCCTGCGAATATCAGGCAAGCGTTTTTCAAAATCTGGACGCTTCAGGCGACCAATCCCATGCTCTGCACTGATTGAGCCTTCATAACGTTCGAGCACATCATTGATGATGTTTTTGGCTGCATAAATGCAGGCATCAGTCTCTTTGCGATCAAGCATCACAGGCGGCAGAACATTGAGGTGAACATTGCCGTCGCCAACATGACCGTAAGACACGCAAATGCACTCTGGAAGAGAAGCATAAACGGCAGCTTCTGCGTCACGGACAAAATCGGCGAGGCGCGACAATGGCACAGAAACGTCTGTCCGCAGATGCGGCCCACGCTTGGCCTGCCCTTCATTCATTCCTTCGCGGAACAGCCAAAGTTTACGGGATTGGTCATGCGAAGTTGCAATGACCCCGTCGACAACAAGACCATCCTGCATGACGTTTTCAAGAAAACGCTGCATGAGGTCTTCAATATCTATCAGGCCGGAGCCGGAAATTTCCACCAGTACATAGGCCGGGTAATTTCCGTCCATCGGCATGGCCAAATCCGGCATTGCTTCGCGTGCCAGAGTGAAGGCAAGAGGCGGCATGAACTCGAATGCCGAGATCAAGTCGCAACAATCATATCGTGCGCGGCGATAGAGCGCGATCGCATCATCAAGAGAATTCAGTCCGAGCAGCGCGGTCGTGACCTGTTCAGGATGCGGCATAAGCTTGACGGCAACGGCTGTAATGATGCCCAAAGTGCCCTCAGCACCGATGAACAGCTGCTTCAGGTCTATACCGCGGTTATCTTTGCGCAGCGTTGAAAGGCCATCGAAGATGGAGCCATCCGGTAGCACAACCTCCAGACCGAGGACGAGTTCACGCGTCATGCCATAGCGCAGCACATTAATGCCGCCTGCATTGGTGGACACATTTCCGCCAATGCGACAAGACCCTTGTGCGCCCAGCGCAAGTGGAAAGAACATTCCAGCCGCTTCAACCCTGTCCTTGAATTCCGACAGAATGCAGCCAGCCTCGACGACTGCCGAAAAATCATCGGCATCAATGCTGCGCACGTTTGTCATGCGCTCAAGGCTTAGAACAACCTGCGTTGCAGGGGAATCGGGTATTGCTCCAAGCACAAGACCGGTATTGCCGCCTTGCGGGACAATGGAAAGTCCACGCGCGCTCACCGCTTTTATGCATGCGGATACATCTTGTGTCGAACGCGGACGCAGCACCGCAAGAGCACTGCTAATCACATCATCGTGCCAGTCGCGGCAAAAGCGATCCATATCGTCGCCGGAAAGAACAAGGTCTGTTCCCAATTGAGCGATTAGCGCCTGCACATGATCTGATGCGGTGTCAGCGGCGCTCGTGGGTCTGATTTCCAGTTGCATGATTCCTCCAGCCTCCTGCCTGCCTTGTTCGATGATGCAGAGGGCAAATTCATTATTTTGGTTTTCAAGCGCATGATATAAGGTTATCAGACAACCTTACAAATACTTTTTCGGGCTTTTGGTGTTGGAGCACACAGAATCGAATAAGATCTGTCGTGGAGGAGAAGATAATGCATATTATGATTATAGGCGCGGCAGGTATGGTCGGCCGCAAGCTGTCGCAGCGATTGGTTAAAGATGGCGGCCTTGATGGCAAGTCAATCCAAACACTGACGCTGGTCGATGCCGTAAAGCCGGAATCACCTGTAGATTTTACAGGCAAGGTCAGGCTTGAAAGTGGCGATTTTTCTGTACCCGGCACCGCTGAGAAGCTGATAAAAACACGCCCAGACATCATTTTTCATCTGGCGGCCATTGTTTCGGGTGAAGCAGAGCTTGATTTTGATAAGGGCTACCGGATCAATCTCGATGGTACGCGTCTTCTGTTTGATGCCGTTCGCCAAGCGCACATGGAAGACGGTTATTTTCCGCGCATTGTTTTCACGTCTTCGATTGCAGTTGTCGGCGCGCCACTGCCGTTTCCTATTCCCGATGAGTTCCACCTGACGCCACTAACCAGTTATGGCACGCAGAAGGCAATCTGCGAGTTGCTGTTATCCGATTATACGCGGCGCGGCTTTTTCGATGGCATTGGTATCCGCTTGCCGACGATTTGCATTCGTCCGGGCAAGCCCAACGCCGCCGCATCAGGCTTCTTCTCGAATATCTTGCGTGAGCCCTTGATCGGGCAGGAAGCCGTGTTGCCCGTATCCGAAGACGTTCGTCATTGGCATGCCTCGCCGCGCTCTGCCGTTGGTTTTCTTATTCATGGTGCTACGATGGATCTTCAGCGCGTTGGAGCGCGCCGCAATTTGTTTATGCCGGGCCTTTCCGTCACCGTCGGAGAGCAGATCGAAGCATTACGCCGTATCGCCGGTGAAAAAGCGGTCGCGCTTATTCGTCGCGAGCCCGATGAGATGATCATAAAGATGTGTGCGGGATGGGCGCCGGGTTTTGAAGCCAAGCGCGCGCACGCGTTGGGGTTTGAGGCAGAAACCTCATTTGACCAGATTATTCATGCTCATATTGAGGATGAGCTTGGAGGTTCGCTTTGACGCGCAAGATTGCTTTCCTTGGCACAGGCCTTATGGGGGCGCCAATGGTTCGACGCCTGCTTGGTGCTGGTTATAGCGTTTCTGTGTGGAATCGCGATAACACAAAGGCCAAGCCCTTGGCTCAAAATGGTGCGATTGTCGCCACAAGCGCTGTTGAAGCTGTCAAAGACGCCGACTTGGTTTTTACAATGCTTTCCGATGGCAAAGCGGTCGGCGCGGTGCTGTTTGATGGGGGCGTTGCCGCCGCACTTAAGACGGGTGCCGTTGTCATTGATACTTCGTCTATCGCTCCACCGATTGCGCGGAAACATGCGCAGCATTTGAATGCAATGGGTATCCGGCATATTGATTGCCCTGTTTCCGGCGGAACTGTCGGAGCAGAGGCAGGAACTCTTGCACTCATGGCTGGCGGTGATGGGGCACTTGTTGAGGAACTGGCGGATGTGTTTGCAGCTCTTGGCCGCGTTACGCATGTCGGGCCTTCGGGTGCGGGGCAGGTATGCAAGCTAGCCAACCAGCAGATTGTTGCGATCACCATCGGTGCCGTTGCTGAAGCCATGATGCTGGTGGAAGCCGGTGGTGCGGATCGCGGCAAGTTTCGCGATGCCATTCGCGGTGGCTTTGCGGAAAGCCGCATTCTGGAATTGCATGGCAAACGCATGGTAGAGCGTAGTTTTGAGCCTGGTGGACCTTCACGATTACAATTGAAAGATCTGGATGCAGTCGCAGCAATGGCTGAAACTCTGTCCCTTGAGTTGCCACTGACCGAGGGAGTTCGTGATGAATTCCGCGCATTCGTAGAATCTGGCCATGGGGAAAAGGACCACTCAGGCTTGTTGCTGCATTTGGAGAGGCTCAACAACCGTGAGCCGGAGGAAGACCAATGAATGATGATCGAAGTACGCCGCGTCGGCTACGCTCTCAGGATTGGTTCGATAATCCCGATCATCTGGATCTGACAGCGCTCTATCTTGAGCGCTTCATGAATTATGGCACCACGCCTGAAGAATTGCGTTCGGGCAAGCCAATCATTGGTATTGCTCAGTCTGGCAGCGATCTTAACCCCTGCAATCGACATCATCTTGATCTTGCGAAGCGTATCCGGGACGGTATCCGGGACGCGGGCGGCATTGTCATTGAGTTTCCAAGTCATCCGCTGTTTGAAAACTGCAAACGCCCGACGGCAGCGCTGGATCGCAATCTGGCCTATATGACGCTGGTTGAAATCCTCTATGGATATCCGCTTGATGGCGTTGTGCTGACAACAGGTTGCGACAAGACTACCCCATCCGCTTTGATGGCCGCTTCAACGGTCGATATTCCGGCAATCGTGTTTTCGGGCGGACCTATGCTTGATGGCTGGCATGAGGGCAAGCTCGTAGGCTCCGGCACGGTGATATGGCAGTCGCGCCGCAAATATGCAGCAGGTGAAATTACAAAAGAAGAATTTCTTGAAGCAGCGCTAAGTTCTGCGCCATCGGTCGGCCACTGCAATACGATGGGAACGGCATCGACGATGAATGCCATGGCAGAGGCGCTTGGCATGTCGCTTACAGGTTGCGCTGCCATTCCGGCAGCCTATCGTGAGCGCGGCCAGATGGCGTACCGCACAGGCCGCCGCGCGGTCGAACTGGTGCTGGAAGACATCCGTCCATCCAGTATTCTCACGCGCGCATCATTCATCAATGCGATCAAAGTTAATTCGGCGATTGGCGGCTCAACCAATGCGCAGCCACATCTGATGGCGATGGCAAAACATGCGGGTGTGGAACTCAAGCCAGAAGACTGGCAGGATGAGGGGTTTGACATCCCGCTACTTGCGAATATCCAGCCAGCGGGTGAATATCTGGGTGAGAAATTCCACCGGGCGGGCGGTGTTCCGGCAATCATGTGGGAACTGCTCTCGGCGGGAAAGCTTGATGGGGCCTGTGCGAGTGTTACCGGCAAATCGATTGCTGAAAATATCGTAGGTCGGGAAACATCGGACCGCGATGTGATCTACCCCTATGCGCAGCCGCTCAAGTGGCGTGCGGGCTTCCTTGTCATGAAGGGCAATATGTTTGATTTTGCCATCATGAAAACGAGTGTGATCTCACCGGAATTTCGCGAGCGCTATCTCTCAGAGCCGGGCCGCGAGGGCGTTTTTGATGGTCGTGCTATCGTTTTTGATGGCTCTGAGGATTATCATCAGCGCATCAACGATGCGGAGCTCAATATTGATGAGCGCTGCATTCTGGTCATTCGGGGCGCTGGCCCACTCGGCTGGCCGGGCTCTGCCGAAGTGGTCAATATGCAGCCTCCGGATCACTTGCTAAAACGCGGCATTACCAGTCTGCCGACCATCGGTGACGGTCGCCAATCTGGTACCGCTGATAGTCCATCCATTCTCAACGCTTCACCGGAAAGTGCAGCAAGCGGCGGTTTGGCATGGGTGCGAAATGGCGATATTATTCGCATCGACTTCAATCAGGGCAGGTGCGATATGTTGGTGGATGATGTTGAGATTGCGCGCCGGAAGGCGGACGGCCTTCCGAAGACACCGGCGGATGCGACGCCCTGGCAGATGATTTACCGGCAAACCGTCACGCAACTTGCGGATGGTGCAACCATTCGTGATGCGGAAAAATTTCGTCAGCTTTCGAAGACGCCACCGCGGCATAATCATTAATCTGGATGGCCAGACCTTTGCTTCTTTAACAGAGCGTCTTGCAGAGTTCCGCTAGCTTAAAGCGCCGATCAGAATGATCAGATCGGCGCTTTAAGGTTTTCTATTTGCAGCGCTGCAAAGGCCTGAATGATTTTATTCATGATAGGCTTTGAACGCCGACTGTTGTTTTTAATGATGACGCAATAGCGGCTCTTGCGTTTGACAAGTGTCGTGACATTGGCTCCTCCAAGGTCACGATCAAAGATAATCAAGTCGCCTTCCCAGTTGCCGAATTGCAGACGATTGCCAACAAAATCAGGACGTTGATAAATACAAAATGCTTCTGGAATGCAGGAGCTGCGCGATCGTCTGGTGCGGCGTGGGCAGCGCTTTGTTCGCATCTCGGCCAGGTGCTCATACAGCTTCAGCGCGTATTCTTCCTTTGAATAAATGAAGCGATAGATCGTTTCTGAGAATAGACGTATCGCGCTCAAGCCATGGCTAACCAGTCTCCCGCAGATCTGTTCCGGCGACCAATTTGCTTCCAATTGTTAAGTGACAAACTTGCGCAGCTCTAGGTACCGTCTGATCTTGCGCAACCGTGTTCTGCGGTACTTGCTGATGTTGTCGGCAACAACGCTATGATAGCCATTATAATCTGGAATCTCGGTGTCCGGAAGCTGTTGTACTTGATCTCGCGATAGATCGTCGAGCGGTGGCTACCCATCAGTCGCGCAATATCGCCAAGAGGGACTTTGAGCGCGGTTCTGTCGCAAACTTTTCGTATCTGATGATCCGTGCAAGGGATTGTACCGATTTCAGATCGAAGCGAGGCATTAATCATGGTCGATTTCAAGGGGACGCATTCCCCAAAAGTGTGATCATGTATGCCGTATTCTTTTACGTTCGTTACCCGGTTTCCTATCGTGATCTTCAAGAAATAATGACTGAACCCGGCGTAGAGATCGACCATGCAACATTAAACCGGTGGGTGGTTAAATTCTCGCCGCAGGTTGCTGCCCGCGCGCAAAGATGTAAACGACCAACACTTGGCTTATGGCGTGTTGATAAGACCTATATTAAGGTCGAAGGGACATGGATGTATCTGTATCGAGCAGTTGATCGAGACGGACAAACCCTTGACTTCATGCTGTCTGAGCGCCGAAATCTCGACGCTGCATGGCGGTTCTTTAGGCAAGCCATCGCAAGCAATGGTATTCCAAACGACATTGTTATTGATAAAAGCGGGGCTAATTTGGCTGGTGCGCTGGCTATAAACAATATCATGAAAATTACGGGTGCGGATAAGCTGATTGAACTCCTAAAGGTCACATACCTGAACAATATCCTTCAACAGGGTCATCGCTTCATCAAGCGGATCACCAAACATATGTTAGGCTTCAAAACCCTTCATTCAGCTTCTGCTACCATTGCTGGGATCAAAGTAGCACATATGGTCCGTAAGAATCAATTCGCAAATGACAGTCGCTCGCCATTCGTGTTGTTCGCGGAGAACGCGGCATAATCACCTCCAGCGATAAGCTTGTTCTTAACCTACTGAAAAATTAGCGGCGGACCTTTGGCTCGCCGCTTTTATACAATTTCATGCTTTTCGGGTTATGCGTTAAATTCCATTCGGTGCAAGATACGTACGTAGGAAGCTACGAGTACGATCATTCTGAGGATTGGTTAGCAAGTCTTTCGGCTTGCCTTCTTCCACCACAACGCCGCCATCCATAAACAGAATCTTATCTGCCACTTCTCCCGCAAAGCGCATTTCATGGGTCACGATCAACATCGTCATATGCTCAGCCGCAAGCTGTTTCATGACGAGATTGACCTCGTCGACCAGCTCCGGATCAAGAGCGGACGTCGCCTCATCAAAAAGCATAACTTTCGGCTGCATCGCCAATGCGCGCGCAATGGCGACACGCTGTTTCTGCCCACCCGAAAGTCGCGATGGATAGACATCGGCTTTGCTTGATAGTCCGACTTTAGACAGCAAATCCGACGCCAGTTCCCGTGCCTGACTTTTTGACATGCCTTTGAGCTTTATTGGCCCCAGCGTAATATTCTCCATCACCGTCATATGCGGAAAGAGATTAAAGTGCTGAAATACCATGCCCATCTGCTGACGAACAGAGTTGATATGCTTTTCGAAAGCTTTGCCAGTCAGCGGCTGATTGACCTGTACGCCATCAAGCCAGACTTCGCCACCGTTCAGCGTTTCAAGATGGTTGATGGAGCGCAACAACGTGCTTTTACCCGAGCCGCTCGGCCCAATAATCGCAATAATCTGTCCGCGTGAGACGGAGAGATCGATATTCTTGAGCACTTCAAGTGCACCATAGGCTTTGCGGGCACCTTTAACTTCCACCATTGGGTTCAGGGCGCTCATCGCGTAACCTCCACTTTTCTTTCGATGCGCCGCAATCCAGCTTCCATAACGAGATTGGCAGCATAATAAAGTACGGCGGCAGTCAGATAAAATTCAAACGGGCTGTATGTCTCACTGATCGCGATCTGCGCGCTGTGCACGAGTTCCGCAATCCCGATAATCGAAACAAGTGATGTGTCTTTCAGCAAAACGATCATATTGTTGCCGATTGGCGGAATGGTATTGCGGATGGCCTGCGGGATTATGATGTAGCGCAAGGTCTGGCCACGACTAAGGCCGATTGAACGTGCGCCCTCCGTCTGCCCCGGATCAACCGTAACAATACCGGCCCGGAAAACATCGGCATTATAAACCGCAAAATGCAGACTAAGAGCAATGATCCCGGCAAAGAGCGCTGGAATATCGACGCCAACCTGAACAAGCCCGTAATAGATAAGATAAAGCTGCAGCAGCAGCGGCGTTCCCATGAAAAGCCACATGAAGAAGCGGATCGGATAGGCCAGGATTTTCGGTGCATATAGCACGACAAGCGCGAAAAAGATGCCAAAGACAAAACTGAGAACGCTGGATGACACGGCGAGAACAAGCGTCCACCACAATCCGGCGAGAAGCAGTTCTGCATAGGGAGGAACGATAGTGAAGTCGAGAGCTGGCATTTAATCCTCCCTCAACGTGGCGCAAAACGTTTGTCGAGAAGATCGACAATCATAACGACGACATAGACGATGAACATATAGAGAACGGCCGTAACCGCAAATATCTCAAAGGGTTTATATGTAGAGCTGATGAAGCGCTGCGCCGTATAGGTGAGTTCTACCACCGAGATTGTCGAAACCAGCGCCGAACCTTTGACAAGCGCTACAGCATTGACGCCCAGCGGACGGATCATCAGGCGCGCTGCTTGCGGCAGAACAATCAGCCGAAGCGTGCGTTCGCGATCAAAGCCTATAGAGCGGGCAGCTTCTGTCTGTCCCTTATCAACGCTTGAAATTGCTCCGCGAATGGATTCAGCCATGTAGGCAGCAATGTTCAGACCAAGACCAATGACGCCAGCTGCGTATGGCTCAAGTTCCAGACCGATCTGCGGTCCACCGAAATAAAGGACGAACAACTGAACCAGGCAGGGGGTGCCACGAAAAATGCTGACATAGGCACCGGCCAAAGAACGAAAAACGATAATATTTGACAGGCGACCAGCCACCAAAAGACCGGCAATCAAAAAGCCCAGCAAAAGAGCGAGTACAGAAATCTGCACCGTGACCCACGCAGCCTCCAGAAAGAACGGGAGGACGCGCTGCATTAACGCTAGATCCATAAAACCACTCCGAAAACTCATATAAACCGGCCCATTTTACCGTTTATGATAAAATGGGCCGGGCTGGAAATCCTGTTAGCGAATGTCGCTACCGATCCATTCCATCGAGATTTTTTCGTAAGTGCCGTCAGCAAGCATATCGTCCAATGCCTTCTGCATAGCGGCTTTCAGTTCTGGATTGTTCTTGCGAATAGCAATGCCGAGCGCTTCACGTGCGCCATCAATATTCGGAGTTTCGAGAATGCGGACCTTCTGGCCGGTTTCCTTAACGGCAATCATTACCGGAATGCTGTCCATAACCAGCGCATCAAGACGACCTGCATCAAGGTCGATCAGCATTTCTGGCAGACCCTTATAGGTGCGAACTGTCAGGTCGCCCTGAGCTTTCGCCCATTTTTCGTGAGCATCACCCATCGTGACGCCAACGGTCTTGCCGTTCAGCTCTTCGAGTTTCTGAACAGGCGAGCTGTCCTTAACAACGACTGTGCGTCCGGCATGATAATATGGACCGACGAAATCAACGGCTTTTTCGCGCTCTGGTGTAATGGTCATCGAGGCCACAACGGCATCATATTTCTTCGCCAGCAGACCAGCAATAATACCGTCAAAAGGGGTTGTAACGATTTCTGGCTTTACGCCGAGACGGTCGGCAATTGCAGAACCAATTGCGACGTCAAAGCCAACAACTTCGTTCTGCTCATTGGTGAAGCTGAACGGAGGATATTGACCGCTCATCGCAATGCGCATTTTGCCAGCGTCTTTGAGCTTGGCAAGTTCATCTGCCTGCACTGGGGCAATGGAGAACGTTGCAGCAATTGCGACAGCTGCGACAGCAATCAGGCTCTTAATCCTGGAATTCATGATTTTTGGTTTCCTCTGGATTTGTCTTTTTGTTTTAGGGCTATGGTTCACCATCAACCTTCATGATGGAGCTTGGCACAGGCTTTGTTTTCAAGCATCCAGCAATATGTCTGCAAGCCCGACACATTGCCGGAATTGACCGGCATATTGTCGGCACTCTTGCCGCCAAATTTTTGCACCCAAACTCAAACACAAAAAGGTCGCACCCTTATCCCTTACGGATAAAAAGATGCGACCTTCAAAATAGCGAGTGAGCTATTTATTATTTCAAAGCGGCTGCAAAACTATCGCTCAATACGCTCAAGAGATGATCTGCATTGGCACGGCTAAACACCATCGATGGGCGCATTTTCAGCACGTTATCATGCGGGCCTTCAGTACCCATCAAGATACCGTGCGCTCTTGCGCCATCATTGATTGCACGCGCCAAAGCAGTTGCGGGCGCTTTGGTTTTACGATCTGTTACCAGCTCGATACCGAGGAACAGACCGCTACCGCGAACATCACCGATAATATCGAAGCGCTTCTGCATCGCCCGGAAACCATCAAGCAGATAGTTGCCGACATTAAGCGCATTTTCGCGCAGCTTATCGCGTTCGATCACGTCAAGAACAGCGAGACCAGCAGCACAGGAAACCGGATTACCGCCAAATGTGTTGAAGTACTCCATGCCATTGTTGAAGCTGTCAGCGATCTCACGCGTGGTGACAACTGCCGACATTGGATGCCCATTACCGATAGGCTTGCCCATGGTGACGATATCCGGCACCACATCCTGCAATTCGAATGCCCACCAATGGCTGCCCACGCGGCCAAAACCGACCTGCACTTCATCCGCGATACAGACGCCACCAGCAGCGCGAACCATCGCATAAACTTCCTTGAGGTAGCCTTCAGGCAGGAACACCTGACCGGCAACACTCGGAATGGATTCTGCCAGGAAGAAGGCCGGACTACATCCTTCTTTGCGCATGGATTCAATATGCTCCGCGATATTGGCTGCAAAGCGCTTTGCATGTTCCTCGACGGGCCAGTCTTCCGGAGCGTGATAGCTGTCAGGAATTGTGCCTTCATAAACATGAGCAGGACGGCCCTTACCGGCCTTACGCTTATATTTATAAGGACTGAGATCAATCAACTCCTGTGTGGTGCCGTGATAGGCCCAGTCGAGAACAATTGCTTCATTGCGATTGGTATGGTTGCGCGCCATACGCAGCGCCAGACTGTTTGCTTCGCTGCCTGAACAGGCAAAAGAGGCAACCGTCAGACCTTCCGGCAATGTGGCTGTCAAACGCTCAGCATAGTTGACGATATTATCGTGCAGATAGCGGGTGTTGGTGTTGAGTAACGCCGCCTGACGCGCAATGGCTTCGACCACTTCAGGATGCGCATGGCCGATATGACAAACATTGTTGAAGCAATCGAGATAGGCACGGCCTGTATTATCGATCAGCCAGGCGCCCTCACCACGTACGAATTTGATCGGTTCAGAATAAGAGATTGAAAGGTTTGGCAGCAAAATCTGCTTACGCTTTTCGATAATCTCTGCGCGTGTGTAACCATCCTGATGGAAGGTTTCGGGCGGAATACCGGCCAGTTCTGCGACATCCGGGAACAGATCAGCCCAGACATCCAGATAGGCCGTTTCGCCCACACCCAGAACTTCAGTCGCAGTCAAATTGAGATCGGTGGTCATGCCTAAATGCAGATGCGGGGTCCATCCACCATTCTCATGAATATCACCCATATAGCCAACCAGATCACCGGCTTTGAGCTTCTGCCCAGCCTTCAGACGGCCCAAGGCCTCCTGCGCCATATGCCCCCACAGGGTCACGAATGGCGGACAACCTTCCGGGCTGTGCAACAGCGTTACCAGACCGCCATAGCCGAGCGGCTCGCGTTCAACTTCAACGCTTGTAACCGTCGCATCAAGCGGCGTATAAAGCGGCGTTCCAGCCGGCATAAACAAGTCAACGCCGAGGTGGTGGATACGACGCAGACCATCAATAAAGCGCGATTCAAAGGCCGTATCCGTATAAACGGTGCGCTTTTCGCCCCATGAACCAATACCGAGCTCGATATTGTTTTCGGCGCAGAAATTATTCCACCACTCTGTTGCCTCTTTTGCGCGCTGCTCAGCAGATGCGACCGTCATAAAGTGCGTTTCATCGCCATAAGGCACAATTGCCTTGGTCATGGTAGCCGGTGCGGGCTGCACGATTGGCGCAAAGCTTTTGTGATTGTCGGAAATCCATTTACGGATTGCGCCAGCGCCGGAAATCGCATCAAAACCACAGGCTTTGCGCAGAATAGCGGTGGCGAAGCGCGGGTTCATAGCATCCATTTTGGCCAGCAAATTCCATGCTGGTGCTTCACTGATAGCGAGATATGGATTGTCTTCAGTCTGGTCGCGGCGTGATGCCGAGAATGTCACGCTGGTGACAAGCCGCATCGCGATGAGTTCAAACAGAAGATCAACTTCTTCTTCTTTCAGCGGATATTTTTCATGGAAGCCTGATGCGAGAGCTGCGGCTGCACCAATCGGGTCTTCTGTATCAAGCGCTGCATAAGCACAGGCAATCGCCACTTCTGCAATCAGCACCGTATGAACGGCGTCGCCGAAATCGATCAGCCCTGCGATCTGCTCATTATTGTCCTTATCGACGAGAATATTCCAGTCATTCGCGTCATTATGAATGACCTGCGCGCGCAGACCTGCAAGTTTCGGCGCAACCAGTGTTTCAAAGCGAGTGATAAAGCGCTCAAGCAATGCCCTCTTGTCTGCATCACCGACAAAGTGCAGGCGCGTGCGTGCGCGTCCAGCATGACGCAAATCCCAGTCGAGTTCACGCACAGCACCGGGATGAATGAAGCCTTGAAGCGCATGATCCAGTTCACCCAGCGAGCGGCCCAGATTGCGCATCAGTTCAAAGGTGCGCGTGACTTGCGCCATTGGAGTGCCAGGAAGCCAGCCAACCAGCCGCACGGCATGGTTTTCACCATCGGCAGCCGTGACGGAAGCAAGCATTTCACCGGAAAGACTTGGCTTGAGATAAGGCACAGCCAGTTTGGAATTACCATTTGCGAGATGACGAAAAAGCGCTGTCTGGAACTCGCTTTCGACCTCTGGCTCGCTGGCATTGACGATTTTCAAAATCCAGCCTGCATCACTCTCAGTTTTCAGCCGATAATTGCAGTCCCGTTCGCTATCAAGCGCGGATGCGCTTCCGGTGACGCCAAATATGTCTTTGGCGAGCTTTTCAGCGTCGATTGGCGAGAACTGGGGCGCGGGATGAGTGAGATCGGTCATAAACAGTTTTCCGGGTTAGATTTGTTGTCGGCAGCTTGGCACGTCAACCATTTTCAGGCATCAAGTATCCTGTCGGGATAACCGGCACATTGTCGGAATAGACCGGCATATGTCCGGCAGGTATTGCCAAGTTGTTTGAGGCTGGCGTTTCCGGTATCGATATGGCATGAAATTACTCAGCTCCTATCCCGGTTGAAGGAGTTTAGTTATCCGCATTAAATTGTTGCCTACGTTGTCTGGACCTATCACCGCTTTGCATTGAGCACCGCGGATGTAGACGATCTTCTTGCAGAGCGTGGTGTGCTTGTCAGGGTTGTGTCGCAAATATTTCAGCCAGTTAAGGCCTGCCTTATCTGTAGACACAATTATGCTGCGAGCTCCGCAAAGACTTTGAATGGCGAACGGCGATTATTTGTGAATTGATATTTGCGGATCATATGCGCCACTTCACTGCCCGCGATAGTCGCTGAGGCCGAATGAAATGCTTTGAAGCCTTAGAGCCTGTTCCAAAAAGGATTGAGCGATTTCAGTAGGTTATGATTCAATCGGATAGCTTACATTCGATGGAGATCATGATGGCCTGGACTGCAACCGCTCGGCAACAATATGGACGACGCAACGCACGTTATGCAAGCGATTTAACGGATGCGGAATGGACTGTCATCGAACCGATGATGCCTGCACCGGGCCGTCTCGGACGCCCTCGCAAGACGGATTTGCGAGAGGTGGTAAATGCGTTGCTTTATATTGCTTCATCAGGTGGCGCATGGCGGCTTTTGCCCACGGACTTCCCACCATTTTCCACGGTGCAAAAGTATTTCTATCGATGGCGAGATGAAGGGATGCTGCGCACGATCAACAACGCGCTCGTGATGACAGCACGCGAGTTGACCGGAAAGCAGCCCAGCCCTACCGCTGGCGTGATCGATAGCCAGTCAGTAAAAACCACGGAAAGTGGCGGAATACGGGGCTTTGACGCGGAAAAAAGATCAACGGTCGCAAGCGTCATATTGTGGTTGATACCCTCGGCTTGATGGTTGGTCTGGTGATCCATTCTGCGGGTATTCAAGACAGAGATGGTGCACCTGATGTCTTGAAAACCATCCTCAAACGCTGGCCGTGGTTACGGCATATCTTTGCTGATGGTGGATACGCGGGACCCAAGCTCAAAGACAGGTTGGAAAAGGTCGGAAAATTTACGCTGGAAATCGTCAAACGATCCGATCACGCTGAGGGCTTCAAACTCTTACCACGCCGATGGGTGGTCGAGCGGACGTTTGCATGGCTGGGACGTTGCCGTAGATTGGCCAAAGATATCGAAAAAACCGTCGCGTCTGCTGAAGCCTGGGTCTACATCGCAAACATTCGCCTGCTCACCCGGCGCATCGCAAGAGCCTGATATCGTTACATTCATTATGATTCAGGCTCTGAGGCACATTAATGAGCACGTATCCATTTGCAAAAGTCGTCTCATTCCAATCTCCACCTGCGTAAAATGTTTGGATTGATGGTCATCTTACCCAATTGATCAGAACGCAAATGTGCTTGATGCGAAGGTGCAGTGCCGCCATAATGTTTAAGCTGCAAAGATTAGCTCCATAGCGTATAGTCATTGACAAGCTGCAATTGTACGGAACGAGCAGACCACAGGTCATAGCTGATCTTGATCATTCTCAAGTTCATGCGCCGAGTATGATGATGTTGACGCGGCAGCCTTTCAAAACAATCGTTCGTTGACTGGGTTTTCTGCTCAAGCTTTTCGTTTGCGCGTGAGCATAGGTCCGTATTCGAGGACATAGAGACCAAATCCCAGCATCCATAGCAGTGCGGAACCCGCAAGAAATGTATGGAAGAAGTTTGGCATCATTTCAGCAAAAGGCCTGATAATGGCTGCGAGAATGACGCACAGATAGGCAATTTGTGTTGTTAGCGTTGCTGTCAGCGGTCTGCCTGTATGACCGCGTGTGGCACGCGTCATTACTGCAAGCATCATGCAGCCGATAACCCCAACCGTCATGACATGAAGCGCTGAAAAGGGGTTGAGCTTCCCAAGCGCCGCGCATGCAATGGCAATATAACCTGCTGGTACGAAAGCGTAGGCACCATGCAGCACAAGCAGAAGCTTTTCGCGCGCCACTGTCCAGCCGCGCCAGCGATAAAGACGGATTGTGTGAAGTATCGCCGTTGTGATTGCGAGAACTGCAGTCAGCGTTGATTCAGGTATTGTGACCCATGAAAGAGAGGCTGCAACGCCCACCAAAATGCACAATCCGTCATAGCGGTTGAATGGAACTGGAAACAGCGTTGATCCGGTCTTGTTGAGCCAGTTTCGTGTGAAACTTGGAATAATGCGTCCGCCGATCAGCATGATTAACAGCACATAGGCGCTGACGCCGATACGGTTTGCCATTGCAACGTTACCACCGCTCAGAGCTAGATAGTGAAATGCGATGTTGGCGAACGTAACAACACCCACAGCGATCAAAACTTTAAGGTTTTTCCATTGATGTCCGGCGATGATTTCACGCGCGCAAATGAAAAGCAGCATTGGCAGAAACAGGCTTTCGATCCCAACAGCCAGATACAGGTTTGTGATTTCGGGATTGAGAAATACCAGACGACCGAGAAGCCATGCACCAAAAAGGATTGCAAGCGGCATGCCGGAAACTGGCAGCCTTCCAGTCCAGTTGGGAACCGCTGTTAGCAGAAAGCCTGCAAGAACAGCAGAAGAAAAGCCGAAGACCATTTCATGGGCGTGCCAGTTGAGTGCACCATAGGCACCACCGACAGACAGGCCAAGCGTCAGTGAAAATATCCAGAGCAGCATTGCCAGAACTGCCCAGATGGCCCCGCCCAGAAAAAATGGGCGGAAGCCATAACTAAAAATTGCCGGTCCGGTTTTTTTGAAACCGCGCGCTATCGCGCCGCGCCGTTCGGAGGGCTTAGCTGCGGGGGCAGCAAGCAGACCTTCCTGTATTGCCATAATATCCTCGTCACCTGACCGGTTTTCTGCAATTTAGAGCCGTCTGTTACTGAGCGCTGGCAATTGCCTTCTCTAGTCTTGCCTGCACAGGCTTTGGCTTCTTGGCTGCAACGATCCCTTCAAGATTTGCTGGATTGTCGCCAACAACGAGCAGTGCAACCATACCCATTGCATAATGCGGTGTGCATTTGACGAAATAAGCGCCGGGTTCTGTGACGGTCAGTACGTAATTTTCGTTGACCTTGCTTTTGAAAGCATCAACGCCTTCTGGGATCATTCCTTTGATCGACTCAACATTGTGCCCCTTATCAGTAGGGATGAATGTTATCGTGTCGCCGGGATTTGCCTTGATATAAGAAGGCTCGAAAACCATTGCGCCTTCTGCGCCCTTATTAAGCATGTGGACTTCGATATTTTCAGCCATGACGGGGGCCACCATCATTAGGCTGAGAGTTGCCGCGGCGAACGAAATTGCAAATTTACGCATCTGTTTGATCTCCATAGCTGGCTTGGACGACTTCACAACGATGCCCATTCGCCAGGCTGATGTAGATTTAGAACGGCTCGAGACTCATATCTTTGATTGAGATCAAATAGATTTAAATAGTGGAGAATAAGACTCACATATCGCTTTCAGCAATGTGCTTGAGGCGCCTCAGATCACGCACGATCAGGGATTTTCGGCCACCTTCGACCCAGCCTTTGCCCTGCCATTGGCTGATGATGCGCGAAACTGTGTGCAAAGTAGTTCCGGTCAATTCTGCAATGTCCTGCCGCGAGACGGGAAAATCGATGCGGATACCGCTATCTTCTTTTACACCCGCTTCATCAGCAAGCCGGATGATCGCATGAGCAACGCGCTGCTCGACTTCCTGTGTGGAAATTTCGCGAATACGCGAATGGGCAGCGTCGAGACGACTACCGATCATCTGCATGGTCTTCACGGCTAGCGTCGGGTGACGTGCCATAAATTCGGTCATTAGCTCCATCGGCCATGCAAGGACGCTGCTATCGGCCAGTGCAAGAGGCGTGCCGGGATAATCCTTGCGTCCCAGCGCAAGCGCAAAGCCAAACAGATCGCCGGGATTGACCACCCGAACGATGAGTTGCTGTCCGTCAGCAGTGACCTGGGTTACTTTCAAACGACCATGCACCAGAATATAGAACAGCTTGGCCTGTTCGCCCTGCTGGAAAACCGTGCGGCCTTGCGGAACTGATCTGTGTGTGGCTTGCGCGAGCAGCTTATCGAAAGCTGGCGGTTCCATACCTGCAAAAACAGGAAGGGCACGCACCATATTTTTCAGCATTGTATCGGCAGCCATCTCTTACTCCAGGCACTTGGACTGCATCATGATCAACAATGCAACAAGCTGTTGGGAATTTAAGAGAGCGCTATCAGACCCGAGGTGTTAAATAAATAGTATTATGCGCCCTCTTGCATGTAGTTAGTTGCAAAAGGGCGCATTCATTCGATTAGTATTTAGCTTTAAGGCCCACAAAGAACCCGCGTCCATCGCCGGGCAGAAACGCAGCCTGATCGGGCCGAGCCTGATCAACAATCAGCGTTGAGCTTGCATATTTTTCGTCAAAGACATTGGTGACTTCGCCGAAGAACAGAAGGTTATCGCTGATTTTCACCTCTGTACGCAGATCAACCACGGCATAGGGATCGGAATAGAGCGTGTTCATATTATCGACGGACGTTTTTTCAGGCACCCATTGAACGGCACCCTGCAAAGTCCAGCGGTCGTTAACTTCGTAATTGAGCACCGTGTTGATGATCTGGCGAGGGGCACCGGCAAGCCGGTTGTCACCGCGAAGCGGATCATCATGGAAGCGGAAGTCCTGATAGGTATAAACGACCCGACCGGAAATTCGATCAGTGATCTGTGCTGCCAGTCCAAGCTCGATACCAAAATGTCGTGTATCGTCGGCATTGATCGCGCCCAGTGAGGCGCCTGTAACGTCGCGCGAGCTCAACAACTCATTGTTGACCCATGAATAATAGCTCGTCACATCCCATGCAAACAGCCCCATTTCGGAGCGCCAGCCTGCTTCGATCGTTGTTGCGGTCTGTGCATCAAGATCGGGTGCGCGGAAAGCATCGGCTACCGCAAACGGTGCTCCGGGGTTTGGCCGTCCGGCACTGCTGTTGGGCGTACCATTGATGGTTGCCAGAAGATCGTCATGTGTTGGCGGTTCAAAGCTGCGGCTGACGGCGGCAAAGAATGTGTTGGCGTCATCAGGCTTGTAGCTCACGCCAAGGCTTGGGCTCCAGCCCTGATAATTGCGGTCGTAGCTGTTATTGTTTGTTGGAACTGCACCGTTGGGCAAACGTAGCGTTGGATTGGCGGGATTGTAGGCAATGGTTGGCCGTGTTGAAAGGCTGTAAGTGTCGTCATTCTTGCGCGTTGCGTAGGCGTAGGACAGTGCTGGAAAGACGGTAATTGTATCGTTGAGCGGAACGTTGAAGCCAGCATGAAGCGAGAGTGTGCTGGCATCGAGATCGTTTTCACCAAACTGCGCGCCCTGTGTGCCGGATTGATTGATGTAATAATTGCGGTCTATGGAACCGATGGAATATTGCGCAGTCGTTTCAAAAAGAGGCAGGGGCGCTGCATCGTCGTGTCTATATGCGTAACGAACAACACCGGTGAAATCGCCACCCTTGGTTTCGCGGATCTCCGCGGAAATCGGGAAGCGGAATGTGTCGTCCGTATAGGTGTAACCCATCGCGAAATCAAAAAGATGCGCGTCGAATTCGGCTGTGGTGCGTGAACCGATCAGGAGTTGTTTTGCATCGCGCCGTGGCCTGTCACGCAGAACATTTGGGCCGGCATTGATCGCGCCGCCCGGTATGACTGTCGGACCGGTGTGAACCTGACGTGGATCGGATTCGAGTTGGCTTTTGGTGAGAGGCCCGGACACATCAAAGCCAAGATCGGTATAGCCCCAGAAGAAGCGGGTCTTGATATTATCGTTCACCTCAAAGCCGACATTGCCGCCAACGCTCACGCGTTCGGATTGGTTATAATCACGAAAACCGTCGCGACGTGTGTAATCGGCCTGAAACAGCCCATCCATCGTGCCGGTCTGAAAGCCTGCTTTGCCGGAAACGCCGACCTGTCCAAATGAGCCGCCGCTGACGGTTCCCTGCATGCCCTGATATTGCGCGCCTGTGGGCGATACGAAATTGAGTGCGCCACCCAGTACAGTCGCGCCAAGCCGATTGGCCATATAGCCGCGATAGACTTCTATCGTTTCCGCAAGGCTGGGGTTTGCAAATCCGACCGCGTAAGTGCCGTCTGCACGATTAAGCGGCAAACCGTCCTGAAGCATTAGAATGCCACGCTCGACCGGATTTTGTTGCAGGCCGGAACCACGGATCTGAATGCGCGGCTGGTCGTTGCCACCAAAGAAGTTCTGCACAACCACACCCGGAACAGAACGCAATGCACGCGATACGGTCTCGTTTGCGGTCACGACCCGATCACTTTGTTCGACAAGTGCAACACCGCCCGGCATTGCATCGAAGCGCTTTTTCAAGGCTGCGTTATCGTCGGCACCGATGATGATCGGATCAAGCACAATTGATGATCCGGGTAATGCTGATTGCGCCAGAGCAAAGCCGCATGCACCGAACAGTATTAATCCGGTCGATGTCAGAAGTTGCAGCATACGCCGTTGGTGAAAGCCTCCTGGCTTTGAGGTGCCCTGTTCAATCCGCATGAATATTCCCCTGCAATTGCGAGCGCCCCGCGCTCCTAATGATAGGCGGCAAATAAACATGAGGGAATTTCTCTTCTTTGATCCAAATCAAAGAGGGGCGCCAACCACAGTTATAATGATGGGAAAAATCTGAACCCATTGGAGTGGACAATGAGTGAAACGCTAAGGGCTGTCATGACCGCGCCCTTGAACAGACGTGCTCTGCTGACCAGTCTTGCTGCCATTCCGACAGGCTTGCTGATTTCACAGCTTATGGGCGGCTTCGGCGCAGCGCACGCCGATACACTGGAAGAGCTGGTGATCTATGGCCCACCGGCCGGGCCATCGATCATTCTGGCTGAGGCGCTGGCATCAGGCGAACTCAATGGCCTTGCTAACAAGACCAGTTTCAAAGTCTGGCGCAGCCCTGATGAAATGCGCGCAGGCCTCACTTCTGGCACAATGTCGGCGGTGGTTCGGCCGGTTCAGGTCGCGGCAAATCTCTATAATCGCGGGATGAAGCTCAAGCTTCTCAACACGATGACTGATGGTTTGATCTATATTGTTTCAGACGATGCAGCGCTCAACACTATTCCTGCGCTCAAGAGCAAACGGCTGGCTGTGCCATTCAGAAATGATATGCCTGACCTTGTTCTAAAGCGCTTGCTTGCTCATTACGGATTGTCACCGGAGACAGATGTTTCTCTTGAGAACACGTCGTCGCCGGTTGAGGCAATGCAGATGCTGCTGACAGGTAAGGTCGATGCAGTTCTAGCGCCTGAGCCCGCCGTTTCTGCTGCCACTATGCTTGGTAAAGCCGCAGGCAAAAATATCAGTCGCACCATCGACGTACAAAAGCTCTGGGGCGAGGTGACGGGGAAAGCACCAATTCTGCCGCAAGCAGGATTGGTGCTGACGGATAAGCTCCTGACAGAGCATCCCGACTTAGCGGATCGTTTGCAGAGTGCTCTGGAAGCGGCTGCGCAGCGCGTGAATGCTGAGCCTGCAAAGGCTGCGGGCATTGCAGCGCAATCGCTTGATTTCCCCGAACCGGTTCTCGCTGCATCCATCGCAACGTCGCGCCTTACGGCGACGCGCGCCAGCAAGGCACGGCCTGCAATTGAAACGATGCTTGAAACCCTTGCATCGAATGATCCTGCTATCATCGCCGGTAAATTGCCGGATGACGGCTTCTACCTTTAACTGGAAATAGTATGACGAGCTGGGCTGACAGGGTAGGGAGGACAGGACGCTTTCTCTGGTCCGCATGGTCGGGCCTTGCAGCATTAATGTTGCTGGCAGCACTCTGGCAGGTCGGTCATGAGACCTATGGCGATTTTATCCTGCCATCACCTTTAGCAACGTTTCACGCTGCAATCGCATTGCTGGGCGATCATCATGCATGGGAACTCACCTTCCTCACGACACGTCGCGCGCTGAAAGGCTTTGCTTTCGCATCGGTTTTTGGTGCCAGTCTTGGTCTGGCTGCCGGTTATTTTCCGGCAGTTCTGCGGCTGGCAAAGCCGCTCGTCACCGTGTTGCTCGGGGTTCCGCCTATAGCGTGGATCGTGCTTGCCATGATCTGGTTTGGCTCAACGGACGGAACTGTTGCCATGACCATTCTCGTATCCTCATCGCCGCTCATTTTTGTTTCCGTTGCCGAAGGCATCATAACGCGTGATCGTAAGCTTGACGATATGGCGCGTGCCTTTGGTGCAAGCGGCTTAAAGCGGCTGACGACACTTAGTTTGCGCCATGTTTCGGCCTATCTGTTTCCTGCGCTCGCCGTATCCCTCGGCTCGGCCTTCAAGGTGGCGGTCATGGCAGAACTGCTCGCCAATGTCGGCGGCATTGGCGGTGAACTGGCGCGCAATCGTGCCAATCTCGATATTGCCGGTTCGCTTGCCTGGGTACTGATCGCTGTAACGGCGCTGATCGTGATTGAATACGGGTTGATCCATCCAGTTCGTGCCGAATTTGAACGCTGGCGTATTGCTGCGCAGCCATGGGGCGTCAAGCGTTGAGGTGGTTGTGATGACAGTGCTGGAACTTGATCGTATCGGACATGCATATTTCGGGCGCACCGTGCTCGATCATATCAGTCTCGATTTAGAAGCGGCTGAGATAGTCGCGCTGGTCGGACCGTCAGGCTGCGGTAAAAGTACGCTTATCCATATTGCGGCTGGTATTGTCGATCAGCGCTATGGGCGGATCAGACGCCACTATAGCCGGCACGGCATAATCTTTCAGGAGCCGCGCCTGCTGCCATGGGCAACGGCGAATGACAATATTGCCTATCCGCTGCGTATCGCAGGCATGAAGCGGCGTGATCGTGATGAGGCAGTGAAGCGTGCGGCAAACCGCGTGGCTTTTGAGCTTACTGATCTTGATAAATATCCGTCCGAACTATCGGGCGGGATGCAGCAGCGTGTCGCCATTGCCCGTGCGCTGGTCATTGAGCCGGATTTCCTGTTCTGCGACGAGCCGTTTACCGCGCTCGATGTCGCACTCAAACGCCGAATGCAGGATATTATCATCGATGCGGGGCGGACGACTCGCTTTGCCGCGATATTCGTAACCCATGATCTCATGGAAGCAGCTCGTATTGCGCACCGGATTGTCGTGCTCAACAGCGATGGCAGCGGTATTGCGGGCGAGCGTAGGCTACGGCTGTTGCCGGGCCAGCGTTCGGACGAAGACGTGTTTGCGACTGTGCAGGATTTTCTCAAACACGATCCGATTTTCCGTCATATTGACGATGTTGATGAGCGGAGGCGGCCATGACTGCCATCACAGAGCGGCCAGCACAGCCATTAATAGACATATTGACGGATGAAGGCTTCCGACTTTTTTTCCCGCTTGCAGCACTTTACGCAGCACTCTGGCCATTTCAATGGGTACTGGTTTTTGGCCTTGATCTGCCGCTTGTGCGTTCCACGCCGCCAGCGCTTTGGCATGCACATGAGATGATTTTCGGCGCCTTTGGCGCTGCACTCATGGGCTTTATTACCACGGCAGTTCCTGAATGGACCGACACGAAACGCTTGCAGGGCAGGCCGCTTCTCGTGCTCGCAGCCCTCTGGTTGACGGGGCGTTTGGTTGGTTTTCTGGGGGCTGACAGCCTTGGGCTTATTGGTGCATTATGCGACCTTGCATGGCTTGGCTTTCTTATTGCCTACATGCTCAAGCTCATCATTGTGCGGCGCACTGACCGGCTGCTGGCGTTCATCGGCTGGATCGTAGCGCTGACGTTTTGCGAGGCGCTGGTGCGATACGGTTTCCTTGTCGAGAATATTGAACTGGCAGGCCAGATGCTGCGCATCGCCGGACTGGTGTTTCTCGGGCTTCTTGGCATTGCGCTGGCACGCATTACGGTGCCGATTACCAATCTGGTGCTGGATCCAACGCGTAGCATTGCCCCCTTTCGCCCGCATCCCGGCAGACTTAATCTGGCACCGGGACTGATCGTGGTTGCAGTCGTGGTCGATCTGTTTGGCTTTTCACCTGAAACATGCGGCTATCTGCTGATTGCAGCGGGTGCTGCTTTTATCGACCGTGTGGGCGAAGCCTTTATCGGCAAAGAGGCCTTGCGTGCTGAAATCGTAGCACTTGCTGGTTCTTCCGCTTTGGCAGGTATTGGCTTGTTACTGAGTGGAGCTGCGAAGCTTGGCGCACCTGTTCCCGAACTTGCAGGCCTGCATGTGGCGCTGATGGGTGGTCTGGGGCTTGGTGTTCTTGCGGTCTTCTGTATCGCGGGTCTGCTGCATACGCATCAGACGCTTGGTCTGCCACGCGCGGCCAAGCTTGCGATTTTCCTTCTGACTGCAGCTGATTTTTTCCGTGTTTTGCCGGATATGAGCTTTATGCCGGAGTTGCCGGGTTCACCTTATGCGCCGACAGCAGTTTTATGGGCGGCTGCATTTCTGCTGTGGCTCAAGAGCTATTGGCCCGCAATACGCGTGTTGCAAAGCGGTGATAACCAGCTTGGCTGATAATCAATATCAGCCAAATACTTCGCGTTGTTCGGATTTGGCTGCGAGCAGCGCTTCAATCATCAGCTTTTCCGACAGAATGTGACGGCGAAGGCTCTCAAGAAATCCACGGATCATATACGACACTGTCTCAGGAGCGCGCGTGCTTTTGCCTTCTGCAATCGCTGTCAGAGTCTGTGCAAGTTCATCAGCCGCCAGCCGATCACAGCGGTGCTCGGCCTTCAGACGTTCGATGATAACGCCCGCAAAATGAGAATTAGCTTGCTGACTAAAATCAGGGAAAAGCACTTTTTCTTCCAGCGCATGGGTCTCGCCGACAAGCTGTGGAATGAAAGCCGCCAGCCTTAAATAATCTTGCGGTGAGCAATTGCTTTCCAGCTCTTCCGCTGTTTCTTCCAATTGCAGGCACAGATTAAGCGCATCGCCATGATGCGCTTCAAGATGACTCACATCGGACGCGTGGAGTTGAGAGGTTTTCTCCATGATCACTGGCCCAGAAAAAGAATGACGGCGATGACAATGGACGCTGCAACGGCTGAGAGTGTGCCAGCCCCCTGCAAAGCACCCATCTGGTAAAGCACCAGCGAAAAGCCTATGATGACGGGCGTTGCTATCAACAGCCCAAACTGTGCTTCTGTCATTGAAACATTCCTTTGTTTTGAAAACGCACAATGCATCCGCAGTGCCGATTTTTCTTTGCCAAAACGCAAAGAAGGCGTGTGCGCTGCGCGCTAGGCATGGCCATGCTTAGAATAGAAGAAGCGTCCTTTGCGGCAAAGATTTCAGATGATGTAGGGCAGGATAATTTCCTCCTTTGGATACTCGTCTGGAGTGAGCTCATCACTTTTGCAATTTTACTGATTGCGTTCATGGTGATGTCGATCATCAACATTGAAGGTGTTGCGCAATTGCGCTCACATCTCAGTCCCGGGTTGGCAGCGACCAATACGGTCGTTTTGCTGATGAGTGGCTGGCAGGCAGCGATTGCTGTTCGCAGGCGTCATGATACTGACAGGGTCCGGCGTCCGCTTTTATACGCCGCATGTTTCGGCGTTGTTTTCGTGGCTGTGAAGCTCGTCGAATATTCGCATGAAATTGGGTTCGCGGGTGATGAAGCCGCCGGTTCTTTCTTTGAACTTTATTTTCTGCTGACCGGCTTTCACCTCATGCATGTGTTGTTCGGTTCCGTCATTCTGGCGCTTGTCGCATGGCGACCGTCTCCATCCAATGTCCTGCTCATTACCACGCTCTGGCACGCGATTGATCTCGTCTGGCTGGTGATGTTCCCGGTTCTCTATCTTGCATGAGGCAATAAAGTGATAATCCACAAACACACTTCGCTTAACCGCACGATCATCATTTTGCTGGCACTTGCCCTGAGTGGCGCGCTGGTTGCGAGTTTCAGTCACGGTGTGCTTGCAGCAATCGTCGTTGTGCTGGTTCTTGCTTTTGCAAAAGGCTGGTTCGTCGTGCTTGATTTCATGGAAATGCGCGGTACCAGAGGCGCTTTGAAACCTGCTTTACTGGCTTGGGCAGCAATTCTGCTAATGCTTGCACTCGCGCGTTCTGTCGCAGTGCGGCTCTTCCTTTAAGCAACTGTTGTGGTCTTTGCCAAATCGCAAAGACGGCTTTTCACCTCCCGATAGAACAGTGCTGTCCCGCGATGCTGGAGAGGGGATTCACCAGCCAAACCATTGATGGGGATTAGAGCGCATCCCGAAAAGTGTGAAACGGTTTTCGGAAAAAGATGCGCGTTAAAATAAATATTCAGAGCGAAACGGCTCTGAATGCCGAGGCTATGCCTTAGGCCAATGAAAGGACGAAGGGGATGGCAGAACGCCTAACCAAGACCGGCGCCCGAAACGTCTTCTATGGCGGTTCCATTTTCTTTTTCGCGATCTTCGTGGGACTGACGGCGCACAGCCATTACTACATGAAAACAACATCCACGGATGAATCTACACTGACTGAAGGGGTCATACGGGGCAAGCACGTCTGGGAAAAGAATTCCTGCATCAATTGTCACACGCTGCTGGGTGAGGGCGCTTACTTCGCCCCTGAGCTTGGCAATGTCTGGAAACGCTATGGCGGGGAAGACGATCCTGAGGGCGCACGCGACACTATGAAAGCGTGGATGCAAGCGCAGCCGACCGGCATCGAGGGACGCCGCCAGATGCCGCAGTTCAACCTCACTGAGCAGGAACTCAACGATCTGGCTGATTTCCTTGAATGGACAAGCCGCATCAAGACGCAGAACTGGCCACCGAATGACGCAGGCTGAGGCGCGGATGAACGGAGTTTTATGATATGAAATATGAAAGCCAAAAGGTTGCGATGCTCTATTTTTATGGAGCACTCGCCCTGTTTGTTGCGCAGGTCGCGTTCGGCGTTGTCGCCGGTTTGATCTATGTGCTCCCTAACACGCTCTCCGAGCTTCTGCCGTTCAATATTGTGCGCATGATCCATACCAATGCGCTGATCGTCTGGCTGCTGATGGGGTTTATGGGTTCGACCTATTATCTTTTGCCGGAAGAAACAGAAACTGAGCTTTACAGCACAAAGCTTGCCGTCATCCAGTTCTGGATGTTCTTTGTGGCAGCCGGTGTCGCGGTTGTGGGTTATCTGTTTAAAATCCACGAGGGCCGTGAGTTTCTTGAACAGCCCTTTATCATCAAAGTTGGTATTCTTGTCGTCTGTCTGATGTTTATGTTCAACATCACTCTGACCGCCTTGAAAGGCCGCAAAACGACAGTCACCAATATTCTGCTGTTTGGTCTTTGGGGTCTGTCGCTGTTCTTCCTCTTCGCCTTCTATAATCCGGTCAATCTCGCCATCGACAAGCTTTACTGGTGGTATGTGATCCATCTTTGGGTTGAAGGCGTGTGGGAATTGATCATGGCTTCGATCCTCGCCTTCCTGATGATTAAGCTCAATGGTATCGACCGCGAAGTTGTTGAAAAGTGGCTCTATGTCATTGTCGGTTTGGCCCTGTTTTCCGGCATTCTTGGTACTGGCCACCACTATTACTGGATTGGCGCACCGGGCTATTGGCAGTGGATTGGTTCTTTGTTCTCGACGCTGGAAGTCGCCCCTTTCTTCACCATGGTAATCTTCACCTTCGTGATGACGTGGAAAGCCGGTCGCAAACATCCAAACCGTGCGGCACTTCTGTGGTCGATCGGTTGTTCGGTGATGGCATTCTTCGGTGCAGGCGTATGGGGCTTCATGCATACACTGTCCTCGGTCAACTATTACACGCACGGCACACAGCTCACCGCAGCACACGGCCACCTCGCTTTCTTCGGTGCCTATGTGATGCTCAACCTTGCAGTTATGGCCTATGCGATCCCGGAAATTCGTGGACGTGCGCCTTATAATCAGATGCTCTCGATGGTGAGCTTCTGGGCCATGTGTACAGCGATGTCGGTCATGACCTTTGCGCTCACATTTGCCGGCGTGGTGCAGACCCATCTGCAACGCGTGCTGGGCGAAAATTTCATGGTTGTGCAGGATCAACTCGCGATCTTCTACTGGATGCGACTTGGTTCTGGCGTTGTCGTGGTGATTTCGGTCTTCATGTTCATCTGGGCCGTGTTGGTTCCGGGCAAGGAACGCCGCGAAAACGTAACTGGTTTCGTACAGCCTGCTGAATAATCAATGCTAAAAGTCCCGTCGTCCGGCGGGGCTTCTTCATTTAACAAATAGGAAGACGGCCATGACCAGCACAATTAATTCCGTTTTGAAAAGCGTTGAAACAATTGACGCTTCCATTCCCGCTTATAGCCCGTCTGGCAATGAATGCGCCTTGTTTGAAATGGCGTGGAAGCGAAAGCTGCCGCTGCTTTTAAAAGGCCCGACAGGTTGCGGCAAAACCCGTTTTGTCAGCCACATGGCGGCAAAGCTTGGCCTGCCACTTTCAACGGTTTCCTGCCATGACGATCTGGCGGCGGCCGATCTTACGGGACGTTATCTGCTGAAAGGCGGCGACACCCATTGGGTGGATGGACCATTGACACGGACAGTACGCGAGGGCGGCATTTGCTATCTCGATGAGATTGTCGAGGCACGCAAAGATGTTGCTGTGGTTCTGCATCCGTTGACCGACGACCGCCGTGTTCTGCCGCTGGAACGCACCGGCGAACTGCTTGAAGCACCGGACCGCTTCATGCTCGTTGTTTCTTATAATCCCGGCTACCAGAACTTGCTCAAATCACTCAAGCCAAGCACGCGTCAGCGTTTTGTGGCCATTGAATTCGACTTCCTGCCGAAAGAGCAGGAAATTGCAGTGGTGAGCGAAGAAAGCGGCCTTGATGCGAAGTCCGTCGCGCCGCTTGTTGCTCTTGCCCATCGTCTGCGCGGTCTGAAAGGACATGATCTCGAAGAAGGCGTTTCAACGCGTCTGCTGGTTTATTGCGCTTCACTGATCGATGCGGGGATGTCACAACGAGAAGCAGCGCGTGCGGCCATGATCGAACCGCTCACCGACGAGCCGGATGTGAAGGCAGCTCTTCTGGAAATTGCTGATGCAATGCTGAAATAGGCGGGCATATTATGCTGGATTTTCTGGAGCTTGAGGAAACCGTTGGTCGGGCTTGGCATCGCCTTATCGGCAAAACCGGGTCATGGCCGCAATATCCTGATCAGGCGGTAAAGCTTGCTGATATTCGCCAAAGACTTGCGATTTGCTTCCGTGGTTTTGGCGGCGATATTGCTGTTCAGATTGCGCCTGCGCGGGCGCGAACTTCCGGGCATAGGCTAGGATTGCGACAGCGCATGGCTTTGGGTGAGGAGAAACTCAACCATCCTTTGCGTGATGAAGCAACGCTGATGTTGCCGCCTGAAATAGCGCTGTTTCCTGATCAAAGGCTCAATTACGATCTATATGTTTGGCTGGCAGGTTACATGGCGGTCATGCCGATGGATTTGACTGCAATACCAGATGATCCGTTACGCCGCGATCTGGCATCGCTTGATATAGCGACAGAGACGACGCTTAAAACCTGCATGTTATTTCCTGGATTACAGGATCGGTATGCGCGGCTTTGCGATGCCGTGCTTGCCGCACGACCAAAGCGGCCGCTAAACCAGCTTGAACTGCTTGTTGAACAGCGCGTTCTGTCATTGCTAAAAGAAGGGGCAGGGCTGCCGGATTTCAGCTTTGCGGCGATTGTTCCGCATCGTGCACCAGCGGGCTATTTGCCGATCCTGCCAGTGCCGCTCTGGCCGGGTCTGATCCGACGTGACGAAACCGCATCACGTTCAGATGCAGACGAGCCCGTGCGCAATTCCAACGCGCAAGGTGTTGAGACAGGGCGGCAGATTGCACAGCGTGAAAAGCAGGATAGTCGTCAAACGGATCGAAGTCCTTTCATTCTCAATCGGTTTGAGAAAATTTTGGCGATGGCTGAAATGGTCCGCGTCGATAGGCCTTCGGATGACAGCGACGAGCAGAGTGCAAAATCCGCTGATGAACTTGATGATCTGACACTGGGCGAACGTAAGGGCAAACCCGCAGCGCGCTTTCGGTTTGATCTTGATCTGCCGCCGGAGGCGGTGGATCATAGTTTGCTGAACGCAAAACTTACCTATCCTGAATGGGATTATCGCAAGGCAACCTATCTTCAGGATCATTGCAGTGTATTGGCAGCACCAGTGCAGGACCGCGATGAGGCACTCGAACTCGATGATGAGGCGCGAAGTCTAGTGCGAAAAGTGCGGCGTCAGTTTGAGATTTTGCGACCCGGTCGTGAGATGATGCGTGCGCAGCTCGACGGCAACGATCTTGATCTTGACGCGGTTGTCCGCTCGCGCTGTGATTTTGCGGCAGGCGGGCAGGGCAGCGAGCGCGTGCATCTGATGAGCCGTCCGCAGGCGAACGATCTGGCGGTGACTATTCTTGTAGATGTTTCGCTATCAACCGATGCATGGGTTGATAACCGGCGAGTGCTGGATGTGGAGAAAGAAGCGCTGCTCGTGCTGGCCAACGGCATTGCCGCTTGTGGCGACCGCTGTTCGATCCTGACATTTACCTCGCGTCGTCGCGCATGGGTGCGGGTTGAAACGGTGAAGGATTTCGATGAGCCATTTAGCAAGACGGTTGAACACCGGATTGCGGCGCTAAAACCCGGCTTCTATACGCGTATGGGTGCTGCGATGCGCCACGCAACTGCCAAGCTCAGCGAACAGCATAATCGTAAGAAGCTGTTGCTTTTGTTGACCGATGGCAAGCCCAACGATGTTGATCATTATGAGGGTCGCTTTGCTTTGGAGGATACACGGAGGGCGGTCAGTGAAGCGCGGACCCAAGGGATTAATGTCTTTGCCGTGACTGTGGATCGCGAAGCCAATGCTTATCTGCCCGCACTTTTTGGGCATGGCGGCTATTCTCTGATTGCAAAATTGTCCAAGCTTCCGGCAGCTCTTCCTGCAATTTACCGCATGCTTGCGGGCTAGAGTTCCAATAGTCTTATTTTTTATCTTGTTTGAGATGAAACAAATCGCCCCCGCATCATCCAGTTTAGAATTGGTTTCATGATGATGCGGGGCTGTCATCATCATCTTTCGATAGCCGACGGCCATGGATGACCCTGATGACAAGCGAACCTGTTTCCACGATCAATATTATCGATGTACGCACCATTCCGCCTATCTCTCGTCACGCGACCATTTTCGCGATGATTGATGATCTGGAGTCGGGCCAAACGTTGCAGATCGTCAACGATCATGATCCGGTTCCGCTGCGCCATCAGCTTGAAAACCGTGATCCGGGTGTCTTCTCGTGGGAATATAAGGAAAACGGTCCGGTGTGGCGCGTAGAAATTGGTCGCCCAAAGAACCATTCCCATGATCATGCCGATGGCCACGAATGTACTTGTGGTAACCATTAATCCCGCTTTTTGATGAAGGCCTGCCATGTTCGGTGCCGCGCTTTCCCGATGGACACTCTCATATGTCGCTGCCTCGCTGTTTTTCTTGAGTGTAGGAATGGCACTCATGGCGGGAGGTTTCGGCTATCCGTTTGATGATTTACGGGCACCGGAAACACTCATCGTGGTGCATATTATCGCGATTGGCTGGCTTTCATTGTTGATGTGCGGGGCATTGTTGCAGTTCGTGCCTGTGCTGGTCGCAAAGCCTTTGCAACTGAGCGGTGCGGAGCTTCCGGCATTGCTGTTTTTGCTGACCGGCCTTTGCGGACTAATCGCCAGCTTCGCGGTTCTCGCAGGCATTGTCGATCTTCCGTTATGGCTGATGCCTCTCTCAGCGCTGTTTCTAATAGTAGGCTTTGCAATCATTATCATAATGCTTGGTAAGACAATCTGGATCGCAAGGCCTCTAACGCTGCCAGCACGTTTTGTCGTCGTCGGTCTTGTGTGCTTGCTGGTTGTGGTTGTTCTGGGAAGCCTCTTCACACTCATGTTGTCGAGCATGCTTGAGCAGATTTTTTTGATGGAAATCGTTTCGTCAGGCCTTTCGACCCATGTCATTTTGGGGCTTGGCGGTTGGATGACCTTTACAGCGATGGGTGTCAGTTATCGTCTTTTAAGCATGTTTATGCTTGCGCCGGAGCCTGCAAAACGGACGACGCAACTGGTCCTGGCAGCAGGTGTTGCCGCTCTTGCTTTACTGGCTTTCGTGACGGTTTTCACAACATGGGGCTATGATCGAATTGATATTGCTCTCATGGTGGCGCTGGCACTGGGCGTTACCAGTATCGGACTTTACGTCCATGATGTGCATTCGATTTATGGCCAGAGAAAACGTAAAAATATTGAGTTGAATAGTGCTGCATCTGTTCCGGCCTTTGCCGCCATGTTGCTTTCGCTGCCCGTCGCAATTGCTCTGCCTTGGGTCGGCACCACGGATGGGGTTGTTGCAGCGCTGGTCTATCTTTATACATTTGGCTGGCTAACCGGCCTAAGTTTGGCACAGCTATACAAGATCGTCCCGTTCCTGACATGGCTTGAATGCTATGGTCCGGTGATGGGGAAAATTCTGACGCCGCGCGTGCAGGACATTGTGGTTGAAAGCCGGGCAAAGCGTTGGTTCTGGGTGTATTATACAGGCGTTGCCATTGCCATTATCGCGCTCATCGTCGGGCAAACGCTCGCATTCAGGGTGGGATGTGGACTTAATCTTGTTGCAATTCTCGCTTTGTCATCTCATTTCATTCGCGCACGGCGACTGATGGATGTGCCGGAAGCCATGAAGCTTCCAAACGTTATCACGATGCCACATCTGATTTACGCTGGCGGGCCAGTTTCGAGGGGGAGAAAATGACAGTGTCAGTCTACGAATTGATTCCACATGAGCTTGATGTGCGCCCACTCCTGAAAGCTGGCGTCGAGCCGTTTCAGGCAATTATGGGCGCTGTCGAAGGACTGGCTGCCGGACAAAGCCTTATTTTAATTGCTCCATTTAAGCCGGTACCACTCTTTGCAGTCATGGAACGCAAGGGGTTCTCTGCCAAAGCGGAAGCAATTGGCGATGGCGATTGGCAGGTTTTGTTTGCACCCATCGGACAAGACACGCCAGTTGTGCAGATTTCCGATAATGCTGGTTCGCCTGATGACTGGCCGGAGCCTTCGCAATATCTTGATTGCTCGGATATGGATCCGCCACAGCCGATGGTCAGCATTCTTGCGGAAGTCGAGAATATGCAGACAGGCGAGGTGCTTTTTGCACTTTTGCATCGCGAGCCGTTGTTTCTGTTTCCTGAACTTGAAAAGCGCGGCCACCAATGGGTGGGGAATTTCGACGAAACAGGTCAGGCTTATCGCATTATGGTGCACGTCGGAACAGCGTGAGGAACGATGATGCAAAGTGAACAACTCCACCGGCTGGAAGATGATGTACGCAATGCATTGCGCATTGTGATGGACCCTGAACTCGGCATTAATCTCGTTGATCTTGGCATGATCTATATGATCACTGCGCATGCGAATGGTGATGTGTCGGTCAAAATGACGACAACAACGCGAGGCTGTCCTGCGGCTGGATTTCTGACGCAAGCCGTACAGACTTGCGTTGAAGAGGTGGCGGGTGTTTCTCATGCAGACGTTGAACTGATCTATGAACCGGCATGGTCGCCAGATATGGCCATCCCCGAAGCACGCGCCCGTTTTGCGGTGCCAGATTTCTGATGCCTATCTCAGCGCCTAAATTCACAAAAGCAGCTCCTTTCAGGGCTGCTTTTATCGTTTTGGAGACGAAAGGAATTGTCAGTAAAGAACTGTTCTAAACTAGACTAAGCATATCATGTGAACGTAATCAGGGTGCTTAATTGTTGTTTTTGCTTTCCTTACTTGTTCTGGCGCAAATGGCGAAGTTAATGCGTTGGCTTTTTATTTTAAGTATTTGATTTATAATGGTAATTATTATTGAAATAATCAACGGATGTTGATCATAAACAATGAGCCTCAGCGGTATCGGCCTATAACTATAGTGACAGAGCAAACAGAGCGCTCGGTCCTATCGGAAGGAGAGAATCGATGGGTGATCACATCAATATTAATCGTCGTACAATTTTGGCAGGAGCAGCCCTTGCAGGCGCACTGGCACCAGTTTTGGCGACAAGCTCAGCCTGGGCTACAGGAACCTTGAAAAAGGCAAGTGCCGCAGAAATTGCAGCGCTGCCAAGAGAGAAGGTCGAGCTGGTTAAGCCTCCTTTCGTGCATGCGCATAGTCAGGTTGCAAACGGCGGTCCCAAGGTGGTTGAATTCACCATGGTGATCGAGGAAAAAAAGATGATCCTCGATGATGCTGGGACCGAAGTTCATGCGATGACATTTAACGGCACCGTGCCGGGGCCGCTTATGGTGGTGCATCAGGACGACTATGTTGAACTGACGCTCATCAATCCTGAAACAAATACACTGATGCACAATATTGATTTCCATGCGGCAACCGGCGCGTTGGGTGGTGGGGGGCTCACAGAGATCAACCCGGGTGAAAAGACGGTTCTGCGGTTTAAGGCAACCAAGCCTGGTGTGTTTGTTTACCACTGCGCACCTCCCGGAATGGTTCCATGGCATGTCACATCGGGCATGAATGGTGCAATCATGGTGCTGCCACGCGAAGGCCTAAACGATGGCAAGGGCAATCCGCTGACTTATGACAAGGTCTATTATGTTGGCGAACAGGACTTCTATGTTCCGCGCGACGAAGAAGGCAATTACAAGAAGTATGACGCGCCCGGCGATTCTTATGAAGATGTTGTCAAGGTCATGCGTACTCTTACTCCAACCCATGTCGTCTTTAATGGCGGTGTCGGTGCGCTGACAGGCGATAAGGCCATGACAGCAAAGGTTGGTGAAAAGGTTCTGATCGTCCATTCGCAGGCTAACCGCGATACGCGTGCGCACCTGATTGGTGGACATGGGGACTATGTCTGGGCAACCGGCAAGTTTAACACGCCACCGGATGTTGATCAGGAAACATGGTTTATCCCAGGTGGTGCAGCGGCAGCAGCCTTCTATACCTTCCAGCAACCGGGCATTTACGCCTATGTGAACCATAACCTGATCGAGGCTTTTGAGCTGGGCGCTGCTGCTCACTTCAAAGTAACGGGCGAATGGAACGACGATCTGATGACGTCAATACTGGCACCATCGGGCATGTAAGCCTGACATGACAGCCAATAGTTCGGGGGACATGAGAGCACTGGAGGCTCGTCTCCCGGACGACTGATCCTGTAACTGATCGTGTGAACATCATGAAACAGAATGCAAAGAAAAAGCTGCGCGATCTTGGCGTCGCTGTTCCGGCTGGCCTTCTTGCTGTCGCTAGCGCGCTCTTCGTGGTCGATGCGGCGGGTCAGATCGGGGCTAAAGCTGAGGCATCCGAGATTAATCGCCCGCAAACCGTGACGGTTACTGCACGAAGCATGACCTATCGCGCGGATGGCGATTTTCAGAAGAACAATTATCCGACCGATGCACCGTTGACGACACGCAGGCTTGGCCGGGCATTCGAGATTATGAAATATCAGGTTACGGTTGCAGACTATGCCAAGTGCGTAAGCGATGGCGCATGTATTGCCGCTGATACGCAGTCTAAGGCTGCAAACACTGCACAATCGACCCATCCGGTTGTTGGCATCAGCTATGATGATGCAGAGGCTTACGCGCGCTGGCTTTCGGACAGAACGGGCGAAGTGTGGCATTTGCCGACCGACGAGCAATGGGTTTTCGCTGCGGGGTCGCGTTTTGCCGATGATGCTCTAGGCGGTGATGACAATGGCAGTGTTAATCCAGCGCTGCGCTGGTTGCGCGATTATGAAAAGCAGAGCGAAAGCAAAAAGGATCGCGATCCGGCGGTCCGTCCGGTGGGCAGCTTTGGTGAAAACGAGCTTGGTATAGCCGATATTGGTGGCAATGTGTGGGAATGGACCACGACTTGTCACCGTCGTGTCAATCTTGATGCATATGGCAAGATAGCAAGCGAAAACGTGGTTTGCGGTGTCTATGTGGTGAATGGCAAGCATCGTGCAGCGATGAGTTCGTTTATCCGTAACCCAAAATCCGGGGGGTGCAGTGTTGGTTTGCCGCCTGATAATCTCGGATTTCGCCTTGTCCGCGACGGGCGCTGGTATGCCCCTGTGCTCAAGCGGTTAAGAGCCCTTTCGGTGTAACCTTAATTGATGAATCGCCACAAGTTTTTGCCCCTAAACGCATGCTTTTCCTGCTTAATTATGCTAAGTAGGAATAGGGATTCAGAGTAGGGGTATTCGAATGGCCACGATTGATCGCGGTCTTGTCAGGAAATTATCATTATTCGCCAAAATGGGGGACAATGAGCTGGATAAGCTTGTCTCCTATGCTTCGTCGCGACGTATTCCGCAGGGTGAATCCATTTTTGAACAAGGTGATGAAGCGGTAACGTTTTATCTGCTGCTCTATGGACGTCTCAAGGTTAATCAGGTCACTTCTGACGGGCAGCAGATTATCGTTCGCATGGTGCATCCGGGTGATCTTTTCGGCTTTGCCAAAGCTCTTCAGCGCAACGACTATCCCGGCACTGCCATGGCAGTCACAGAAAGTATTGTGCTCGGTTGGCCCACCGAACTGTGGGATTATTTCGTCGAGCAGAATCCCGGTCTTGCGATGAATGCCATTCAAACAATTGGCACGCGTCTTGAGGAAGCGCATACGCGCATCCGAGAAATGTCAACGGAAGAAGTCGAGCGCCGCGTCGCCCATGTTGTGTTGCGTCTGGCCCAGAAGGCTGGCAAGAAAGAAGACGGCGGTATTCGCATCGATTTTCCGATCACAAGGCAGGATATTGCCGAGATGACGGGAACTACGCTCCATACCGTATCGCGGATTTTGAGTGGATGGGAAACAAAAGGGTTTGTGCTCGGCGGGCGTCAGAAGCTGACGGTGATCGATACGCAGGGCATCAGGAAACTTGCGGAAGGTGAAGTTTAAGCGCCTGAGTTTGATGCAAATTTTAAATGATAAAAGACCGTTCTTTTAAACGAAAGCACGGTCTTTTTGCTTTTAGAGTCTTAGCCATGCATGACTGATGCAGTCTTCTGACGACTGACATATGCTGCACCGATGCCACCATGCAAAAAGCCGTTGGAAAGCGGCGCCGCCGGATAAATCTGCTGCAATCTCGCCAGCGCTTCCTCAGTATCGATTCGACCATGCAGGGCATCTTCATGAATTCTTGCGATGGAAACCATGTCGCAATCCTGCGGCGATAGCCTGAAACGCTGAACGCCTGCCTGTACAAGATCGGGAATATCTTCAATAAGTGACTGGCAGGTGTGAGAGAGCGTCTGCACACCGTTGAGCGCCAGAAATGGCTGACTGTCGAGGGTTTTAACGGGCAATCCGTCTGGCTCTTCACCACAGACAAACTGGCAATTGTCTTTGATGTGGCCTTTGGAGCGGGCATGGGCGCAACGTGCCGAGATCGCCAGCGGAATGCGTCCAAAAGCGAACACCTCAAAGGCTATTTCCGGCGCACCTTTGATAATTTCACGAATGGAATTCAGAGGCAGTTCTGGCGGAAGGCAAATGGATGTTGCGCCATGCGCTGCTAGAACTTTTGCCGTTGCGGAATTATACACATTAACCAATGGGCCGACGATATGCGGTTTGCCTGCAAGCAATCCAAGCGCTGAAAGATCATTGGCCTCAACCGGAAAGGGTGAATCCTCTGCCGTCTGGCGCACATGTTTTGCTTCGCGTTCCAGCATGACCAACGCAAGCGAACCAATGCTCACGCTCTTACCAGCATTTTGTAATCGCTCAACCACTTCCTCCATAAAATGATTAATGAAGTGAAAACGTTTAGAGCAGACGATTTCCCCAACCGTTACATGTTTGACGGGAGATTCATCAGCGATGCGAAAATAGAAATCTCGCCATTTTGGTCCGTCCCATAAAAAGAGAATAGGACCCAGGCTAAGGCTGGGCGTGGAGCGTTGAGCTGACATGATTATCTCCAGCGTTTCTCATAAGCGCCTGAGGTGGTCTGCTGACCTTCACTCAATGTACGCAATCGCGACAAAAGGGCGGCGCGTCGTTCCGGCCCTGCCGATAATGTCTGACGCAAAGTCGAAACAACTTCCGCAACATAGGCTTTACCGCGCTGACGGCCTTCGATTTTCAGGGCCGAAACGCCTGCAGCGCGCAACTCATCAATATGGTTCATCACATCAAGCGAAACCGGATCTTCAAAGGCGTAGCCTTCTTCGTCGCCAATATTAAAACGGCCTTTGCACAGCGTCGGATAGCCCGCAGCTTCTCCCGCCGGAAACCGGTTGATCGTGTAATCGCCCAGCTCCGATACAAGTTCAGAACCATCATTGCGGTAACGAACATGGCTTGCCGGAGAGCAGACGCCATTCATATTGGGTGACTTGCCGGTGGCATATGAGGAAAGCGAGCAGCGTCCCTCTGCCATCACGCAAAGGCCGCCAAAGACGAAGACCTCCATCTCGCAGGCGATTTTTTTACCAAGTTTTGCAATGTCAGGAATGGTCAGAACACGCGGCAGTACAACGCGTTTTGCTTTGAAAGCATCGATCAGAAAACGCACTGCATCGGCGTTGGAAGCCGAAGCCTGCACCGAAACATGCAAACGCTGCTGCGGATGTTTTTCCGCCGTGTAAGCCATCAGGCCGAAATCGGCTAGAATTACCGCATCCGCCCCAAGAGCTGCGGCGTCATCGACAGCGGAATACCAGATATGTTCGTCGCCCGCACGCATGAAGGTGTTGATCGCAACAAAGACCTGCGTACGGTGCGAATGTGCGAAGATTATCGCATCGCGCAGTTCATTGCGGCTGAAATTCAGTCCTGGAAAATTGCGCGCATTGGTTTCGTCACGAAATCCGCAATAGACCGCATCGGCACCTGCCTGAACAGCTTCACGCAATGCGGCCGGTGTACCTGCCGGGCAGATCAGTTCCATGTGCGTTCTCCCTGATCCGACCCTTTGACATGCAATGCCTTGTCGCGAACATAGCCCGCAATATTCTGAATGATTGGGGCAAACGGGCCTGCTGCTTTCCCAAGATCGGCGGGAAGATCGACATTGCAATCGTCCAGCGCATTGCGCAGAGCGAGCATCGCCTCCATGTCGCCGGTCACTGTGATGTCACGCGAGAAGAACAGCGCATCACCATCAAGCTTTCCTTCAAGCAATGCCAGCAGCATGACGAGCGGACCATCAATCGCCGCATCGGTCTCTACAGCCGCATCTTTGCGCATTACAGTGATTGCGGGCCGTGCAGGCTCGACTACAAACACAAATGGCAGGTCGGAGGGGCTGAAACCAAATCGCTTGTTGACGTAATCGCCAAGACGCTCAAACAGGCCCGGATGTGCGCGGATAACCTGAAGAAAAACGCGCGAAACAAGCGGGGTCAGCAGAAATGGCGGAACAAGCCGGGCAGGAGCAGCCACAGCTGGTGGAATCTTCATCATTACTCAGCTCCTGTTTAACATATCAGAGAATTATGCGATTCAGTGCTGTCGGAGTTTGATTAAGATCAAAGACGGGAAAACAATTCGGTACTCAAACATGAGGCATGAAAAATGCTTCTGTTTTGCCGCCGAACTATACCTGTTTGCAAAGCTTTATGCGTGAGCTTGAAAAGCGCGGCGATCTTGTGCGCATCACGCGCCCGGTTTCGTTGGTTCACGAAGTCACGGAAATCCATAAGCGTGTGCTTCACGCTGATGGTCCGGCATTGCTGTTTGAAAAGCCTGTCGATGCTGATGGTCATGTTCGGACAATCCCGCTGCTTGCCAATCTGTTTGGTGCTGAGCGACGGATTGCGTGGGGACTGGGGCGGGAAGTCGAGGAACTTCCAGCACTTGCCGAAATGCTTGCGGAATTGCGTGCGCCCAAGCCACCGCGCTCCGCGAAGGAAATCTGGAGCAAGCTTCCCATTGCGCGTGCAGCGCTTGCCATGCGTCCGCGCCGGATAAGCCGTGCACCCGTTCATGAAACGATTCTATTGGGTGATGAAATCGATCTTGGCAAACTGCCGATTCAGTGGTGCTGGCCGGGTGAACCTGCGCCGCTTGTGACGTGGCCGCTGGTGATTACATGTGCGCCCGACGATCCGTCAGACGTGAATGTCGGCATTTACCGCATGCAGAAATTAGGACCAGGCCGTCTGATCATGCGCTGGCTCGCGCATCGTGGCGGAGCACGACATCACCGCATGTGGCAGCAGCGCGGGCTTGATATGCCTGTTGCTGTTGCAATCGGTGTCGATCCGGCCAGCATATTGGCTGCTGTCATGCCTTTGCCGGAAGGCATGAGTGAACTGGCCTTTTCAGGTCTCCTGTCGCGCCGCAGACCTGTTATCACTGATGCGCTCACGGTTCCGCTGAGTGTGCCTGCCAATGCAGAAATTATTCTCGAAGGCCATGTCTCGGCGTCATATACGGCACCTGAAGGACCTTATGGCGATCATACCGGCTATTATAATAGTGTCGAAGAATTCCCTGTCATGCAACTGAGCGCAATAACCATGCACAAACGCCCCATTTATTTATCGACCTATACCGGGCGCCCGCCAGATGAACCGTCGAAGCTTGGCGAAGTGATGAACCAACTTTTCGTGCCGGTTGTTCGCGCGCAGTTTCCTGAAATCTCTGATCTGTGGCTACCGTCTGCCGCATGCTCCTATCGCGCCATGGTGGTTTCCATCGACAAGCGCTATCCGGGACAGGCGCGGCGGGTGATGATGGGTCTTTGGTCGATGCTGCCGCAGTTCAGCTATACCAAGCTTATCATCGCAGTTGATCGAGACATTAACGTGCGCGACTGGGATGATGTGCTGTGGGCTTTATCGACACGCTTTGACGCAAGCCGTGATCTCGTCACGCTTGACAATACGCCTGTCGACTACCTCGATTTTGCGTCACCGCGCTCTGGTCTGGGCGGCAAGCTGGGGCTTGATGCCACCAACAAGATTGGGCCGGAAACAGATCGCGAATGGGGCGATGTGCTGACTATGAATGACAGCACAATTGCGCGCGTCGACGCGATCTGGGATGAACTTGGTCTTAGCGGAGTGCCACGCCAATGAAGCGGATTGTTATCGGCGTTTCCGGCGCATCAGGCTCTATTATCCCTCTTAAAATTCTCGAAAAGCTGGCAAAGCTAGAAGATGTGGAAGCGCATCTTGTTGTCTCGGAAGTCGCCGAGCGAACCTTGCGCTACGAGCTTGGCCCCAATGGCTATTCGATGCTTCATCGGCTCGCAGACAAAACCTATTCGGTTGAAGATGTAGGGGCTACCATTGCAAGCGGCTCGGTGCCGACAGCGGGGATGATTGTTGCGCCGTGCTCAATGCGCACCCTTGCATCGATTGCGCATGGTTTCAGCGACAGTCTGCTGACGCGTGCTGCGGATGTGCATTTGAAAGAAAGGCGCAGATTGGTTTTGTTGACACGCGAAGCACCACTGCATCTCGTCCACCTGCGCAACATGTGTACGGTTACAGAAATGGGGGCAATCGTGATGCCCCCCGTTCCGGCTTTTTATCTGCATCCTCAAAGTGTGGAGGAAATTGCCGATCAGATTGCAGCGCGCGCAATTGATCTAGTCGGCGCAGTCACTTCTTTAGCGCAAAGCTGGAACCCAGATAATTTCGCGAGCGGATACGCCATTTCTGATTAGGTGGAGCTTTTGCCTCCGCGAGCATCAAACTCATCCATAGGATCATAAATAAGAGGCTTTTTTGCAGACTAGAAAACATGATCCATCAACAAGGATTTTGAAGCATTTTCAGCGTAAACGCGTCCAAATTTAAGCCGTTTTTCGTTCAATATAACGTTGCAACCGAACCAAGATTTTTTCTAGTTGTTCTGAAACAAAGAAGAAGACGCACGGATCGCTATTCATCGACATAAACGGGTGCCTTACCCCTAAGGGCAGCCAGCTAGGTTGAAATGAATATGTTGACTACGGGCGCTACAGCTTTCGATTATGTGATCCGGCAATCCCGTTGCTTTTGCCATTTGGCCCACAAGGTGTTTTCTAATCACCTTTGTTCAGTCTTGATTGCGCTGATTACGCTCAGTATTTTTGCATCTCCTTCATATTCCGCCGACTTGCAAAAGTATCTTCCGACGTTGGAAGTCACGCAGGTCTTCCCCGGAGCAGACAGTGTTGGCAAACATGCTGGTGAACCACCGATTGCCCCTGTGACGAAGGGTGGCGAGCTGCTCGGCTACGTTTATCTCAATTCCGATTTCACCAGTTCGATCGGTTATTCCGGTAAGCCGATCCGCATCCTCGTTGGAATAGATACCAAAGGTGTCATTCGTGGTATCAAACTGGTGGACCACAAAGAGCCTATCGTCCTGATTGGTATTCCTGAAGCCAAAGTTGTCGCGGCACTTAATTCCCTTGTGAACAGCGATCTGGCTTCGGTTTCAGCAGGCAAGGCGAAACCGCCACAGGTCGAGATCGTCAGTGGTGCAACCGTCACGGTTCTTGTGATGGGTGACAGTATTGTGCGCTCGGCAGTGGGTCTTATTCGCAGCGGGCGACTGGGAAATACGCCCGTGTTTGCCGAGAGCGTTGACGCGCCGCGAACAGTTAATATGGAACTGCGCGCACCGCAGGATTGGCAAACGCTCATCGGTGATGGATCGGTTCGCAGCCTTAAACTCAATGTCGGCGAGGTCAGCCAAGCCTTTCGCGACGCTAATCAAGAACAGGCTGCAAACAACGCAGAGACTTCCAACCCTGACGATAACTTTATCGAACTTTATGCCGCTCCTGTTTCCGTGCCCGGCATCGGGATTAGCCTGCTCGGAAAAGACGGTTATGAACGGCTGGAAAAACAGCTTAAACCCGGTGAACAGGCCATTCTGGTTGCCGGTGACGGCGCCTATTCATTCAAGGGGTCAGGCTACGTACGCGGCGGAATTTTCGATCGCATAGAACTTTTGCAGGACGGACAAGGCGTTCGCTTCCGCGACAAAAATCATACGCGCCTTGGTGACATTGAAGCCGATGGCGCGCCGCAATTGCGCGAAATTGCGCTCTTACGTGTGCCAGCGGGTTTCGCCTTCGATGTGACAAAGCCATGGGATTTGCAGCTTCTCGTTCAGCGCGGATTTGGTGCGCGTGACAAGGCTAATCTCAGCTATGATTTGGGCTATAGCCTGCCGGAACGCTATCTGCTCGCAAAGCCGGCTCCAGCACCCGTTCAGCCCGTATCCGCTTCTGAGGCACCGCGCCAACCGCAGCCGGTGGGAGAGGCGACGGCATCCGATATTTTTGGCAACAATAGCCCGCTTTGGGTAAAAATGTGGGAGATGAACCGGGTCAATGTGGTGATTGCGGGGCTCGCAATCTTCATACTCGTCGCAATCTTCTTCTTCCAGAATAGTCTTGTCGCGCGTCCTCGCATTTTTGTCTGGGTCAGACGCAGCTATCTGCTTTTTATTCTGCTCTGGCTCGGATTGTACAATAATGCGCAATTGTCGGTGGTCAATGTTCTGACCTTTACCAGTTCGCTGATTACCGGCTTTAACTGGGAATTTTTCCTCACCTCACCACTGATCTTTATTCTGTGGGCTTCGGTTGCTGCTGGACTTCTATTCTGGGGTCGCGGGCCGTTTTGTGGCTGGCTCTGCCCGTTCGGTGCCTTGCAGGAGCTGAGCAATAACCTTGCGCAATGGCTGAAAGTGCCTCAGGTTAAACTGCCATGGGGATTGCATGAGCGCCTGTGGCCCGTGAAGTACATCATATTTCTGGGGCTGTTCGGACTGTCACTTTACTCGGTGGCACTTGCAGAAGTCTTTGCTGAAGTAGAGCCGTTCAAAACCTCTATTATTCTCAAATTCTCGCGCGAATGGCCGTTTGTGATCTATGCACTGACGTTGCTTTCAGCAGGCGTTTTCATCGAGCGTTTCTACTGTCGCTACATGTGCCCACTGGGCGCAGCGCTTGCCATTCCGGGCCGTATCCGCATGTTTGAATGGCTCAAACGCTGGCCCGATTGCGGCTCGCCATGCCAGCGTTGCGCTAAAGAATGCCCTGTTGAAGCCATTCATCCTGAAGGCCAGATCAATGTGAATGAATGCATTTACTGCATGCATTGTCAGGAACTTTATCACGACGATCAACGCTGCCCGCACATGATTCAGGTTCGTGTGAAACGCGAAAAATTTGCCGCGCGCAATGCACCTCTTGCAGCAACTGCCGAACGCGGCGGGGGACCGGCCAAGCCCGTCATCTCAGTTAAAGGCAAACCGTTGGATGCCCAGCTTGGCACCGGTTCGCCGAACTAGTTTCTAAAGGAGAGAAAAATGACCGACGAAAACACACAATCAAGGTTTAGCAGACGACAACTACTGGGGACATCAGCATTTGTGGCAGCAGCCGGTGCAACTGGCATCAGTGGTGCGCTGCTTGCCGGAACAAGCACACCCGCACTTGCCGCCGGCAACGGTCATGCTGCCAAGGCTACCGTTTTGCCGGGCGAACTCGACGAATATTATGTTTTCTTCTCCAGCGGACAGACAGGGGAAGTGCGCATTGTCGGATTGCCTTCGATGCGCGAATTGATGCGTATTCCCGTCTTCAATCGCGACAGCGCGACAGGCTGGGGACAGACCAATGAAAGTCTGAAGATTCTCCGTGAAGGCATGTTGCCGGAAGACCGCGAATTCATGAAAGATCGCGGCGGTATTTTCCTGAACGGGGATCTTCACCATCCGCATTTGTCATTCACCGATGGCACATATGATGGTCGTTATCTCTTTGCCAATGATAAGGCCAACACGCGCGTTTGCCGCATTCGTCTGGATGTCATGAAATGCGACAAGATCATCCAGCTTCCTAACCAGCATACGGTTCATGGTTTGCGCGTGCAGAAATATCCGCGCACAGGCTACGTCTTCTGTAACGGTGAAGACCGCGTGCCAATTCCAAATGATGGTAGCAATCTCACAGATACAAAGCAGTATCATGCGATTTTCACGGCCGTCGATGGCGATACAATGAAGGTTGCATGGCAGGTGATGGTCGATGGCAACCTCGACAATGTGGATTGCGACTATCAGGGCAAATACGCATTTGCGACCTGCTATAATTCAGAAGAAGGCGTCACACTTGCTGAAATGATGAGCAGCGAGCAGGACTGGCTTGTTGTCTTTGACCTCAAGCGCATTGAAGAAGCCGTCGCAAAGGGCGAGTTTAAGGAGATGAACGGTGTGCCCGTCGTCGATGGTCGCCACGGTTCGCCTTTCACGCGTTATATTCCTGTTCCGAATAGCCCTCATGGTATCAATACCGCTCCTGATGGCATTCATATTGTTGCCAATGGCAAGCTGTCGCCAACTGTGACCGTTTTTGACGTCAGAAAGTTCGATGACCTTTTTGCTGACAAGATCCAGCCACGCGATGCCGTTGTTGCAGAACCGGAACTCGGACTTGGACCGTTGCATACGGCTTATGATGGCAAGGGTAATGCTTACACAACGCTCTTCATCGACAGTCAGATTTGCAAGTGGAACATCGAAGATGCAAAGCGTGCCTTTGCTGGTGAAAAGGTCGATCCAATCCGTCAGAAACTGGATGTGCAATACCAGCCCGGACATAATCATACATCGATGGGACAAACGAAGGATGCTGATGGCCAATGGCTGATTTCGCTCAATAAGTTCTCAAAGGATCGCTATCTCAATGTCGGCCCACTCAAGCCTGAAAACGATCAGCTGATTGATATTTCGGGCGAAAAAATGGAAATCGTCCATGATGGTCCAAGCTTTGCTGAACCGCATGACGCGACAATCGTTCACCGTTCCAAGATCAACCCGGTCAACTTCTGGAGCCGCGAAGATCCGATGTTTGCCGATGCGGTGAAACAGGCTGAAGCGGATGGCATCGACCTGATGGTGGATTCCGAAGTCATTCGCGATGGAAACAAGGTTCGCGTTTACATGACATCGGCCGCCCCAGCCTTTGGTCTGACTGATTTCACGGTCAAGCAAGGCGATGAAGTGACCGTCTATGTGACAAATATTGATGAAATCGAAGACCTGACGCATGGCTTTGCGATCATCAATTACGGCGTCAATATGGAGGTTGGTCCGCAAGCGACCGCATCCGTTACCTTCACTGCCAATAAGGCGGGTGTGTGGTGGTATTACTGTTCCTGGTTCTGCCATGCCATGCATATGGAAATGAAGGGTCGCATGCTCGTGGAACCGAAAAAGAGCTGAATGAAATGATAATCCCCCGTCTGTATCTCTCATTCAGTTTTACCATCGTTCTGACAACGCTCTTTTGCAACGCTGCACTGGCGAAGCAAATCGATGTTGCTGAAGGCGAAAATGTACAGGCGGCCATTGAGAAGGCCGAGCCGGGCGATGTCGTCCGGCTTGCCACTGGCACACACAAGGGTTCGCTGGTCATTGACCGCGCAATAGAGCTTACCGGTGAACCGGGTGCTGTTGTAGACGGGCTGGGAACAGGCAATGTCATTCTCGTTGAAGCTCCTGATGCAATTGTGCGCGGGCTTGAAATACGCGGCTCAGGCGAAAACATGCCTGAACTCAATGCAGGCATTTTTGTCGCCCGAACCGCAACGGGTGCGTTGGTTGAAGACAACCGGCTAATTGAAAATCTATATGGAATATATTTGCACGGCGCCGTCGATTCCATCGCGCGAAAGAATGAGGTTATCGGTCGGCGCAATGTGCGCATGACACAAACCGGCAGCGGGATTTCGATCTGGAATGCGCCGGGAGCCAAGGTCATCGGCAATACTATTCGCTATGGCCGTGATGGTATTTATACAAATGCCAGCAAAAATAACGTCTTTCAGAATAATCTCATGGAAAACGTGCGGTTTGCTGTTCACTACATGTATACCGACCGCAGTGAAGTGATTGGCAATATTTCGCGAAATAATTCGGTTGGCTTTGCGATCATGTACACCAATCGTCTCAAGGTGATGAATAACATCTCAGACGGTGATCGCGATCACGGATTGCTGCTCAATTATGCCAATAGTTCAGTAGTTTCTGGCAATCAGGTGATTGGACGCATGCAACCCATTGATCGCTGGCTCGATGCGGGTGTGCAAAAAGGCGAACACGGTCTTCCTACCGAAAAGCAGCAAGCAGCGACGGCAGGCGAAACCATGCGCCTTGGGCCAGAAAAATGCGTCTTTATTTATAATGCGAACAAGAACAAGTTCACCGACAACAGTTTTGAAAATTGCAGCATAGGCATTCACTTCACCGCTGGTTCTGAAGGTAATACCATGACTGGCAATGCTTTCATCAACAACCGCAATCAGGTCAAATATGTCGGCACACGTAACCTCGACTGGTCACATGAAGGGCGTGGCAATTACTGGAGTGACAATGCCGGCTTCGATCTTAACAGTGATGGCATAGCCGATAATCCCTACCGCCCGAATGATTTGATCGACCGGGTGTTGTGGACCTCACCGCAAGCCAAAATTCTGATCAACAGCCCTGCCGTGCAGACAATCCGCTGGGCACAGACCCAGTTTCCAGCACTTCTGCCGGGTGGTGTCGTGGACAGTCATCCTCTTATGAAACCTCCCTTTATCGAAGCCAATGGCTCGGCGGAAGGAAATCACAATGACTGAGACTGTTGTTCTCGATCAGGTTACCAAGTCTTATGGTGCTTTCAATGCGATAAGCGATGCCAGCTTTCAGCTTAATGCCGGAGAAAATATCGCGCTGGTTGGTCATAATGGCGCTGGCAAAACGACAATGATCAAACTGATGCTTGGTCTTATTCGTCCAACAAAAGGCAGTATTCGCGTTTTGGGTGAAGACCCGGCAGCAGGAGCTTTTGCTGCCAGGCTCAAGCTTGGTTATCTCCCTGAACATGTTTCTTTCAATATGGCGCTGACGGGTGCAGAGACCCTCAAATTTTATGCCCGGCTTAAAAACGTATCCAAAAGCCAGATTGCCGGATTACTTGATCGCGTGGGTTTAGCCGATGCATCCCATCGGCGGGTTGGCACTTATTCCAAAGGAATGCGTCAACGGTTGGGACTGGCTCAGGCGCTTTTAGGCCAGCCATCCGTGCTGCTGCTTGATGAACCAACCACGGGACTTGACCCCGCATTACGCCAGAGTTTTTACGATATTCTCGAACATTTGCGACAGGAAGGCACCACAATCCTGATGTCATCACATGCGCTGACGGAACTCGAAAGCAAGGTTGGGCGTGTGATCATTGCCAATAAAGGAAAGATCATCGCCGATGGATCAATCGAAGCATTGCGTCGGATCTCTCAACTTCCTCTTCGTATTCGGGTGCAGTCTGAAGACGCACTGAAACTACCGGAAACATCCCAACAAATCGATCTGCAATGGCAGCAGCTTGATACCGGCGCTTTTGAAACTGAAGCACCCGGTGATGGCAAGATGGAGCTTATCCGGCATATCATCGCAAACAATGACAATCTGACTGAACTTGATGTGGTGCCGCCCACACTTGATGAGCTTTATGCGCATTTTCTGAATGTGGGTGATGCATTAACAAAGGAGGCGGCAGAATGAGTAATATCGCCATCATCGCATTCAAGGAAATTCAGGAAGGCTTACGCAATCGCTGGGTATTGGCGACCACGCTTTTGCTTGCAGCTCTTGCACTGAGCATGACGTTTCTTGGCAGCGCCCCCACCGGCAGTTCTGTTGGCGCAAGCCAAATGGACATTGTGATTGTCAGCCTGTCCAGCCTGACGATTTTTCTCATCCCGCTTATTGCATTGCTGATTTCACATGATGCGATCGTGGGTGAGATGGAGCGTGGAACGATGCTCCTTTTACTAAGCTATCCCTTGAGCCGTGCGCAGGTAGTTCTGGGCAAGTTCTTTGGGCAGCTTGCTATTCTCGCTTTCGCGACATTCTTTGGTTATGGCATTGCCGCTCTGGCGTTACTGGCCAGTGGACAGGCAGCGAGTGCTGAAAGCTGGCTTGCCTTCGCAACACTGATAGCATCATCGATACTGCTGGGTGCCGTTTTCATCGCCATTGGCTTTCTTGCTAGCGCACTCGTACGCGAGCGCAGCACCGCAGCCGGTATTGCCATTGGTGTCTGGCTTTTCTTTATACTCATTTATGACGCCGCTTTGCTTGCACTTCTGGTGTTCGATCAGGAGCAAATGATCGGGACCGGTATTCTAAACACGCTGCTTCTGATCAATCCGGCTGACTCTTATCGTCTGCTAAACTTTGGAACAGGACAAGCCGGTGCGCTGACAGGCATGGGCGGCATGGCAGGAAATGCAACGCTTGGACCGGTCATTATGACTGTGACACTGGGTCTCTGGACTGTGCTGCCGCTCGCGTTTTCCATGCTGATTTTCTCCAGGAAAGAACTATGAAAAAGTCTTTGTTTCTCATTCCCGCTGCTTGTTTCATGTTTCTTGCTGGTTGTTCAGAACAGAAAACAACGGAAACTATTCCCCCTTTCGCGCTGACAGATTCCGCGATGGGCCGCTATTGTGACATGAATGTCCTTGAGCATCCCGGTCCCAAGGGCCAGATCATTCTTTCTCCTGCAAATGAACCGATCTGGTTCTCGTCCGCGCGCGATACGATCGCCTTTACCATGTTACCGGAGGAGCCCAAGGGCATTGGTGCAATTTACGTTTCCGACATGGCGAAAGCTCCCAACTGGCAAGAACCCGGCGCGGAAAACTGGGTCGATGCGCATAAGGCATTTTTCGTCATTGAAAGTACGGCTGTCGGTGGAATGGGTGCGCAGGAAGCGGTTCCGTTTTCCACACAGGAGGCTGCGGACAAATTCGTTGCAGAAAAAGGCGGACGGATCGTAAGCTTCGCTGAAATGCCGGAAGCTTATGTGCTGGGTGATCAGACGGCCCAGAATGAAGCAACTGACACAGCTCATATGCACTGAAGGGAGCGAACTGTGACTATGACACGTCGCCTCGTTCTTGTTGGCGGGATCGCAGTTACAGCGCTTAACGCTGTGCCGCGTTTAGCTCTAGGGTCTATGTCTTTGGAGCCTGTGACGTGGCAAGGACAGGCATTGGGTGCACCAGCCAACATCATTCTCTATCACTCGGACCGCAACAAGGCGGAACGATTGATCCGCAGCAGTGTAAATGAGGCTGCACGCCTTGAGGATATTTTCAGCCTCTACCGACAAGACAGTGAGCTCTCACGCCTGAATCGCGCTGGTGCTTTGGCTTCTCCCTCGCAGGAGTTCGTGGAGTTACTTGGGATTTGCCGTGAATGCTGGCAACAAAGTGGAGGTCTTTTTGATCCAACAGTCCAACCGCTTTGGGATTGCTTGAGAAAACATTTTTCGCAACCAAAACCCAATCCTGCCGGGCCAACACATGATGATTGGGATGAAGCGTTGACAAAAGTTGGTTTTGACCATGTCCGGTTCGACAACAACCGGATTGCCTTTACAAAACCAACCATGGCTTTGACATTAAACGGAATTGCGCAGGGTTATATCACCGATAGGATTACAGCTTTGCTCAAAGCCGGTGGTGTTAAACATGCGTTGATCGATATGGGTGAATATCGCGTGATCGGTCATCAACCTGACGGGAAGCCATGGCAGATTACTATATCTCAACTGGAGGTAGGATCCAAGGCTGAAGCCTCGATTAGTATTGCAGACCAGGGGCTTGCGACATCGAGCTTTTCTGGCTTCCAGTTTGAAAATAGTGGAAAGTTCAACCATCTGCTCAATCCAAAAACCGGGTATTCAGCCTCACTATATCAGTATTTAACAGTGGTAAGCGACGATGCAGCCCGAGCCGATGCCTGGGCCACAGCGTTTAACCTCATGGAAAGGCCAGAAATCGAAGTCATTCTTCGCAATCTGCCCAATACGTGGGTTTTCGCGAGACGACGTAATGGCGAATATTGTACGTTGAATGTACCAAACGCTTCTTCGATAACATTTCTATAATTAGTCGGATAAACAGGTTCTGTTGCAAAAATTCAAATTGAACGGATCATGGCTTAATTCTGGACACAGTTATGCAGCGAGTGCTTCGAACTGTTGTTTGATTGAGAGTGCATCTGCAGCTGAAAAGATGCCTTGTTGTTTGCGCATCATGTGGATGAGTTCAATGCTATAGAGCGTGATGCTGGCTGCGGTTTCAGATTTGAAACCGAGCATTGAGCGTGTGCGTCGTTTGATACGACGGTGATCTTGCTCAATGTTATTGTTCATATATTTGCTGGAGCGAATGGCAATGGGTTTGCCATTTTGTCTGAGCCGGTTCTCTGTATCAGATTGCAATATAGCTATTCTGTTGGTCTCGCTTCCATCGATGGTAATTCGCTCCGGCCTGCCGTGGCGGGCCAGAGCCTTACGCAGAAAGCGCTTGGCAGCAGTTAAATCACGATCTTTGCTGAAGTAGAACTCAACCGTATCCCCGTTGCTGTCGATGGCGCGATACAGATACAGCCACGCGCCTTTGACCTTGATATATGTCTCATCAAGGTTCCATTTACGTGTGACCTGACGCTTCTTTCGATTGAACCGTTCAAGCAGTTTTGGACTGAAACAGATGACCCAGCGATGCACCGTGGAATGATCCAGATCGATGCCACGCTCAGCCATCATTTCCTTCAAGTCACGCAGGCTCAAATTGTAAGCCAGATACCATCGAACACAGAGTAGAATGACTGACTTATCGAAATGGCGACCCTTGAAAATCTAAAATACTCAGCTGATTAAAAGCTGAGATACTATCACCTCATCAATTGACGAAAAGTTTGCAACAGAACCCATAAATTTCCCTCAGTAACAATCGGGTCATTACGGAAGCTCCAAGCCCAGCGCTTACAATCACAGCCTGATCAATTTATTATAAACATAACTAATCTACGACGTAGACTCATAAAGTGATGCACCAGATGCGGATAGCGATGAGTTTGACAGCAGCCAGGAAATTGGCCGGGTTCTTGTCATAACGTGTGGCAATACCACGATAGTGCTTGATGCGGTTAAAGAAGCGTTCGACCAGGTTTCTCTGGCGATAGACCCATGGTGAGAACGCGAAGACGTCTTTACGGCTGGATTTGGGAGGGATATTGGCCCAGATTTTGAGGTCTGCTGCTGTCTTGCGGATGGCGTCGGTATCGTAAGCCTTGTCCGCAAGCAGCGTGCCGCCTTCTTTAACGCACACCATGAGACCTTCAGCCTGTGAGCAGTCAGCAACCTGACCACCCGTCAGGCAAAGATTGATCGGACGGCCTTCTGCATCAACAATTGCGTGGATTTTGCTTGTGAGGCCGCCGCGGGAACGTCCCATGCAACCATCGTCGGCATCCCCTTTTTTCCTGTTGCTCCGTGCTGGTGGACACGAACACAGGTGCTGTCGATCATAACGATATCACCGTCATAGGCCTGAGAGACCGCCTCCAGCAATCGATCCCAGATACCAGCACGTCGCCAACGAACGAACCGGTTGTAGCAAGTCGTTGCAACACCATAGCGCTCAGGGATTTCGGACCATGATGACCCGGTGCGAAACCGCCATAGAATACCATTGAGCACCATGCGATCGTCAACGCGGGGCACGCCACGCGGTTTGCATGGCAACAGCGGTGCAATAATCGACCATTCCCGTTCTGTCAGTTCATAGCGACGACGTGACTTCCAATACCTCATGTTACGAGGTGTTTGAATCACTAATCCATTCAAATAGCTAGGCTATTTATGAGTATACGACCTAGAGAATTTAGAGCAGAAGATAAACCATCAAGCATTACCCTAACGGATAATTCATTCTTTTCTCCCATGTAATAAGAAATATCTATAATAGATTTATTTAATATATGTCTATTAATAACACTCAAAACTGGAAATTTACCAACACAAACAATATCATTACATCCATCAATTTCAAATCGATATATTTTATTGATACTAGGTAATAATACTGAAAAACCCTTATTTTTATCAATACTTGAAGGTGTTCTCACAAAGAAAAACGGTGCGCCCTCCTTTGTGGCTGCGAGTGAAATATTCAAGACAAGCTCATCGTTCTGATCAACGATAACCTGCGTCACATTGCATATCTTCTGCTTGGCATTTATGTTTTCATCGCATACTAATGTCCAATTTGAGAAAGGCTGGATTACGCGCCGGTATTTTCCCAACGGCACATCATTGGGAACGATCACCTCGGAAGGTTTTATTCTGTATTTGCCGTGCGACGAAATTCCAACTGTTTGCGCCCCAAAGAGCTGATTGACGGATAAGAAATAAATAACTCCTACAATCAGCTTATGCGATTTTAGCAATTTCAACATTTGATCAGTTTATTGTAAAGCTGATCCCAGCCTCAACACCCCAATTTCCACCCGAAGTAGTTGCAGACACATTACTTCTAACTCGACTATCTTCACTTGTGTATCCAGCACCCATTGAAATTGCTCCCTCATTCCGCCAAAGGCCACCACCGAAGGCAACGCTTGCCTTTCCTGGACGATCATCATACCGCAAGGATGCTGCCGCCAACCCAATTGCTGCTGCTTGTCTCGCTTCAGACCGAACGTCACCAATATCCTGGTTGAGTTGACCGAACTTGAAGTCTGTATAGTTATTAGCTTCGTTTAGAGTAGTAACAGATCTCTGATCTGTATAATTCTTAGAAGTGGCTCGGTTTGTCTAAACAGTTTCGGGCGTTTTGTTAAGTGGATTTCCGCCTCGCTTATGCCGCCACCATCATTGGTGTCAGCGCGTTGAAGTAGACCTGATCCGGTGTCTGCCGGTCAAGCGATGAATGTGGGCGTCGGCTATTGTAGAAATTTAGATATCTGCCGATGGCATTGCGGGCCTCGGACACGGTCTTGTAGGCGTGAAGATAAACCTCTTCGTATTTGATTGACCGCCAGAGCCTTTCGACGAAGACATTGTCCCGCCATGCGCCCTTTCCATCCATTGAGATGGCAATCTCTGCCTTTTTCAGCACATTAGTGAAGTCGATGGACGTGAACTGTGATCCCTGGTCCGTATTGAAGATGTCAGGCTTTCCATAGCGGACCAGAGCTTCCTCAACCGCTTCGATGCAGAAGTCCGCCTCCATCGTGATCGACAGTCGCCACGACAGAACCTTGCGGCTGAACCAGTCGACGACGGCGCAGAGATAGACAAAGCCTCGCGCCATCGGAATATACGTCAGATCCATTGCCCACACCTGATTGGGTCTGGTGACCGCTAGCTTGCGCAGGAGATAGGGATAGATTTTATGCCCAGGCGTTGGCTTCGAGGTGTTTGGGCGACGGTAAATCGCCTCGATGCTCATCTTCTTCATCAGTGTTGAGACATGCAGCCGCCCAACCTCAAGCCCTTCTCCTTTCAAAAGCCCCTGCAACATCCGACTTCCCGCGAATGGATATTCCAAATGCAATTCATCGATCCGACGCATCAGTGCCAGATCGCCATCCGATACAGGGCGCGGTGAATAGTAGACACTGCTACGGCTGAACCCGAGGAGCTTTGCCTGTCGTGCGACCGAGAGCTTGTGAGCGCGGTCGATCATTTCTTTCCGCCCAGCAATCCCGCCTTGCCGAGCGCTCCTGCTAAAAAATCATTTTCTAGCGTAAGCTCCCCAATCTTGGCATGCAGCGTTTTAACGTCAACGGTTGGCTCTGCTGGTTCCGCCTTGGTCTCGTCGCCAAAAACACCTATAGCACCCTCAAGAAGCTGATCTTTCCATTGCTTTATCTGGTTCGCATGCACGTCAAACTGCTGGGATAATTCCACTAGCGTCTGCTCGCCTCTGATCGCAGCGAGCGCAACTTTTGCCTTGAAGGCTGGGCTATGGTTTCGGCGTGGTCGTCTCGTCATGCTATCTCCTGTTCCTGGCATCTAAGCCGAACTCAGGCAGAAATTCCACCTATCCTAGCTGTACAGATTTCCCGAGCCACTTCTCTTGGACGTATCTATCGCGTAAATAACTTGATTGTCGGTATAAGACTTTGACTCGCTTAGCGTGTTTCGCACACTTGCCTGCAACTGCCCCACGTTGACTGCATCATTCTTGGAAACTCCAGTTGCCACATTCGAAATAAGTACAGGCGCATTCGGATCGCCTCCAATTAGAGTTACAGAGTTACCAAGACTGCCATCTTGCTTTTTAACATACTTCACTGCCCCATCGGAAACTTGAGAAATTTCACTGTTTAAATTCTCGATAGCCATATTGGTTGCGTTGAGTTGCGATCCGTTTATAGCATCAGTTGAAGATGACGAAATACGACCCGCTGCTACATTTGTAATTGTTCGTTCAGCATCTTTGTCGCCAATGCTGACGGTGCCGACAGGGCTTTCACCAGCAAATGCATAGTCCTTTCCCTTGATCGTAACCCCCGCTGTTGCAGCGACTTCCTGTGTCTTTGAATGAGAGCCCAATGCCACGCTATTTGCATGATTTGCTTTAGCGCTTTCACCCAAAGCGATGGCGCTATTAGCACCAAGTGACGTTTCCGCACCATCTCCAATTGCAATGCTTTTGTCGGCTGCTGATATAGCTTGCGGGCCAACCGCCACACTCTGATTACCAAGCGCCTGGCTATCCGATGCTGAGGAATTCGTGTGAAAATACTTAATGCTTCCATTACTTCCCACGCTATCAAATCTCGAGTTCACATTAATAAGACTCTGGCTCAACCCGTTTAGTGCATCGCCAACGTTATTATGCGTAATACTGCTAACATCGCCGGATCCTCCGATAGTTGAGATAACATAAGATGGGGCCGTTAAGGTCCCATCACTATTAACTGTTATCCCGTACGCGGAGCCACCGAGATGAAGTGCGATATTGGAGGCGATACCCCACAATTGTGCTCCGTTAACAGCATCTGTAGAGAGAGAGCTTATTGATCCCCGTGCCAAATTCGCAATTATAGTACCATCAGTCAGACCGCCATTTGTAGAAGTTGCACCGGCAAGCGTGACCCGGTCCTTACCGCGCCAACACCGCCGTCGTATTTCACCGTTCGATCATCAAGTGCTTTGAGTTGTGAAATATTAACAGCATCAGTATCTGCTGATCCAGCTGCTACGTTGGTCAGACGACGTCCCTTACCGGTTGAACCAATGGATACTTCTCCTACGGGAGTGACTCCTTTAATATCGTCAATATTCCCTGTCGAACTGAATGCTGAACCAGATAATCCGCTCCCGTCTGCGCGACTGTGAGAACCGATGGCTACGCTGTTCTCAGCTGTCACTTCCGCATGTTCACCCAGTGCGACAGCCCCGTTTGTCGTAACATAGGTTTTTGTCCCGATTGCAACGATATTGCTAAGTTCGATTTGTAAACTTGAAATGTCATTTATTAAATCACCATTTCGATCAAGAACGATCCGAGTTACTGGATCGATCGTGTAGCCAGTTGCTGCGCCAGCGCCGAGGGAAACATTGTTATCTCCGACGATGCCAAAACCCGCCATCGCGCCCGATGAAACATTGCGGTCTCCTATACTCAACGACCCAGCGTAGAAACCTGAATTCGTGTTTTGACTGCCACTGGTTTGTGCCCCTGCACCCGCACCAATTGAAGCATTGTAACTGCCAATCGAGTAAAAGCCGGTTGAATCTCCTACATAAGAATTTGATTTACCGTTGGAATTTTTCCCGGCAGTCAGTCCAATATAAACACCGGCATCACCCGCCGCATCATTACCGGCACCGTGGCCCACTGCGGTTACACCCATACCATTTGCATTAGCGAGTGACCCTAAAGCTACACTTTCCATTCCATTTGCTGCTGCATCATATCCGATAGCAATAGTGCGCCCACCTACTGCTTCAGCACTCTGCCCTATTGCTATGGAACCTACACCGCTTGCGATAGTCGCTGTATTTCCCAAAGCTATCGCACCGTCGCCGAGGTTAGTTTCTATCCAAGAATTCAACACTGATAGATCGACATCCATAGCGGATGATCCTGTCCGACATCAACGCCCATGAGACCAAATTGTATTAATTGAGAAGAGAGGGTTTTCGGCTCATCATAGCTTTATCAAAGGACGCAAAGATGAGACAGAAACCCGTTCCCCAAACGTCTTCTGCGGAGAAGACGATCAAAGATATCCGTCGTGCCACGCGTAAACATTATTCGGCCGAGGATAAAATCCGTATTGTTCTGGAAGGTCTGCGCGGGGAAGACAGCATTGCTGCGATCTGCCGCCGCGAAGGGATTGCAGAGAGCCTGTATTATAGCTGGTCGAAGGAATTCCTTGAAGCTGGCAAGAAGCGCCTTGCAGGCGACACCGCCCGTTCTGCCACCAGCGACGAAGTAAAAGCGCTGCGTCGTGAAAGCCGTGACCTGAAGGAGGCATTAGCCGACGTCACCCTGGAAAACCGCCTGCTCAAAAAAAGCATGATCGGGGATGGGGGCGACGACGAATGAGATATCCCGCCACCGAAAAGCTTGAGATCATCCGGCTTGTGGAGCAGTCGCATTTGTCAGCCAGGCAGACGCTGGAAAAGCTGGGCATTCCAAGGCCGACCTTCTATCGATGGTATAGTCGCTTCCTTGCCCACGGTGTCGAAGGACTGGAAGAGCGGACGTCCGCAGCTTCGCGGGTGTGGAATCGTATCCCTGACGATATCCGGGATCGCATCATCGCACTGGCGCTCGATCATGCCGACCTGTCACCGCGTGAACTGGCGGTGAAGTTCACTGATACGGAAAGTTATTTTGTATCAGAGGCTTCGGTCTATCGCTTACTCAAGGCTCACGACCTGGTCACGTCGCCAGCCTATATTGTCATCAAGGCCAATGACGAGTTCAAGGACAAGACCACGAGGCCGAACGAGATGTGGCAAACCGACTTCACCTACCTGAAGGTCATCGGCTGGGGATGGTTTTACCTATCGACCATCCTCGACGATTATTCCCGTTACATCATCGCCTGGAAGCTGTGCACCAGCATGAAGGTGGATGACGTCACCGATACACTCGATCTTGCATTGGCCGCCTCAGGCTGTGACAAGGTCAAGGTTGAGCACCGGCCGCGTCTGCTGTCGGACAACGGTTCGTGTTACGTCGCCTCCGATCTCGGCGAATGGCTGGAGAAATACAAGATCGACCAGGTTCACGGCGCTCCCGGCCACCCGCAGACGCAAGGGAAAATCGAACGCTGGCACCAGACGCTGAAGAACCGCATCCTGCTTGAAAACTACTTCTTCAAGGAGGACCTCGAAGCCCAGATTGCAGCCTTCGTCGAGCATTACAATCATCGCCGTTACCATGAGAGCCTCGACAATCTCACTCCCGCCGACGTCTACTTCGGACGCGCACAGACCATCCTGCTCGAACGCGAAAGGATCAAACGAGACACCATCAGAAAACGCCGCTTGAACCACCAGGCCAAAGCCGCTTAAATCAAACCCAAAACCGAGCCGGAAACTCCAATCTTCAAAAACACAAATAGTCTCAAATCATTCGACGACGGACACTCGCTGCATAACTGTGTCCAGAATTAAGCCATGATCCGTTCAATTTGAATTTTTGCAACAGAACCCTTGAAAACCATCCTCAAACGCTGGCCGTGGTTACGGCATATCTTTGCTGATGGTGGATACGCGGGACCCAAGCTCAAAGACAGGTTGGAAAAGGTCGGAAAATTTACGCTGGAAATCGTCAAACGATCCGATCACGCTGAGGGCTTCAAACTCTTACCACGCCGATGGGTTGTCGAGCGAACGTTTGCATGGCTCGGACGTTGCCGTAGATTGGCCAAAGATTTCGAAAAACCGTCGCGTCTGCTGAAGCCTGGGTCTACATCGCAAACATCCGCCTGCTCACCCGGCGCATCGCAAGAGCCTGATATCGTTACATTCATTATGAGTCAGGCTCTAAGGTCACAATGGAGTTTTTGCATAGCCTTTTGAGAGAATTGGTCCTGTCGGGCGTCCTGTCGGTGAACCACCCGCCGGCTCCAGTGTGAGTTCATAAAGCTGCTCACCACGCGGCAAGGGCAAATCTGGCCCCTTCAACTGAGCTGAATGCGCGCCTTCAAGCAACCCCATTGAGACAGGCCCCATCTCCTTTGACGGAAGCGTCCAAACCTGAATGGTTTTGCCCGATGGAATTTCGACATTGTTTAACAGGCGAACGCGGGCACTTTCATTGCCGAAATCTTCAACTATTGCTTGAACGCCTCCAGTATCATCCAGCAAAACAGCGATCACAACCGGCTCAATGGTTCGTGTAAGCGACCATCCGAGACCGAGGGCAAAAAATATCGATGCGGCTGATGCCGAGAGTGCTGCTAGTCGCCATCCATTAACACCAGGCTTGTTATCGTTGGCATTTTTGACAGGTATTATTGCCGGGGCCGGGTTATCCGAAAGCTGATTTTGAACAGTTTCCCAGACGCGTTCATCGACGCACATCGGCGTAACGGATGTATCGAGTGCCAAAAAGCGCTCCCTACTATTAGCAACTGCGTGCTTCAGTTCGTCACTGCGGCTGATTTCGGTTTCGACCTGAAGTGCTTCGTCCGGGTTAAGCAGGCCAAGCACATACTCGTCAGCAAGCTCGGGAATATTATCGAATGATTTGATCATGTCATACATGCCCGCAATGCGTTGAGACCTCGTCTTACCCAGGATTTTGCGGTACCCAAAGGTATTTGTAATCGCCCAGCGATTTCACCATGCGTATAGCCTCCCACATAGGCCATGAGAATGCCATCTCGCTTGTCTTTATCGAGAGCGTTAAGACAATCCCTGAGCTGGCTCGTTTGATCAAGTTGATACCAGGCTGTCAAAATTTCTTTTGAATGTTCGGCTTCGCTTAAAGCGTCGACATCATCCACTGTCTGCTCACGTTTGCCGTCGCGCAATGCATTCAAAGCACGGTTACGAACAATTGCATAAATCCACCCCTTAGCAGAGCCTTGATCGGGCGCATATTGGTGTGAGTGGGTCCATATTCGAATGAGCGCTTCCTGCAAAACTTCTTCCGCCAGTTCGCGGCGACGAAGAATGCGGTGCGCAACAGCCAGCAATCGTCCCGATTCCTGATCATAGATAGCACGGAGTCCTGACCGATCACGCCGCACGCAGGCAGCAATAGCCTTTGCCAGTTCATCCGGTTGCCCGCCCATTTCACACATCTCCTCATCCGTTCGACAGATTAGCCTTAATTCATATACGCAGGAAACAGGCAAACAGATGCAGTTGAAATTTTATTTTTCTCCACTGCATCCAAACCGGTGGTCCCACGTGTCTGATAATCAGAGGCGCTGAAATCGACGATACGAACGGCAGCTTCGAACAACGAAACAAAGGAGAGAAACGATGCGTATTATTCAGCTGGCACTGGCTACATCCACAATTCTTGGCGTTTCGATTATTCATGGCACAGCCGCACCTGCGCTTGGCCTTGTCGGTGACAAGACGCTGGTGATGTTTGACACAGGTGACGGCAAAGTCACAAAGACGATGGAAGTTGATGGCGTTGAAAATCTGGTTGGTATTGATTTTCGACCTGTCGATAAGACTGTTGTCGGCGTTACCGGGGATCATCGGATCGTCGCAATCAATCTCGATCGTGGAGCGACGACAGAAATCGCGAAAATGAATAAGATGTTGCCACTATCAGAAGGGCAGGCTGTCGTTGTTGATTTTAACCCGATGGCAGACCGGTTGCGTTTCATGACTGGCACGACAAATCATCGTGTTCATCCGGATACGGGTGAAGTCACGGTAGACGGCAAGCTGGCATATGAAAACGGTGATGCAGGTGAGGGCCCTGAAAGCAAAATTGTCGCCGCTGCTTACACCAACTCAATCGGTAAGCCCGAAAAGACCGCTATGTTTAATATCGATGCTGGCAATAAAACACTTGTGCAGCAAACGAAGCCAAATGACGGAACGCTGAAAACAATCGGCAATCTTGAAATCGAGGGGAGCCCGGAGACTTACGCGTTCGATATTCATGGAATGGCGGAAGGCAAGAACACGGCCTATCTCGTTGCAGACAACACGGTTTACACGGTAAATCTTGAAACTGGCGCTGCCACCAAAATCGGCACCGTTGAGAAACTGGAAAGCAATATGCGCGATGTGGCTATTTTGCCAGCGTCATAATTTCCGGAATGGGGCCGGTTTCAAATCGGCCCTTTTTCTTTTTTTGCCTCATCGATAATCTGACGCTCCACTAGCCTGGCCACAAAACTCAAATCTATGTCTCGCCCCGCAAGCTTCTTAATGGCTGAGGCCACAAGGTCGCGTGCCACATAGTCAGATTTGTGCCCCATGCCTTTAATCACATAAAGTTCTGATCGTGCTATATCTTTGGCGAGTTGTCGGGCATGCACATCAGGCGATACAATATCATCGGTTTCACCCGTGATAATGATAGTTGGTGCAGCGATCCGTTTGTATTGTTCATAAGTAGTTTCAGCCCAGTCACATAATGCGCCGAGTTCTCGCGCATTATGTCGGAAAGCGCGGGGCCGCAACGCTTGCCATGCCTTTGTCCAGCAGGTGTAGCCGGGTGGATATTTATTCGGCGTGAAGACCGATTTCATTGCTGCTCTTAGACTTAATAGGCCAATTGTTGGCGCAACCAATAAACTGAACAAGGCTCCAATCATAGGAGCTTTTGCCAGATTGTTATACCATGAGATGCCGCCAACCCACGGATAGACAGCTGGTGAGAGGAAAATCAAACCCGCTACGCGTTCGGGATGACGAACAGCCAATGCGGCGGCAACCGCTCCACCGTAAGAGTGTCCGATAATCGTTGCGCTTTCGATGCCGCGTAACTGCATGAGTTTGGCTATCGCATCGGCCTGAGCGTCGGGGCGAACATTATCGACGGGTCCATCTTCGGATAGCCCATGTCCGGGCCGATCTACAAAAAGCATCTGAATATCGTCAAAGCGCTTATTATGAAATGTGTAAAGAGAATCAAGAAGACTTGTACTCGCCCCATGAATGAATAGCGCAGTATTCTTCGCCGCTAAAGATTTCGAGGAGATAAGAATACTGTTTAGTCGAAAACCTCCCACATCAAAAGAAATTGCATTCTCCTGTATGTTCATCGCCATCCTCAAAACATGCGTAACCGGACTCATTTTAGTGTCTCCGGCCTGACAGGCTATCCGGTCGGAGCCGTTTATTCACATTGAAACCTGTTACATTTTGGGTAAAAGCACCTTATCAATAACGTGTATTACTCCGTTTGACTGTTTTACGTCTGCTATTGTTACGTGAGCAACAGTTCCGTTTTCATCGGTAAGCGTAATCTTTCCCATCGCCTCTTTGGCCTTTAGAAGGCAGCCGCCCACTGTTTTGATGTCGTGTGTTCCTTTGTCATCGGCTATCATTTTGGCGATATTCTTTGACATGGCGTCAGCGGCAACAACGTGACAGGTGAGGACCTTCGTTAACTTTTCTTTGTTTTCGGGCTTCAAAAGAGTATTGACTGTTCCTTCTGGTAAGGCAGCGAAAGCTTCATTGGTTGGCGCAAAAACTGTAAAGGGGCCTTTTCCTTTGAGCGTATCTACCAGACCCGCAGCTTTAACGGCAGCGACGAGCGTTGTATGATCCTTGGAATTCATTGCATTGTCGACAATGGTTTTGTTGTCATACATTGCGGCTCCGCCGACGTTCGGATTTTCAGCAAAAGCCGCGGTAGAGATCACGGAAAAAATAGCTGCGACGGTGAGTGCCTGTTTCGAAAAACGCATTATTTCATTCTCCTCCCTAAACCCGGATTTTTACCGGATCACCCACATATTTGGGGGCACATCAAATTACGAATCTGCCGGTGGATCAGATCAGTCTTCAGAATAATATTATTCAGTCGTGAATATAGCAGCTCAGGGAATATCCGTATTGGTTGAGAAATTTGAATAGAACGTGAGGCGGAATGACGTCCGCTTGCCCGTGTTAGTAAGTTTTGGAATATGACAATGTGAAAGCGTCGCGTTCGCTGATCAATGAGAAGCCTTTTAATAACCGTATTGGGTTGGACACGGTCTTTGTTCCTGTATGGAGAAACGGGATTTATTTGTAGATATGATTGATTGAGAACGGACGGTAATTTCTGGTTTCCGTTGTTGCCAATCATTATCGGGATCAGTTCTTGACTGGCAATCAGTGCAGTGCAAGACTTTTTGAGTAACGTGGGTTCGTTCTGTTCCAGCTTCCTGCGCACCTGAAAACCAAGAATATTCATAATATATTGTGGAGCTTAGTGCTATATTTCTCGGTATAGAAGCAAAATAGTATAGATTTTTGAAGTGAATTCTCTTTTATATTTAGGTAAAGAATAACAAATTTCTAAAATTCTGGAATGTTTTCCTTAAATATCACTTGGACGCGTGGTGGATGATGATCGAAAGGTTGACCTTTGATACTGCTTATCAAAATCGCCAATGACTCGCGCGCTTCCACGCGCGGATTCTGGTCAATGACGGCATCCATCGTGCCATTCAACAGAAGTCGTTTGGTGCCTTCGGTCAGTTCATGCCCGATGAAAATAATGGAATCTGTTTTGCCTGAATCCATCAACGCCTGCCCGATACCTTGATTGCCTGCACCGAGATTATAGATACCTGCAAGGCCGGGGTGGCGTTTAAGCAAAGCTATGGTCTCTGAATAAGCCTTTTCGCGGCTGTCTTCGATTTCGTTTAGTTCGACGATACTGAGACGCGGAAACTCCTCCGCGATAACACGGCGAAAGCCCATCTCACGCTCTTCATGGCCACGATAGGAAAGCGAACCGGCAAACAGCGCAATCTTGCCTTCTGCCGAGCGGCCAAGAAAACGACCGAGAACATAACCGCCGAGGCGCCCCGCGGCGCGGTTATCGATGCCAATATAACCGACGCGCGGTATATGCAGAATGTCAGACGCAATGGTGACGATATGTGCGCCGGATTGGGCCAGCGAGCGCATGGCTTCGCGCACCGTCGGGTGATCCAGTGCAATTACGCCAACGCCTTGCGCCTGTCCTTTGAGGCCTTCAAGCGCACGCGCAAGCGTGTTTGGATTGAAGCCTTCGACACTGTGAAGCCTCAACTCGACTTGAGGTTGTAGCGCGGCCTGTCTGGCAATTTCGTCACGCAGATTGGCTATAAAGGTGTTCGTGCCAGCCGGCAGAACGAAATCGAGTCTGATGCTGTCGGCAAACTGCGCGTCCGGCGGAGTGCTGCCGGGCAGATAGCCAAGATTGCGAGCAGCTTCGAGGACGATTTCGCGTGTGCGCTCTTTCACGCCTTCGCGATTGTTTAGAACGCGATCAACCGTAGCGCTTGAGACGCCTGCTATTCTGGCAATATCGCTGACCGTGGAACGCAAATCAGACCCCTCATTAAAATGATGGGAAATGATGTATTTCGATTTGCGAAAGATGCAAGACCAGTTACGCATGAAAAGTGCGTTTTCCCTATCAAGCAGCCAGTCAGTCCGTCGTATCCATCAGTAAACATCATGAATTTATATATGAACCCTTCAATTACGGGGATTAACTTAGTATCTCATCGAAATCGACGTAAAATGATGTAAAATGATTTAATATGATGTTGACACTGTGGATTGAAGTCTTCATTAATCCTCAGCGCGCCAATGGAGGTTGGCTTCGTCCCTGGACGGTCCGGACTGTGATCGATGGATCTGTGCGGGGACATTTAATGGGAGGACGCGATGAGCGAAGCACGGGGCTTTGTTCCTGATCCGCAGGTGCGGGCTCGGGATTTCAAAATAGGCTGTATTGGCGCAGGCATGATCATGGCCGAGTGCCATCTTGCTGCCTATAAGGAAGCGGGCTTTACGGTCGCGGCAATCGCCTCACGCACCAAGGCAAAGGCCGAAGAGGTCGCCGCGCGTTGGGGTATCGCTACAGTGCACGACACGCCAGAAGCGCTGATTGGCGACGAAGCTATCAAAATCATCGATATTGCTTATCCGCCGGATCAGCAGCCTGCGCTCATTCGCAAAGCGCTTGCGCAGCCACATATCAAGGGCATTCTCGCCCAAAAGCCACTGGCTCTGAGGCTTGAAGAGGCCATTGCGCTTCGCGATGAAGCAGCGAAGGCTGGCAAAATCCTCTCGGTCAATCAGAACATGCGCTACGACCAGTCGATGCGCGTACTGAAGCAAATTCTCGACAAGGGTGAGCTTGGCGCGCCTGTCATGGCGACAATCGAGATGCGTGCCATCCCGCATTGGCAGGGGTTTCTGGAAGATTATGACCGCCTGACACTGTCTAACATGAGCGTGCATCATCTCGATGTGCTGCGCTTCCTGTTTGGTGAACCTGACACCATCACCACGCTGACGCGCACTGACCCCCGCACTCAGTTTGAACACAAGGACGGTATCACCGTTTCAACGCTGATGTTCCCGAGCGGTGTGATGGCTGTTTCGATGGAAGACGTCTGGTCCGGGCCGTGCGAGGAGAGCTTTGACAGCGATATTTACATCAAATGGCGGGTCGAGGGTACGGATGGTGTGGCACAGGGCACGATTGGCTGGCCGGATGGTTCGCCATCAACGCTGACTTATGCCTCCAAAAAGACGACAGACGGCAAATGGGTAAGCCCAAAATGGGAAACCATGTGGTTCCCGCACGCTTTTATCGGTGTGATGGAGCAGCTGCAATACGCCATTCAGTCTGGCGAGCCGCCAGCGCTTTCTGTGGCGGACAATGTGAAGACGGTCGCACTCATTGAGGCTGGCTACAAGTCAATCGATGAAGGCCGCACTGTCAAATTGTCCGAGATATCAATCAATTAAATGAGTACATCTTTCCCGAAAAGTGCGAAGCGATTTTCGGGAAAGATGTGCATTAACAAAAAATCTTAACGGGAGGGTTTCGATCATGATGCAGGTGGGTATTTTCAGCGGCTATTTCCCTTATTCGCTTGAGAAAACGGCCAAAAAAATCCACGCACTCGACTTCAATACAGTCCAGCTGGATATGCATTTCAAGGATATCGATCTGAGTGCGGGACAGATCACTAAGGACAAATGCGTCAAAATTCGCGAAACATTCCGCGATCATAATCTGCCGATTTCATGCATTTCCGGTTATACGAATATCATTCATCCGGACAAGGCGGAGCGCGAGCGCCGCGTGGGTTATCTCAAAGAGATTATCCGCCACGCGCAATATCTCGGTACGCCTTATGTGATTTCGGAAACCGGTACTTACAACACTGAATCCGACTGGGTTCATCATCCGAAGAACAAGACCGAAGAGGGTTTTGAAGAGTGCCGCAAGGTCATCGCTGATTTGTCGCAATTTGCTTATGACCACGGTGCGGTGTTCCTGCTCGAAACCTATGTGAACAACGTCGTCGGTTCGGTCGAGGAAACGGTGAAAATGTTTGCGCAGGTCGATCATCCAGGGCTTGGCCTGCTGATGGACCCAACCAATTATTTTGAGACGCACAACATCGACCGGATGGATGAAATTCTCAACCAGGTTTTCGATACGTTGAGCGACAAGATCAAGATCGGTCATGCCAAGGACGTCAAGCGCTCAGGCGACGACAAGACGGAAAAGCATGCTGATATCGGTGATGCCGATGCCCTTGAAAGCCATACTTTCCGCGGCGTTGGTGAGATCGAACTGCCGGCCCCGGGTCTCGGTTCGCTGAACTATGACCTTTACCTCAAGCGCCTTGCACAAAAGCATCCGAATATTCCGATGATTATCGAACATCTCGATGAGGCCGATGTGCCACGTGCGAAGAAGTTCCTCGATGGAAAGCTGCGCGCGCAGGGACTTTAATACCACCTTGGGCGGGGTGGGGCGGCCGGTGTTATAAAGGTGCTATAAACAAGCGTTTAAACACTGGCCGCCTTTGACTGAACTAGCTGCGCGCCGCAGCATTTTAAGGTAACAGAATGGTGAAGCTTTATGGAGAGGTGAGGTCGCGTCGCGACATCGCCGCGAGCAGTGGCTCTTTTGCGCAATTTGCAGGCGTTCGCCTGATGGTGCTTGAAGACGGATTGGAACGCGGCATAAGAATGCTGGAGTTTCGTTCAGGCACCGGTTTGCGCTTTACCGTTCTGGTTGATCGCGCGCTTGATATTGCCGATTGCGACTATCGTGGCATGGCTATCGGTTGGCATTCTCCGTCCGGTTTCCGCCATCCGGGACTGCATGAATATGAGGGCGAGGGCGGTCTTGGCTGGATGCGTTCTTTCTCCGGCCTGATGGTGACATGCGGTCTGGACCATATCCTCTTTATGTATGACGAGGCGGCGGACCATTATAATTACAAGCCGCGTCAGACGATCAAGCACGCCATTCATGGCCGTGTTGGTACTATTCCTGCAAAGCTGACTGGCTATGGTGAGCGCTGGGAAGGCGACGAATGCACTCTCTGGTGCGAGGGTGTCGTCACACAGGGAACCGTGTTCGGTGAGCATCTCGAACTGACACGCCGCATCGAAATCAAAGCCGGTACGAACGATATCAAGCTGACAGATCGCGTGACCAATCGCGGTTTTTATCGCACGCCGCATATGTATTGTTATCATATTAATGTCGGGCACCCCGTTTTGGCCGAAGGCTCACGTTATTTGGCACCTGTCAGGGATGTGGTCTGGGCGGCTCATGCCGGAGAAGACTACAAAAAGCAGAGCGTCGGATATCGTACGCTGCCTGCGCCGCAGATGCAGTTTCATGAGCAGGTCTGGCAGCATGAAATGGGTGCGGATGCCAATGGTGAAGTGCCGGTTGCGCTGGTCAATGACAAGCTGGGCATCGGTTTTGAAGTCGTTACCCGCAAGGATCAGTTCCCCTGCATGTATGAGTGGCAGAATCTGCAGGCCGGGCAATATGCGCTCGGTATCGAACCTGCGACCAATCACGTTCTGGGACATGGTGCTGCCCGCGACCGCGGCGAACTGATCTGGCTCGAACACGGCGAAGAGCGCCGTTACGATAGCACGTTCCGTATTCTTGGTGATGCGGCGAGCATCGCGGATACAGAAACATGCATTGCCGCAATTGCGAAGCAGCCAATTGAGGAATATCCGGTGCCATCGGGCAATCACGTTGCTATTGGAGACCGCTCATGACCGCACCATCGCCGTTTTCTGTGACAGGCAAAACCATTCTCTACACGGGTGCTGCCGGTGGCCTAGGTCTTGAAACTACGCTCAATTTTCTACGCGCTGGCGCACGGGTTGTGGCTATCGATCATGATCCGAAAAAAATTGAAGAGTTGAAAAGCAAGGCGGAGGTCGAGGGGCATAGCGGACTTTCGATCCATGCGCTCGATCTGTCGGATTTGCAGTCACTCCGCCCTGAATTGGAGGCGATTAGTCGTGAGGCCGGTGGTTTTGATGTCGTAATCAACAATGCTGCGATTTATCCGTCCAAGCCATTTGAAGACTATACACTTGAGGAAATGCAGAAAGTGCAGCACATCAATGTCGATGCGGGCATTGTCTGCGTTCAGGTGGCGCTGCCGCATATGCGTGAAAAGGGGTGGGGTCGTATTATCAATATCGCCAGCGTGACTGCCTATGGCGGCTGGTCGCTCCTTTCGCCTTATGTGCAATCAAAAGGGGCGCTCATTGGGCTTGCACGTGCCTGGGCACGCGAGTTCGGTACCTATGGCATTACCGTCAATGCAATTTCGCCGGGTGCTTTTCCAACAGATGCCGAGAAAATCCACCCCGACCCGGAGGGTTATACGAAATTCGTGCTTGAGCATCAGGCTGTTAAGCGTCGCGGATCGTCGCGGGATATTGCCTCGGCTTTGATGTTTCTTGCCTCTGATGAAGCAGGATTTATCTCCGGGCAGACCTTGAATGTCGATGGCGGATGGGTGATGCATTAAGGAATGAGTTTGCATTGGAGGAATGCGTGAGGAAGCTTTATCTGGCTGTTGGGTCGCTTAATCGCGAAGCCCCTTATTTTCAGGGTGCGCGTGGCGAGGGTCTTTCCATCTTCGCATTCGATACGACGACAGGAGATGCATCGTATACATGCGCAACATCTTCCGTCGACAATCCAACATTTCTGAGTGTCGCGCCGGATACCGGCGTGATTTATGCAAATTCCGAAGTATTTAGCTGGCACGAGGGAACGGTCAGTGCCTATCGTTTTGATGCTGAAAAGGGTGAACTTGTTTATCTCAACAAGCAAAGTGCCCAAGGCAGCATAACTGCGCATAATACCGTGACAGTGGATGGAAAGTTTGTGCTTGTCGCCAATTATGCGATGGGCTCGGGCGGGCCTGACCAGTCGCTTGTTGCGTTGCCAGTGTTGTCTGACGGCAGCCTCGGGCCGGTTTCACATAGCGTTCGTCACGAGGGCAAGCTTGGGCCTGTCGTCGACCGGCAGGAACGGAGCCACCCGCATTGCGTGGTTGAAACACCGGAAGGCGGCATGTTTCTGTCTGCGGACCTCGGCCTTGATGAAGTCATTGCCTATCGCCTTGATAATGATGGCAGTTTCAAGCGGGTGAGCAGTGTTGCGACGCCACCCGGTACTGGTCCTCGCCATATCGCACAGCATCCCGACAGCCGGTTTGTCTATGTCTCCAACGAACTGAATTCCACGGTTTCGCTCATTGAGCGCGACGGCGATGAGATGCGCCTTGTTCAGATCTTGCCGACAGTGCCAGCGAATTTTGAGTCGCATGGGGCTGATATTCACCTCTCGCCCGATGGTCGCTTTCTTTACTGTTCCAATCGCGGTCATGACTCGATCACCACATTTCGTGTGGATCAGGAGAATGGCAGCCTGGTTGAGATCGGTCACAGCTTTACGGGTGGCGCAACACCGCGTAATTTTACGCTGACACCGGATGGCTACTGGCTTTTGGTCGCTAACCAGAATGGAGATTGCATTGCGATCTTCGCAATCGATAAGGAGACGGGAATTTTGACCGATACGGGCAAACGCATCGAAATAGGCACCCCCGTCTGTGTCAGGCCTTTCTATCTGTGAGCGTTGAAGCCTCAACACCGCGAAAGCAGCGCCGCAAAGGTTCTGGTGTGACCATGGCGGATGTGGCTGCGGCTGCAGGGGTTTCCATGCAGACCGTTTCGCGTGCGTTGCGTTTTCCAGATTCCGTGATGCCTGAAAAGCGGAAGCTTATACAGGATGCAATCGAGAAGACGCATTACGTTCATAATCTCGCGGCCAGCCATCTTGCATCGCATAAAAGCAATACGGTTGCGGCGATTATACCCACACTGTCCGCATCTGTTTTTGCTGACACGATCCAGCATTTTTCCGATGTACTGCATCGGTCCGGTTATCAGATATTTTTAGGCAATACTGATTACCGAATGGAGCGCGAGGAAGAAATCATTCGTAGCCTCCTCGGGCGGCGACCGGATGGGGTTTTTCTGATCGGCACACACCATAGCAAGCGCAGTGTTGCATTGCTCAAACGTGCCGAAATTCCAGTCGTTGAGGGCTGGGATTTTACCGATAAACCGATTGACCGGCTGGTGGGATTTTCCAATACGGCGGCAATCACCGAGATGGTCAGTCATCTGATCAATACGGGTCGGCGCTATATTGTGTTTGCCGGTGTGGTTCGGAAAGGCGACAGCCGTGCTGCCGAACGCCGTGGCGCATTCAAAGCGGCAATGGAGCAAGAGTTTCCGGACGAGAAGCCACGCATCACGGTGGCAACTGAAATGCCGATTGCCATGGCTTCGGGTGTCGATCTTCTGCGACGGGCGTTGGCTCAATATCCGGAAGCCGATGCTGTCATGTTTTCAAGCGATATTCTTGCTTCCGGTGCGCTTCTGGAGACACAGCGCATTGGTATCAAAGTGCCACAACGGCTCGCGATTACAGGCTTTGGCGACTTTGAACTTTCGCGTCATCTGCTGCCGCCATTGACGACGGTTGCAGTACCTTCGGCGGAAATCGGACGGAAGGCGGGTGAGCTTTTACTGGAAGCAATGCGTGGCGAAACATCGACAAACACGATTGTCGATGTCGGTTTCGAACTCAAGATCAGGGCTAGTGGCTAATAACCATCTGATGCTCGAAGTCGGTTAGCATTTTGCAGCCATTTTCTGTCACATGCAGCATGAATTCGAGCCGCACGCCGCCAGTGTCCGGATCGAAGGCGGTGGGTTCTACCATCACAACCATGTCTTTGCGGAAACGCTCTGTTTCATAGCTGACAAGCCGTGGCCATTCATGGACAGATGTACCGATAGAATGTCCGGAGTGATGGGCATAGCCATAGCCATGTGCTGCGATATGGGCCTGCAATTTTTGATCCAGTTCACCGATGCCAAGGCCTGGGCGGATGATTTCGATTGCCAGATCAAGCGCCGATTTTACGGCCTTGAACTGTTTCTCAAACTCATTAGTTGTTTTGCCCACCATTGCCGATGCGCAGCTGTCGCCCCAATAGCCTTTGACGCGCGGTGCGAGATCGCAGATGAGTGGGTCACCGGTGGCAACGATACGGTTTGTTGGCCAGCCCATGAATGCTGATGTGCGGGTTTTGCCGGATATGAAATCGCCGGTAAGTGGCAGGCGTTCACCAGCTCTGCTTTCCATGCCGAGCCTGATGTCGGCAAATATTTCCAGCTCGCTGCGGCCCGCCTTGCTGTGCTCAATAAACGCGCGTTGCCCGGCGGAAGCGGTCAGCGCTGCCTTACGCAATAGCGCGATCTCAGTTGCTGTTTTCACCATGCGCTGGCGCTTGAAAGCATCATCAATCGACACACGACGGCATGTGTCGATAAGTGGGAGCAAGGATAATGGGAAGCTGTTCTGCTCTATGGCAATTGCTCCTCCGATACCAAATTTGGTAAAGAGATCCTGTGCAGCATTGAGATAGTTCGTAAAAATGTCTGTCGGCTCTTTATATGAAAAACCTTCATATGTGAGAATGATCTGTGCCCAGCTTGGCGTTTCTGCTTCGAGATTGGTGACGACAAGTCCGCATTCGCCGTTTTTGCCAACCAATGCGATGGCAGGTCCACCCGCAAAGGGTGATGGCCCCGCTTCAATGGAAACGACATGACCTGAAGCGTAGGCGATGCCATCGGGGCTGGTAAAAACGCCCCAATCGGCACCGGATGCTTTGATGGCATCAATTGTCCGTGCAAGCCGCTCGTCCAACGGGTTCTCCTTCAGATAAGATTGCGGATATGGCGATCACGGCCATAGGCTGCGACCAGAAGCAGGATGAGGATACCGAGTGACGACTGTACCATGGCGTCCGAAAATCCCATGCCGATGAGAAACGTGCGCAGTTCCATCAGCATGATCGCGCCAGCCACCGTTCCGACAAATCCGCCACGCCCGCCGATCAGTGCGGTTCCGCCGATAACGACCGCAGAAACCGTTTGGAAAAGATAGGGCGTGCCCACTGTCGCACTTGATGAGCCGGTGAAGCCGAGCAGAAGAATGCCAGCAAGCGCCGCAAACATGGCACTGAGGCCAAAGGTGCTTGCCCAGATTGCAACCGGTCTGATCAGTGCCAGTTCGGCGGCTTTGATATTTGAACCCAGCGCATAAAGCTTGCGGCCATAAATCGTACGGCGCAACACAAAGACGGTGCCAACGGTCAGCAAAATTGTAAACGGGATCAGCCAAGGGAATGGCAAAGGCCCGATGCTGCCACCCAATGACACGAAATCATTGATGAAAGCGGGCGCTGAACCTGTTGGCAAGCCGCGTGTCCAGATTTGTACGCCTGCTTGAACCATCGTTCCGACACCAAGCGTGACGATGAGTGGGTGGATGGAAAGCGCTGCCGATAATGCGCCGGAAAACGCACCGATCAGCCCCGCCGATGCCAGCACGATAATACCGGCCAAAAGCGGTGACATTCCATCGCCATAGAGGCTGGCGAAGACAACATTGGCAAAGCCGATGACAAACGGAATGGAAAGGTCGATGCCACCAAGGATCATCACCAGCGTCTGCCCGAGTGCTGCAATCGCAAGCAGTGCTGCCAGAACCAGCATGGCGCGAATGGAGAAAAGGCTGGCAAAGCCCGGAATGAGGGCTGCTCCCAGGAGGAATACCAGCGCCACCCCGATGAAGGCGACCAGCGCGCGATTTGTAGCCAGTGCCTTAATCATGACTGCGCCACCTTGCGTCGGAAAGAGAGTTTGAGTTTTTCGGAGTTGAGGCAGACAGCCAGAACAAGTACTGCGCCATAGACTGCCTGCAGCACGAAGGTCGAGACGTTGAAGGCCGTCAACATGCTTTGCAGCAGGAATATACATGCTGCACCCAGAAATGCTGCGGTTAATCCGCCAACGCCGCCGGCGAGGCTGACGCCGCCAAGGGCGACTGCAGCAATAGCAATCAGCGTATAGCCGGGACCGATGATCGGATCACCTGAGCCAATGAGGGCTGTGAGCGACAATGCTGCCAGTCCTGCGAATAATCCGGCCAGCACATAAGCGATGAAGCGCACGAGCGGAACATTGACACCAGCGGTGTAGGCGGCTCGATCCTCGCTGCCGACGGCCATAAGCGTCTCATAGAAAGGCAGGCGTTTGATACCGATCCATATCAGAACCGCAGCACCTACCGGCAGAATGGACCATGGACCCGCAAAAGATGACAGCCATGCAGGTACGGAACCCGATGGGGACGGCAGGATGGTGAGCGCCAGCCCGCCAAATATCAAGTAGGTGCCAAGCGTTGCAACAATTGGCTGAATACGGATGATCGCCGCCAGAAGGCCATTTAATGCGCCAGCTAGAATACCGAGTGCAATTGCTGCCGGGATAATGATGCAGGGCGAGGATATGCCGCCTTTTGTGATCAGCATCTGAACGAGAATGACATTGATCAAACCCACGAGCGGACCAACGGAAATGTCAATTGAGCCGCGTCCGGCAAGAAACGGTATGGTAACCGCGAGCGAAGTCAGCAGCAGCGGCGCTGCAAGTCCCAACACCGAGCCCCAGTTTGACGGTGCAAAGCGTACCGGGTTAAGCACAATATTGATGACAAGCAGAATGATGAACAGGATTGCGGCGAGCCGTGTTTCCTGACTGCCGCAGAAGATGCGCCGCAAGCCGCTTTTGTTGTCGGTTAAGATCATAGCTCCACCTCATCCTGCCCGAACATGGCTGCAAGGACGCCCGACATCGACATTTCGGATTTGCTGATAGTTTTTGAGCATTCAAAATCGCGGAACACTGAAACGCTGTCGCAGATTTGCAGGATTTCTTCGATTTCGCTCGACAGGATGACGAGCGCGATACCTTCTTCACGGGCGAGTTTACGGAAGGCTTCATAGAATTTCATGCGGGTGTTGAGATCAACGCCGCGTGTCGGATCGTTGAGCAGCATTACAAGCGGTTTGAGCGCCAGAAGCCGTGCGAGCAGCACTTTTTGCTGATTGCCGCCGCTGAGTGCCGTGATCGGCGCGTCCATTGCCGGATAGCGGATCGACAGAAATTCGGTATAGCGCTGCAGCTCTTCCTTCTGTTTGCGGCGGTTGAGGATGCCACCCCATGAAAAACGCGGCATGGAAGGCATACCAAAATTATCGAGTACGGAAAGCACCGGGAAAATACCGGTCGCGCGTCGGTCACGCGGCAAATAAACCACGCCGCATCTGGCGGCATTGTGATGATTACTATAGGCATTCTGCTCGCCGGACCGGGTGACGATTTCAACCTTTGAATGACGAGGCTGATTGAAGCCTGCAAGCGCCAGCAGAAATTGCTCCTGGCCATGGCCCTCAAGACCTGCAAGTCCGGTTATCTCTCCGGCGCGGATGGTGCCGGACAGCGCTTTGCGCCCCGGCGCAAGCACGAGATTTTCATAGGTAAGAATGATTTGATCATTCAACATGGAGATGAGCCTCCGGCGCCATCAGTTCCAGAAGGATCTGGCTGTTGATCTGCTGCCTGTCGAGCGTATCGACAACTTGGCCGCTGCGTAGCACCGTGACCTCATCGGAAAGGCGTTTCACCTCTTCCAGCCGGTGCGAAATGAAGATCACAATATTGCCCGACGCAGCGTATTCTTCGATTGTTTCAAAGACGAGATCACGATCTGCATAGTCGAGCGCTGCTGTTGCTTCATCGAGAAGCAGGATCGAAGGACGGCTGATGAAGGCGCGCGCAATCACTACGAGCTGCTGTGCTGCTAGTGACAGGCTGCCAGCCGCTGCGTACAAGTCGATCGGAAAGCGTGCAATTTTTGACAGAACTGCGCGGGCTGCCTTTTCGCGTACTGATTTGCTGGCTTTACGGGTAATGAGTCCGTCAAATCCGAGAAAGATATTCTCGACCACCGAACGATGCGGAGCGATCAAAACTTCCTGAAAAACCGTAGCAAGGCCCAGTGCCTTCATATCTGCAGGCGATCTGGCCGAGACGGTTTTGTCGTTGAGAACGACACGCCCATGCGTGGGTGCGACCACGCCAGACAGTATTTTCAGCATCGTGCTCTTGCCCGATCCGTTCTCCCCCAGGATCGTATGAACGCCATGGCTGAAAGTCACATTGGCATTTGTGAGCGCAATTGTTTCGCCATAACGCTTTTCAAGGTTTTCGACCTGTAGTGACATGACCGGAGCGTGCGTGATGTTGGGCAGCCCCGCTTCGGCAAGCAGTCTGTGTATGCTGGATGTGCCCAGCGAGGGATGCTCAGAGTCTGGCATAATGAAATGACTTTCTGCATGCGATAAGCGAAGGTCATTGCCAATGGTTTGGGCCAATTGACTTTGGCAATGACGTTATTCAGCGCGTCGTCCTGCAAACCTTACTTGGAGCAGGAAGCTGGAACTTTCGCGAAGTCATAAAGTGCGGTGGCGCTTCCGTTCGAGAAGTAGCCATTAAGCAGTTCTTCCGGGAATGGATCCTGCGGCGGTATCGGGAAGATGGCTGCGGAATCCGGCTTCATGCAGTCCTTGTACCAATTTGGAAGGTCGGCCTGCGTCACAAGTGGCATCGGAGCGATGATCGTATTGACGAGCGGGTTTTGGCCTTCAAGAACCCGTAATGCGACGCGGAAAGCGTTCTGCGCTGCAACATGCGGTGATACTTCACCGCCATAGAACTTGAACGTGTCCTGATTGGCATTCCAGTAGCCAAGTGCATCGCCAGAAATGGAAGCGGCAATCAAGGGAAGTGGACGACCTGCCTGCTGGAAGGCTTCCGCAATAAAGCGTGCTTCGCTGCCCGTCGACCAGACTGCATCAATCTGCTGCGGTGTGGTGGCAAGTGCCTGAAGCACTGCGGATTTCGTTGTCGTGCCGGTCCATTCGCCGCTCACTTTACGGGCAATCTTGAGATTGCCGGACTCTTCAACGGCTTTTTCAAGTCCGGCATTTTCCTGCTGTACAAGCGGATGACCGGAGATGCCCTCAACCTGAAGAACTGTGCCGCCATCTTTGAGCACTTCCGCAATGCCTTTGCCCATCTGGTAGCCCCAGAGGTTTTGGTTGTGCATGACATTGATGGCATTCGGCGTCATTACGGAACCAGCGGACGTTATAACCGGAATGCCAGCCTTATAGGCATCGTCAATCACTGCATTGAGTGCGGTGGAAGAACCGGCAATCGTCGTGATGACATTGCAGCCCTGCTCGATGAAGGCGCGAATTTGCGAAATCTGCTGTGTGGCATCGCCATTGGAGTCTGAAACAACATATTCAGACACATCGCCTGCAGCGATAGCCCCATCCACAAGGCGCTTGAGTTCGTCATTGAAAGTTACACGCCACGGATTGCCCATATAGGACTCCGAATGGCACCAGCGCCACGGCTTCGCGGGCGCCTTGAAATCACCATAAGCAGAAGGGCCAACTTCAACCACATCGGTATAAAGTGCCTGAATTTCAGTTGGCAGGGTGCCGAGCAGTGCCGCGCGGTCCTGATTTTGCGCACTCGCGCTCAGCGCAGACGCCGACAAAATAGCGAGTGTGAGTGCCTTCAAACCTAGGCCTGAGCGAATTCTGGTCATGTGTTCTCCTCCAGCGTGAACCTCCCGTTCACTTGTAAAAACTTTATTCACATATGCGCCATCACGTCAATTGAAAAATGTTAGCGCTAAAACATCTTGTGGCACTATCGCATAAATCATGAAGATATGAATATAAAAATGTTAGCGCTCACTCTAGACAAAACAAAAATATTGGATAGGTTCTGACGCAAATGGATTTGAGCAGGGAGTGGAGCTGCCATGGGTGTTTTATCAGGCTATCGTGTGCTGGATTGTTCAATTGCGATGGCGGGGCCATTTGCAGCGCAGCGTTTGGGTGATCTTGGTGCCGATGTGGTGAAGGTTGAGCCGACGACGGGCGAATGGCAGCGCCATGTGGCGGCGGGCGGTGCCGAAGGCAACCGCGTTAATGTCTCTTTCCTGTCGCTTAACCGTAACAAGCGGTCGCTCGCGGTCGATCTGAAATCACCAGACGGCAAACAGGTGCTTCTTGACCTTGTGAAAACCGCCGATGTGTTTTTGCAAAACTATCGTCCGGGCGTCGCAAAGCGTCTTGGCGTCGATTACGAGTCGCTTTCCAAGATCAATCCAAAGCTGATCTATGTTTCGATCTCTGGCTATGGCGAAGATGGTCCTTATGTCCATCGTCCGGGGCAGGATCTCGTTTTACAAGGTATGTCGGGCGCTATGCTTTCGGCAGGCCGTGAGGGCGAGCCGCCAACCGCCGCCGGGCAATATCTGGTGGATGCCATCACCGCTTATACTGCGTTTGAAGGCGCGCTTGCAGCACTTCTCCATCGTGAGCGTACGGGTGAGGGGCAGTTGGTGCAGGTCAATATGCTCGATGCGATCACCACCATTCAGATGCAGGAGCTTTCGGTTTTCACCGTCGGTGGCAAGCCGCAAACCCGTTCGGCAGAGCCACATGCCCATGTCTATATCCGGGCGCCTTACGGTGCTTTTGCAACCTCTGACGGCTTTATCATCGTCGCTTTTCCGAAGCTGAAAACGCTGGGTGAAGTGATTGGCGAAGATAGTTTCCTCATCATGAATGATGAGGTTGATACTTGGGCGCGTCGCGATGAAATCTTTGCCAAGACACGCGATAAGCTGAAAACGAAAACCTCTGCCGAATGGCTGGAGCTTCTTCGCGCAGCCGATATCTGGTGCGGCCCAGTCTATGGCTATGCCGATCTCGTGGACGACGAGCAGATCAAGCATAACGGCACCTTTGTCGAGTATGAGCATCCGACAGAGGGCAAGGTAAAAACGCCGGGCTTCCCGATCCGCTTTTCCAAGACGCCATCGACAGTGGACCGTGGGGCACCCGTAACCGGGCAGGATACGCGAGATGTGCTGGCCGAAGCCGGATATGCGGCAGACAAGATTGAAGCACTTGAGAAATCTGGCGCTATCGTGTCGGGGAATATCTGAAATGCAGGTGATTAAAGCTCTCACCTGGGATCATCCGCGCGGCTATAATGCATTGGCGGCGGCATCAAAATTGCCGGATGTTATTGCTGCCGGTCTGGACATCCATTGGGACAAGCAGCCGCTAGAAGGTTTTGAATCCCACCCGATTGCTGATCTCTGCGCCCGCTATGATCTCGTGGTTCTCGATCATCCGCATGTGGGCGAGGCAATATCTGGCGATTGTCTGCTTTCGCTTGAAGACGTGTTTGGCGCTGAAACGGTTGCTGAGCTTGCCAAGGCCAGTATCGGTCCGTCATTAACGAGCTATCGCTTTGCGGGTAAGCACTGGGCGTTGCCGCTTGATGCTGCAACGCAGGTTATGGCTCTTCGTCCTGATCTCTCAGACGGTGTGCCTGTCACTTGGGATGAGGTGCTTCGCCTGTCGCAGCAAAGCGGCAAAGTCGCGCTTTCGCTTGCTGGCCCACACGCCTGCCTGTCATTTCTGTCTATCGCGGCAGCTTTTGGCGAGCCTCCTGCCGAAAAAGACCCGAACATACTGGTTTCAGAAAATGTGGGGCAGCACGTCTATGATCTGATGGCAGAACTTGCGGCACGAAGCCCGGCATCTGTTCGGCAAAGGAACCCTATCGGTATATTGGGCCATATGGCCGAGTATGACGATGTTGCATTGTGCCCGCTGGTCTATGGTTATGTGAATTATGCTGCGCCGCAAAGTGGAAAGCCTGTCGCGTTTCATAATGCGCCACGCGCAGCCAATGGCGGTCTTCCGGGCTCGACATTGGGCGGCACGGGCATTGGTGTTTCGCGCCGTGCTCATATCACCTCCGCGCTCAAAACGCATCTCTTGTGGCTAATGAGCAGTGAAGCCCAATCTGGGTTCATTCCCGATCATGAAGGCCAGCCATCGCGACGCGACGCCTGGCATGATGAGCGGGTGAACCGGCGATGGGGCAATTTTTATCGTAACACCGCGGACACTTTGGAGCAGGCTTATGTGCGCCCACGCCATGATGGCTACATCGCCTTTCAGGGCATAGCTTCGGCGCTTTTGGGGGCGGCCTTTGATGAACGCCGCCCGGCATCGGCAGTGTTGAATGAGCTGCAAATTCTCTACGCCGCTTCGCGCGTACATGACGGTGAAAGGTAGTTTTCCATGACTGAAGACATCAACTTCGAAATCGACGGCGCAGTTGCCGTCATCACCTTGAACCGTCCGCAGAAACTCAATGCCGTGACGCCGGAAATGGCTGATGCCATCGTTGCAGCTGTGACCGAATGCAACGATAGCGACACGATCCGTTGCGTTATTCTGACGGGCGCTGGAGAACGTGCATTCTGTGCGGGCTCGGATATTCGCGAACTCGATACCTATGAGACACCTTGGCAGTTCCGCAATCGGCCGGATTACTGCGATGCATTTCGTGCGCTTCTCAAGCCGTCGATTGCAGCTGTCAATGGCTATGCTTTTGGTGGCGGGCTCGAAACTGCGATGTCCTGCGATATCCGTATTGCTTCTGATAATGCGCAATTCGCGGCACCCGAGATCAAGCTCGGCTGGATCGGTGGTGGAGGGATGGCTGCCCATCTGGCGCATTCCATAGGCGCATCCAACGCAGCACTGATGATTATGACAGGCGACCCGATTCCCGCCGAGAAGGCAGAGCGCTGGGGGCTGGTGAGTGAAGTCGTGCCGCTGGCTGATCTGCTCACGCGGGCGCGCGAAATTGCGAGTGTGATCGCATCGCGTGCACCGATTGCCGCCGAAACCGCGAAGCTCAACCTCAAAGCTTCTGTCTCGATGCCGCTTGAAAAAGCCATCGAATATGAGCGCGATCTGCAAACCATCTGCTTTGCAACTGCTGATGCGCAGGAGGGGCGAGCGGCGTTCAAGGAGAAAAGAGCGCCGGTTTTCAAGCGGCGCTAACAAAGGCCGGGGGGACTTTATATACGTCAAATCGAGGGAGAGGGATTTTGACAATCGAAACTATGAGCAAGCAGCAGGCGCTTGGCAGTACGATTTTTGCCAGCACCATCGGCACCGTCGTTGAATGGTATGACTTCATTCTTTACGCGATGGCTGCAGCGCTGATCCTCAATCATCTGTTCTTTCCGCAATTCGATCCGACTACCGGTATCATTGCGTCTTTTGCGACCTATACGGTCAGCTTCTTGGTGCGTCCGCTGGGCGGCATCGTCTTCGGCTGAATGGGCGACCGCATCGGTCCTAAACCGGGGCTTTGTCGCAAAATTTTTAGATCTGTCGCGTTATGTGTCGGTCATTACGGATGCTGTTGTGAGGTGCGCAGAATGTCGATCCGCGCGCCAGTGAACGATAACGCCATCAAAGCAGACTTTATACCGGAAGCCAGCATCATAGCTCGTTGCGATCCAAAATCACACTCGATGCTGGCTCACCGGAAAAAGCACCCCTTCTCTGATGCTCTCGGCGCAGCGCCCATGGCTTATGACGGCACGATATTTATCGTTCATCCACACCCCGTCCGGCGATGAAAGACACGTGTTTCGTTACGTGCCAATTAACAACGTCGAGTTAAAATTTTGACAGAGATAATTAATTGTTCAATAAGATTCACTGTGCCAAGTTTAAGGGCTCCAAACGTAGCATATACAGGACTATAATGAAGACTTTAGTATCTACTCTCGTATTATTCGCTTCATTGACATCTACGTGTCTTGCGGAGCGCAGACCTACGATTCTTGATCTCGCCGAGCAGGGTTATGAAATAAAGACCGCAACAGGAAATTATGTTTTCCTGCAAAAGGAAGAAAAGATCTATATGTGTTCATTTCTTCAGGTAAGTGAATATAACGTTGCTTCAGGAGAGATCGATGCTATCAAGTTTGATTGTGCCGCGGTCAAATGAGAAAGACAGTTCCTGCAAGCCGGAAAGCCTCAGATTTTTCGTTGACGTTCGACTTTGAGGTGCTTGTTGAATGAAGATTCTGATATTGATGCTCGGGCTTATTCAGGTGGTGATCGGCTTAATTTTCATCGTTGAAGCGAATTCGGTTCAAAGGTTGATGCTGGGCACACTGTCCTTCGGGTTTGGCTCAATTTGTTGTGGTATCGCGGTTATTATAGGCCGTCTCGATGCGCTTCGCACAAGTTTCAAGCGTCCCCTCGAATAGCCTGGAATCAGCAACATTTCTGTCCGCAGAAGTATGTCGGTAGCGGCGTTTTGATCGAGTCCTCGAAAAGGGTCGGATTGTTAACCTCTGCATAAGGTTCCGGCAGGGTTGCATATCGCGCGTGTGAGAGCGCATTCCAAAAAATGTGAAAATATTTTAGGAAAAAATATATGTTAAAACAGAATCTTAGAGAGATTATCGCATTCAATCATAACGAAGTTTTCTCCAACGGGGAAAGGCAATCCTATGAATGACGATGATACTATTCTGGCTTCAGTCTACACAAGATGGCACCAACTTGCGGTGCCTTTTTCTCTCATAACAAGTGCCGCATGCTTCCTTTTTGTTACTTTAAATCGTGGACCAATTATCCTTGCGGGTGTTCTTGCACTGGTTGCATTGGTGGTGCCGCCGCTCATTGCATTCAAGGCCTTTCCGACGCGCAATCGGATCAAAGTCATGCCGGATGGTTTGCAATTTTCGCGTCGCGCACCCATTGCTTTTGCTGAACTCAGTGGCTGGGGTACCGACGATTTCCTGAAACTGGTGCGTCCAGGCTATCCGACATTGCTTGTAAGCCCGCTTGACGTGCCCGGCCGTGAGCGCCTGTTGCGCGAATTCAAGACGGCACTTGACGACTGGCAGCAAAGACATCCCGAGCGACGTGCCGCCGCCAAATCGCATTTTTATGGCACTGTGAGGGCTCGGCTGATTGGCATGCTTATTTGCATATTGGGCGCTGGAATTTCTATTATGGCGTTAAATATGCATTCCCCATCTATAGAACTCGCTTTGGTGGGTGGTTTGGGCGCTTTATTCGGATTGTGGATGTTATCGCGTCGAAAAAAAGAGGCTGAAACCCAAGAGCGCGGTTGAAATAATAGCCGCCGACCCGATCCAAAAACGTCAATTTCCACACAAAAGTCATAAAATTGACACTGGAATCTTATTCTTGCCATCGGTTTGCCGTCGCTTTTTGCGGCTTAAAGGACAAAAATGCCAAAAAATACGAGCTTCAATGTCTTATCGTGAGCTAAATTTTCCGTTCTGATTTGACATTGTTCTCCAAGCGGGCGTTGTTGCATGGAATAGATTTTGAACGGAATCCGGTCTTTGATGCTCAACTATTGTGTTTCAACTTTGAGACGGACGGATTTCGGGCGTGGTGTTTACAGCATGCGGTTATAGACACTGCATCCAAGTATAACTTCCGTCTTCTGATTGGCGACATTGCGTGATCTCAGCGTTGAATCGTTTATTGATTTATAATTGCCTATAGCGTTTTCTACTTTCGCTCGTTTCCCATACTTGGTAAGAGGTTCTGTCGCAAACTTTTCATGCCTGATGATCCGTGCAAGGGATTGTACCGATTTCAGATCGAAGCGAGGCATTAATCATGGTCGATTTCAAGGGGACGCATTCCCCAAAAGTGTGATCATGTATGCCGTATTCTTTTACGTTCGTTACCCGGTTTCCTATCGTGATCTTCAAGAAATAATGGCTGAACATGGCGTAGAGATTGACTATGCAACATTGAACTGATGGGTTGTTAAATACGCGCCGGAGATTGCGGCTCAGGCGCAAAGACGTAAACGCCCAACACTTGGTTCATGGCGGGTTGACGCGACATATGTAAAGGTCAAAGGGGAATGGACCTATCTGTATCGAGCTGTTGATCGAGACGGACAAACCCTTGACTTCATGCTGTCTGAGCGCCGAAATCTCGACGCTGCATGACGGTTCTTTAGGCAAGCCATCGCAAGCAATGGTATTCCAAACGAGATTGTTATTGATAAAAGCGGGGCTAATTTGGCTGGTGCGCTGGCTATAAACAATATCATGAAAATTACGGGTGCGGATAAGCTGATTGAACTCCTAAAGGTTACATACCTGAACAATATCCTTCAACAGGGTCATCGCTTCATCAAGCGGATCACCAAACATATGTTAGGCTTCAAAAGCCTTCATTCAGCTTCTGCTACCATTGCTGGGATCGAAGTAGCACATATGGTCCGTAAGAACCAATTCGCAAACGACAATTGTTCGCCATTCGTGTTGTTCGCGGAGAACGCTGCATAATCACGTCCAGCGATAAGCTTGTTCTTAGCCTACTGAAAAGTTTGCGACAAAGCCCGGAGGCCGCGGTGGTTAAGGTTTTAGCGCTCTGTCCATTACGCTTCTATTATCAAAAGACCACGCAGGATCGTGTTGGTAATTGTTTTGGCCGCATTTGCGTAGTCGGCTTCAATAAGTTGATTGACATCAAGTGCATCACAGGCAAGAGCTTCAAACTCGACATAAAATTGGGTTGCCGACCAGAGCAGAATGAATAGATGTCGCGCATCGACAGGCACGATTTTGCCCGATGCAGCCCATGCATTAATGACGCGTGCCTTTTCGGCGGTGACTTTTCGCATATGTTCACGCGCATCTTTGGAGAGGTGTTCTGCACCTTGCAAAATTTCATTGGCAAACAAGCGCGTTTCGGCTGCATTTTCCCATGCATGATTAAGCTTGGCACGAACATAAGCTTCTATCGCTTCCGCCGGTTCACGGTCTGCTGAAATGTGCCTGAAGGCATCATCCCAGCTGTGAATCAGCCGGTCGATTGCTGCGTTGTAAATCTCTTCCTTTGACGAGAAATAGTAATAAACATTCCCTTTTGGCAGTCCCGAAGCTTTGGCAATTTCAACAATACGCGCACCATCAAGCCCCTTGCGAGAAAAAATCTCAACAGCGGCTGTCAGTATCCTGAGAACGTTTCGCGCTCTGATCGGCTCATCAGAAGTCACCTGATTTCCAGGCTCCATTTCCACCGATCTGCTATGTTCTGCCATTGGTTATCCCATTGTTTTCAAGTATTTTTCCAAGATTAATCATCCCGGTCAGACACGCGCGCATCCACTGGTCTACTCATACGACAGTAAGAGACCAAAGGAATCGAGTTGCCAATAAAAAAGAAGTTGACAAGATGGTCAACTTCTTTTCATAAAAAGCTGACAAAACGGTCAGGTTCTTGGAGCGGCCTGACCACCGCAACCTTGGGGAGGGTGCGAATGACTATGCGGTTAAAAACTGCGATGGAGGAATTTCTGTCGGATTGGCCCGCCGATCTGCCAGAGTCATGGCGCGCACTTCTCGGCAATGTTGCCCTTGATTTTGATGGCATTGCGCCAGAACTTGAGTTGGAAATCTGGGAGCCGATTTTTCCGGTTCGCCGTGGCAAACACTTTCCGGGAATGCCGGTCGGTGCGCATTATTTGCGCGCCTTTGATGATATTTCGCCTGATGATGTTCGCTGCGTCGTTCTCGGTCAGGACCCTTATCCTGAACCCGGCTTTGCCACCGGACGAGCATTTGAAGCGGGCAATCTGGCTGGTTGGAGCGAACTCAACAAGATGTTCTCCAAAAGCATCCGCGCATACACGCAGCAGATCGCTGCCGCGCGCACCGGAGATTTATCTTATGCACGCAGTTTTGCCGACTGGCCGAAGACTTTGCATGCGATTGAAAGTGGCGCTGTTGAGCTGGAGCATCCTTCCGGCATTGCTGATCGCTGGGTGAGTGAGGGTGCCTTGCTTCTCAATGCCTCTCTTACGCTCACGCGCTTCCGGGTCGATGTGGATGCGCATCAGTCTCAGGGGCATCTCGTTCTCTGGCGCCCCCTGATTGTAGAAACGTTACGCGCGCTTGCTGCACGCGGAAAACCGGTAGTGTTTCTGGGCTTTGGTGATGCGGCTGCAGAGGCGCTTAAACTGGCAGGCATTGACGAAACCATCGGTGGCAACCTGCACTGCGTTCTGCGCGATCATCCCGCATTTGCGGAGCGTGTGCTTTCCCGACCTAATCCGTTCATTCTCTGCAACGATTTTCTAGAGGAGATGGGTGCTCAACCCATCGCTTGGTAACATGGCCGCAAAGAAAACATTCGATTACATCATCATCGGTGCGGGCTCGGCGGGCTGCGTGCTGGCCAACCGGCTTTCTGCTGATTCGGCCAATAGGGTCCTGTTGCTGGAAGCTGGCGGAAAAGACCTCAATCCGCTGTTCCGCCTTCCTATGTTGATGGGAAAGCTGTTTCATTCGGGCATTTACAACTGGCATTATCACACTGAGCCCGAACCGCACCTCAATGATCGCTCGCTCTATTGGCCGCGCGGTAAAGTGCTTGGGGGCACATCGACCATCAACGGCATGATTTATGTGCGTGGTAACCGTCATGATTATGATCGCTGGTCACAGATGGGCGCGACAGGCTGGTCCTATGATGAAGTGCTGCCCGCATTTCTTCGTTCCGAAACCCATGTGCAGCGCAAGGATGCCTTCCACAACACAAAAGGCGAACTGACTGTTTGCCGTGCGCGCGGCTGGAATAGTTTGCTGAATGTTTTCAACAAAGCAGGCGAACAGGCCGGTTATCCGCTCAATGATGATTTTAATGGTGAAGAGCAGGAGGGCTTTGGCCGCTACAACTTCACCATCGCCAAGGGGAAGCGCTGTTCGACGGCTTATGCTTTCCTGCGCCCGGCTAAAAAGCGGTCAAACCTCACCATTATCACGCGCGCTCATACGCGGCGTATTCTGATTGAAAATGGTCGGGCTGTTGGCGTTGAGTACAGCCGCAAGGGAAAAGTGGCCAGGGTCCATGCTGACTGCGAGGTTATCCTGTCGGCGGGTGTGGTCAATTCTCCGCAAATCCTGATGCTGTCCGGTATTGGTGCAGCAAGTGAGCTCGCAGAACATGGCATCAAAGTCGTAAAAGACCTTCCCGGTGTTGGCAAAAACCTTCAGGATCATGTCGATTGCGTCATGGCCTATGAATGCCCCGAACCGGTTACGCTTTATTCCGATCTGCGCGCCGATAAACTTACATGGTCCGTTATTCAGGGTATGCTGTTTGGGGAAGGTATCACCACAACGTTCCCTTATGAGGCAGGCGCGTTTGTCAAATCACGTACCGATCTGGCAGCACCTGACATTCAGCTTCATTTCATGCCTGCGCTTGAAAAAACTGCAAATCTCCACTTTCCAAACCCGTTCAAAAAAGAGCGCGTTGAAGCCAATCATGGCTTCTCGCTGCGTGTTGGCCCGGTCAATCCAGAAAGCCGTGGCCAGATTAGTCTGCGTTCCGCTGACCCGATGGATCGCCCGCGCATCAATGCCAATTACTTGCAAACCGAGTTCGACATTCGCACCATGATCAATGCAATCCGCCTGACGCGCGATGTGATCAAGCAAAAAGCGTTCGATAAATATCGCGGTAAGGAATTAGCGCCGGGTCCGGCGGTTGAAAGCGATGCTGAGCTGACCAAATGGCTGCGCGCCAACGCGATGACCACCTTTCATCCCGTTGGCACTTGCAAGATGGGTAACGACCCAATGGCCGTGGTTGATGCACGGCTGAAAGTTCACGGCGTGCAAGGTCTGCGTGTGGCAGACGCGTCAATCATGCCAATCATTTCGAGTGGCAACACAAACGCTCCCGCTATCATGATCGGAGAGCGCGCTGCTGAATTCATTTTAGAGGAGGCATCCCTGTGATCGTCGAACATCGCACATATACTTTCAAACCCGGTACGGTCGATGGCTGGCTCAAGAAATATGAGACAGAAGGTTTGCCAATACAAAAGCGGCATCTCAATACGTTTCTCGGCCTTTATGTCAGCGAGATCGGGCATCTGCATCGCACGGTGCTGATGTGGCGCTATGACAGTCTTGCTGATCGCGAAGCACGACGCGCCGCGATGTATGCCGACCCTGAATGGCAGACATTCATCGCTGGGGTTTGGGCACTCGATGCTATCCAGACGCAGGATGTGATGATTATGAACCCGGCTTCATTTTCGCCGGGCACTTAAAAACAAAAGCCTAAGGGCGACGCACAGTCGCCCCAATAATAACTCGGATAATGAACTTCCAGAGCAAGGAAATGGGAACATGACGAACAAAAAATCAAACGAAATCGATATTCTGCGTCAAGCAATCGATCGCAGAAGCTTCCTGAAGACATCTGCTGGATTGGCTGCCTTCAGTATAACCAGTGGTTTGATGACCGCTGCATCTTTTGCGGTGGGTGGCCTCGTCGCACTGGTACATACGCAAGCGGCAGGTGACGCCAGTGCTGTGGACTCGATGATCGCCAAGCTCAAGCAGCTTTCCGAAGAACAGGGCTTTCAGTATCGTGCCGTTTACGCGCAGGACCCTGCTACCTACGAAACCATCTTCCGCACTTTGGGCGACGCGGGTGCTACCGTAATCGTTTCAACATTCAATGAAGTGGCGGAACCATTCAAAGCGCTTGCTCCCTCCTATCCGAATACAAAATGGGTTCAGCTTTTTGCTGATCCGTTTGAACCGGCAATTCCGAATGTCGTCACGGTTTCCTATGACTATTATCTCGGTTGCTATCTGTCCGGCATTTTCGCAGCGCGTCTGAGCAAAACCGGCAAGCTCGGCTTTATTGGCGGCGTGTCTATTCCACCGATCAATGCCGACTATAACGCATTCAAGGCTGGCGCATTGTCTGTTCGGCCTGATGCATCGGTTGCCGTTGCTTTTGCAGGCTCATTTCAGGACCCGGCGAAGGGACAGGAAATTGCCACGCAGATGTATTCAAGCGGCATTGACTTCATCCAGACCGATGCAGCAGCAACCGACTTTGGCATCATCGCAGCCGCAAAAGAAGGTGAAGGTCGTCTGGTGAGTGTGCTTGATCCGGCGCAGTTCCCGCAAGGTCCGAAAAATGTCATCTCAATCGTCGGTCTCGATTTCGGTACTTCGCTATACAATGAAGTGAAGAAAGCCAATGGCAGTGATTTTGCCGGTGGTACACATGAGCACACAGGTCTTGGAACCGGTGTTATCGATTTCATCCTGTCGCCACTTTTCGCGCAGGAAGGCCCGGCTGATCTCGTTGCCAAAGCGAAGGAAGTTGAACCGGAAATTGCAGCCGCGCGCGCCGCAATTCTGGACGGATCACTGAAAGTTCCCTTCAATACAACGCTCTGACCGGATCTGCTGCAATGACCAAGGCCAGCCAGCCCATATTTGAATGCCGCGATGTGACCGTGCGATACGGTCAGATCGTTGCACTCTGCGATGTCGGAGCCGTCTTCGAGCGTGGAAAAATCCATGCCGTTGTTGGCCAGAATGGCGCAGGAAAAACCACTTTCGCCAGAGTTTTGGCTGGCCTTGTTCGCCCGGCATCGGGCGAACTCAGAATAGATGGTCGCCCAATTGTGGGCGGCAATGTCAAAGACGCCCGCAATATGGGTGTTGAACTGGTGCATCAGAGTTTTGCGCTGCCGCCGTCTTTCACTGTGGCGGAAGCAATGCAATTCGGCGCTCAAGGCGGTGGTCTGTTTTCCAAAGGCAAATTGGAGAGGCGCTGGCAACTGCATCTCGACGCGCTTGATGTCAAAGTGAAAGCCAGTCAGCGCATTCGTGATCTGGCGGTGGAGACGCAACAAGGTGTTGAAATTGCAAGAGCGCTCGTTTCGGAAGCCAAGCTTCTGATCCTTGATGAGCCGACAGCAGTTTTATCGCCCGAAGGTGCAGATAAGCTTTTTGAGCGGGTTCGCCGTCTCAAAGAGCGCGGTGTCACCGTCATCCTGATCCTGCATAAAATTCGGGAAGTGCTGGCAATCGCCGATACGGTTACGGTGCTGCGCGGCGGCAGGCTGGTTGATGGTCCGCTGCCATGTGACGAGATCGATGCTGACAAGCTTGCAGAGCTGATCATTGGTGCAAATGCGGCTAAAAATCTTAATGCCGACGACAAGGCAGCATTGACCGGCAGCATGATCGTTACCCATGCACATGAAAATGAGAATGTCGTTGCAGGAAAAACTGCACCGATACTGCGTATGAACAAGGTATCGACGCGCCCCGATCCTGAAGGGCCAGCGCTTGATCAGGTTGATCTCGAAATTCGTCCCGGTGAAATCATCGGGGTTGCGGGTGTGGAAGGCAACGGACAGCGCACACTTGTTCGCGCAATCGCTGCAATGGCCGATGTCGTTGAGGGCACGATTGCGTTAGATAACAAAGAGTTGACCGACGCGCCGCTTGCCGCACGACGGGCAGCCTGACTTCGTATAATTCCTTTTGAGAGCAATGTCGAAGGTCTGAGCCTGACCAGTTCGCTTTGGGAAAACTGGGCTGCGCGCAATCTTCTTCAGATGCCGCTTTTGTCGACCATCAACCCTTCTGCAATTCGTAAAGAATGTGATGCTGCCCTCAAACAATGGGACGTGCGCTATTCGGAAGTGTGACAGCGTGCAGGCTCACTGTCAGGTGGTAACGCACAAAAAGTGATCCTGTCCCGCGAAATGGACGAGGATGCGCGTCTTATTCTTGCTGCCCAGCCGACCCGTGGGCTGGATATTGGAGCCACCTCTTTTGTCTGGGATTCCATGCGCAAAGCTCGGGCGCGGGGATGCGGGCTGATGTTCATCTCATCTGACCTTGATGAAATCTTCGACATTTCAGATCGCGTGATTGTCATGCTGTCGGGGCGCATCGTCGCTGAATTCCGGCCACCCTATGACCTCGCCGCGGTTGGCGCCGCCATGACAGGAGTTCATCGATGATCGACCGGTTTGTTTCCGTTTTTCGTGCGCTGATCTTCATCCTGATTGGTCTCGCATTATGTGGCATCATTTTTCAGGCCGCAGGCTATTCGACGGGACTGATGTTCCAGTCGATTGCTGAAGGCGCATTTTTAAGACCCGGTGCACTGCAACAGGCTCTGCGCTGGGGCTTGCCGCTGTTCATTACGGCTGTGGGCGTCGCAGTTTCTTTTCGCGCTGGTTATTTTAACATTGGTGCGCAAGGGCAGTTCTACATGGGTGCCATTGCTGCTGCTTTCACGGCGGAATGGTTGAACGGTGCGCCTGCGCCGGTTGTTATAACGGCCTGCTTTCTTGCTGGCATGACCGGCGGCGCATTATGGGCCTTGTGGCCAGGACTGTTGCGGCTCAAATCGGGTGCGGATGAAGTCATCACGACGCTGATGGGCAATTTCATCGCGGGCCTGTTTCTGCTTTACGTCACAGCCGGGCCGCTCAAGGACCCGTCGGGAACCGGGCAACAGGCATCAAGCCGACCGCTTGCAGGAACCTACCGCATCAGTGACTCGCTTGGACTTTCGCCAACCATCATCGCAATTGCTGTGATCGTGGGCCTTTCCATGTGGTTTCTGGTCAACCGTACTGCTTTCGGCGTCCTGTCCGGGCTTGCTGGACGCAATCCGACAATGGTGCAATGGCAGGGCGCGCGTACGTGGCGCATCGGGCTGGCGAGTTTTCTGCTCAGCGGCGCACTTGCCGGTCTTGCTGGCACAATCGAGTTCATGGGGCCAAATGGCCGTATTACGGGCGGTTTCCTGCCTGGGCACGGCTTTACCGCAATTCTGATCGCACTGGTTGCCAATTTCTCCGTGGTCGGAACAGCCTTTGTTGCGCTGTTTTTCGGCGGGCTTGCCTCAGCAGCTTTGTATTTGCCGATCATGGCGGGTCTTCCGTCATCAGCCATCGACATTATCAATGCGGCAATCGCTCTCTTTATCACTGCAAAATCCAGTGTCGTTGACCGGATCGCAAAACTCGGAGGACGGATATGGAAGACTTCGTAATTGCTATTCTGCGCTCAGGTACACCGCTGATTTATGTCACGCTTGCGGGGGTGATCGCGCAGCGGACAGGTATCTGGCATCTCGGTCTTGAGGGCCTGATGATTGCCGGTGCTTGTGCCACCATTGTCGGCATTGTGCTCACACAATCGATCTGGTCAGCGCTTCTGATTGCAATTAGCGTCTGCATTGTTGGATCTGTCCTGTTCTGGTTTGTCGTTGAAAAACTCAAAGCCAACCAGATCATCGCGGGTCTTGGGCTGACGGGATTAGGCCTTGGCGGAACAGCACTTGCCGTTCAGTCGATCTTCGGCACACAGGCCGCAGTCAGCGCACCTTTTGGTCTGCCACGCATCGGCCCTGCCTTCGGCGCTTATGGCTCTCTTTCGATCCTCGTGTTTCTCATGCCGTTTGTCGTGTTTGCTATGTGGGTTGTCTTACGACGCACACGCTTTGGCTTGCGTCTGGCGGCAGCAGGCGAACACCCTTTTGCAGCGCGCAGCGTTGGCATTAATCCCGCCTTGATGCGTCTGGTGGCGCTGATGGTTGGCGGCGTTTTGTGCGCATTGGCCGGTGCAGAGCTTGCAGCCGGAAGCCTTCAGATATTCACCCAGAATATGACTGCTGGTCGCGGCTTTATGGGTTTCGCTGCCGTTATCTTCGGCGCAGGTCACCCTATTGGCGCAAGTCTCGCTGCAGTGTTCTTTGCCGTGGTGGGGGCGCTTGGTATCAGGGCGCAGCTGGCTTTTGGCGATCGTGTTCCGCACGATTTGCTGCTTGCTCTGCCCTATATTGCAACGGTTATCGGTATCTGGATCAGTACGCAGATGCGGGGTGGCACCAAGGCTGCCAATGGCTTTGGCGAGTTGCGCGATCAGTAATTGTGGGAAGATCTGTTATGGCGATCATAAATCAGACGATTATCAGAAATGCTACAATTCTGACCATGTGCGCGCAGCATGGAAGTCGCCCAGTTAAAGGCGATATTCTGATTGAGAATGGTCGGATTTCAGCAATTGGCAACGATCTTGCCGCAAAGCCCGATGCCATTGTGATTGACGGAAAGGACCGGCTCGTTATGCCGGGGCTTATCAATGCGCATACCCATTCAAGCGAGACATTCTTCCGTGGCCGATATGAAGGCATGCCGCTCGAAATCTGGCTGCTTTACGCCTATCCGCTATTGATGGGGCCGGCCATTGGCCAGCGACTGCTTTATCTACGCAGTATGCTTCTGGCGATGGAATCTTTGCGCAATGGTGTCACCACCTTGTGCGATGATTTTTTCGACCCGCCTGCACATGATCTTTCACGGCTTTCAACGGTGTTCAAAGCCTATAAGGATGCCGGTATCCGTGCGAATGTATCGAGCGCTGCGATGAATATTCATACGCTGGATGCACTGCCCTATGCGCGCGAAGTCATGCCGCAAGAATTGCAGGATGCGCTTGATTTCGGTCCGGCCATGTCGGCAGATGCCTATATCGATTATTGCCGCTCGGCATTCTCGTCTCTGCACGGCACGGCGGGTCGCATTAATTTCATGATTGCACCATCCGCACCGCAGCGCTGCACGCCCGATCTGTTGCAGGCATGCCATGAACTGGCTGTCAAAATGGGTGTGCCATTGCACACGCATGTACTGGAAACCAAGACACAGGCCGTAACCGGCCCCGAACTCTACGGCAAAAGCCTGATCGCCTATATGCGCGATCTGGGGATACTGTCTCGCAACACCACGATTGCCCATTCTGTTTGGGTCAGCGAACAAGACATTGAAAAGATGGGCGAAGCGCGTTGTTCTGTTGCGCATAATGCTATTTCCAACCAGAAGCTGGGTGCAGGCATTGCTCCCGTTCGTCAATTAATGGATGCAGGTGTTGCGATTGGCTTGGGAACCGATGGTGTTTCCTCAAACGATACGGCGCGCATTTTCGATGTGATGCGTGTGGCAGGGCTGATCCACAGCGTATCCGGTCCCGATCACACGCAATGGATCAGGGCTGATGAAATATTGAACATGGCGACAATTGGCGGTGCGCATAGCGCGATGCTTGAAAACGTTACCGGATCGCTCGAAACTGGCAAGGCCGCTGATCTGCTGATCATAGACCTCACGACGCTGAGCTTTACCCCGCTCAATAACATAGCCAAACACCTTGTCTATTCCGAGAATGGTTCGTCAATCGAGACGGTCATGGTTGCTGGCGAAATCGTTGTTGATAAGGGCACTATGCGCACAATTGATGAAGCCGCTATTCTGGCTGAAATCCGCGAACTTGTTCCCGCCCATCTTGCTGAACACGCGGAGTTAGAGCAACGAAATTCCGCGTTTTATTCAACAATGGCGGAGATTCACAGTCGTGCCACTGCAGCAGAAATCGCTATGAACCGCTATGTGGCAGTATAACTCTTCATGTTAACCTCAGAGCAGACACAATGAGATAACAGAACCTTCAAGTTACGAGGAAACTTAAGACCTTATAGACCCGCGCAGATTTCAGCCTGACTTGTCGGGACCTGCCCGACTTCAAAGTTATAGGCTCTCAAGCCATGTTCATCGAGTTTGATAACGCGGTAACATGGTAAGCCGCCGGTCCACCATGGATTAGACAAATCCATTTCCGTTATAAACCGATGCGAACAGGCCTGATCTTTAATATAGGCTATGCCTTGCGCAGTCGTTCCGGCCAATGGCACATGAATATGCCCAAAGATGATATGTTTTACAGGCACTGTTACTTTAACCTGAGTGCAGACGCGTTTAGATAATAAACGTCATTATTAGGTGAATTTCAGGCACGCGATTTCACACCACATGTTGGTTGCGGCTTTGTGTAATTCACGATAATTGGCAGAACTCAATTTGTGGCGTGGAAAGTAATCCATGTTGTAAATCGGGTCGTGAATAGACGCGAATTTTTGTACATGTCGCGCTGATTTGAAACGCTTCAGGTATTGCCATTTGTGGAAAGCCGCTGAATGGCAAGTGTTTTCTTGGCCTGTCGTAACTTTTCTTGATTAACGAGCTGTTCACCAAGCCTGGGGAAATTCCGCCCCCGATGTAACGGAGAATAAACATGTTTCTGAATGCCATTACCGAGAAGCTGAAGCGCCAGTCGAAGGACGATTTCAAGGGGCGGCATTTCGAGGCATGGCTCATCGTTTAGGCAGTGACATGGTATCTGCGGTATCCGCTCAACTACAGAGATCTTGAGGAGATGTTCCGCGAGCGCGGCTTCGAGGTCGATCATAGTAAGATCAACCGCTGGGTCCTCGTCTATGCACCTGTCATCGAGAAGCGCCTACGCCAGTTTCGCCGACCGCACTTTGGCTCAGTCAGGATTGACGAGACCTACGTCAAGATCCGCGGCAAGTGGCGATACCTATACCGCGCCATCGACAAGCACGGAAATCCGATCGACTTTTTGCTTACCGCGAAGCGCGATCTCGCCGCCGCCAAGCGCTTCTTCCGTAAGATGCTCAAAGATGAGCCGCTGCTGTCGCCGGGCAAGGTCGGTACCGATGGCGCAAACACGTTTCCGTCAACGATCAAGGCGGCAGTTGATGCCGGGCTTTTGCATCCAGACCCGGTACACTATGTCACCAAGCATCTCCAGCAAGGCATAGAGAGTGACCACTTCCGCGTGAAGAAGAACATGGCCAAGATCGGCGGATTCCAGTCCTTCAAGACGGCGCGTCGGACGATCGCTGGGTTCGAAGCGACGTTGTGGCTGCGGAAAGGCTTCGACTTTTCCGGCGAGTGGACCGTCAACGATCAGAATGACCTGCTCGCGCGCCTCTTCGGACTTCAAAAGGTTAACAAAGCATGAAAATGCGACCGATCACGGGGGGGCTTTGACCTTCTCAACAATTTGCGACAAGCCCGCAGACACGCCAAAGATGGTTTAGGCCAGAATGGATATCGTGTCGCTGACAATGCTATGCAGGTTGCGGTTTGTTTGAATCTTTCAATCGCTGTTCAGATACTGTTTTGAGTGCGCTTAACAGCTGCCCTTCCTCGTAAGGTTTTGAGAGGATCAACGCCGATTTGTCATCGAAAACTTTATTGGGGTCCCCTGTTGTATAAATCACCTTTAATTCTGGAAGAAGGCTGCGCGCTTCTGCTGCCAGTTCGGGACCGGACGCGCCTGGTAGATCTATATCAGTGACCAAGACGTCGATGACCATCGTTTCCAGCGCAGTTTTTGCTTCTTCTGCACTTCCTGCGTCGACCACAATAAATTCTGCATCCTGCAAAATGTCAGCTGTATTCATACGAATAAGCGGTTCATCTTCCACAAGCAGAATTGTGAGACGGTCACGCGTGTCAGGCTTCTCCAACGTCTTGGCAGGTAGCGATGTATTTGGCTCCGCAGGGATATTTTGATATTGCTTTTTCTGGCTATTATTGGCGATCACATGGCGGAATTTTCGTGCCAGAGCATCACGCGTATAAGGCTTTGACAAAAGCTCGATACCGGCATCAAGTTTACCACCATGAACAATTGAATTCTCTGTGTAGCCAGACGTGAACAGAACTGCGATGTCCGGCAAACGTTCTTTAGCCTTACGAGCGAGTTCAGGGCTCTTCAGTTTTCCAGGCATGACAACATCTGTAAACAGAATGTCGATGGGTACGCCGCTATCGATAACAGTCAGCGCACTATCTGCATCTACAGCCTTGAGAACGCGATAACCCAGATCGGCCAGCAGGGCGATTACGGTTTCTCGAACCTCATCATCGTCTTCCACCACCAAAACCGTTTCTGTGCCACCAATGATCGGTCCGTTATCGGTAACGACCTCAATATCTTCCGCTTCATGCGCTCGGGGGAGATAAAGCTTTACTGTGGTACCGTGCGAGAGTTCAGAATAGATTTTAACATGGCCACCCGATTGCTTGACAAAGCCATAGACCATAGAGAGGCCAAGCCCTGAGCCTTTCCCTTCTGGTTTCGTAGAAAAGAAGGGATCAAATACTTTTTCGATAATCTCGAGTGACATGCCCGATCCTGTATCGCTGACAGCCAGCATGACATACTGGCCTGGGACGACCTCGTCATGAGCGCGCGCATAATTATCATCGAGGTGGGTGTTTGCCAGTTCGATCGTTAATTTACCGCGTCCATTCATAGCATCCCGCGCATTGATCGCAAGATTCAGAAGTGCGTTTTCCATCTGGTTAGTGTCGATGAACGTATTCCAGAGACCACCACCAAAAACAGTTTCAACCTCAATAGCTTCCCCTATCGCGCGTCGGATCATGTCATCCATGCCCGCCACAAAGCGACTGATATTGACCACCTTCGGTTCGAGAGCTTGACGGCGGCCAAACGCCAGCAGCTGGCTTGCAAGTTTAGAACCGCGCGCTACACCTGCAAGCGCATTTGTTATCCTCGCTTGAGCACGTTCGTTGCCTGCAACATCTTTTGAAAGCAGCTGGAGATTGCCAGAGACAACCTGTAGCAGATTGTTAAAGTCATGCGCTACGCCGCCGGTCAGCTTGCCGATGGTCTCAAGCTTTTGCGCTTGCGCCAGACGGGTCTCTGCTTGACGCCGCTCAGCGATCTCTGCAATCACACGGCTCTCAAGCTGTTCGTTGAGTTCACGCAACTGATTTTCAAATGCTTCACGCTGACGAACTTCACTCGCTAGGGCCTCAGCCTGTTGGCGAAGCGCTGCTTCTGCAGCACGCTGATGCGTGATGTCGGTATGAACACCCACCCATTCGCTGATGTCGCCCTCATCGTTCAGAATTGGAAGTGCGCGGATTGCGAAGCGGCGCCATTGTCCATCATGTCGTCTGACCCGATGTTCATGGATAAACATTGTTTTGTTTATGACTGCTTGTTTCCAGTCTTCAAGCGACGCTTCGGCATCGTCAGGATGAATAGCATCGATCCACCCATATCCCTGATATTCAGCCGGACTTTGACCCGTTAAAGCTGCCCAGCCTCGCTGATCATCTGACATCCTGCCATCTGCAGTGTTTGTCCAAAGCACACCATGAACCGCATCCATGGCCGTGCGAAATCGCGTATTACTTTCGAGCAACTGCGCTTCGCGTAGCGCGCGCTCACCGATATCGATACCAAGAATATGCACCCCGGGAATCGTACCGTCGCTCCTGACATCGGGCATATAGCGCAGCTCTACACGTCTAGCTTCGCCGTCTCTGTGTGAGAGAGTGGTTTCCACGATGATCGATTGGCCTGACAACGCTTTTTCTAAGTCGGGTTGCCGTTTAAGGTAAGCTTGTTGCCCAATGATTTCCGCAACCGGTTTGCCAATCATTTCATAAGGCGATGTACCAAACCAATCCTGATAAGCGGCATTGGCAAAGCGATAGGTATGATCCCTATCAACATAAGAAATGAGGATTGGGATCGCATCGCTGACGCGGCGAAGTTCTGTCTCACTTTCAAGCAGTTTCTTCTGCAACGCGGCCCGTTCACTGTTGTCGACAACCGTACACATCACGCCTTCGACATGCCCTTCAGAGGAGTAAACAGGCGTATAATAGAGATCAAAAATAAAATTCTCGGACTTCCCGTCGCGGATAAGACGCATCGGTTGGTCTTTGAAAGATTGCAATTCACCCTTCTGAGCCGCTTCAATCATGGATTTATTCCAATCCCACACTTCCGGCCAGACCAGAGAAACATCCTGACCCAGCGCGGCGGGATGCTTGTCGGCAGCGATAAGCATATAGGCATCGTTATAAATCATGACGTCGGAGGGCCCCCACATCAGGACCTTTGCAACGGGCGAGTTGACGATATTTGCGACCGTCGTGCGCAGTTCGACAGACCAGTTCTCGATGGCACCAAGCGGAGTGCTCGACCAGTCAATTCCGCGTATAACTGCACCGCAAGCACCACCACCGATTGGCCATTGTGAGAGTTCCAAAGAGGTTTGCATCTGATTTGTCATTAAAGTTTTCCATGGAACGGTCATGAATTGATGAGCGCGACAGCAGTGATGGATATAGTAAAGAGCATTAGACCAAAACTAATTTATAGACATTCGTGAAATTAGCTTTGGTGTGGCATACGGCGATTTTGCGGCTCTCTTTCGAGAAATCGAGACAAAGGCTACGCCAATTCAGATACGCAAAAAAACTCACTGCATCAAGCAGTGAGCTTTTATAATTATGTGTCTCCAATCAGGCTTTATCGACCACATTTTTTATCGCGTCCTTTGCCTTGCCTTTGGCCTGCTGTGCATCGCCTTTGGCTTCCTGAGCAAGCCCCTTGGCCTGCATCTCTTTGTTATCAATTGCTTTGCCAATCGTTTGCTTGGCTTTTCCAGCGAATTCGTTGGCCTTGCCTGAAACCTTGTCTGAGGTACTTCCCATGCGAATTAGCTCCCTGTAGTATTTTGTTTAATTCCAACCAATTAACGATGATGGGCCGAATAGGTTCCAAGGTAATCATCAATTTTACCACCACAACGATCAGAACTCATATTTAATGAAATGCCAGATACCTTACGAACACGCTACGAACACGCTCGCTCTGTTGCTAGCTTTCTGATCGGTATTGGCAAGTTGTTTGAGCCTCTCGTTTGGGGTATCAAAACGCGATAAAATTACCCACCCCCTTTCCCCGGTTGAAGGGGTTTCGTTTTCCGCGAGAAATTGTTGCCGACGCGGTCTGGACGTATAACCGATTTGCGTTAAGCACTGCCGATGTGGAAGATCTTCTCGCTGGCGTGGCGTGTTTGGCAGCCTGGAAACCGTTCGCGTCTGGATTAATCGCTTTGGTCGCCATTTTGCCCACTGTATCCGCAGCGGCCGATCAAAGCTAAACGAAAAGTGGCACTTTGATGATATTGTCATCATGATCGGCGGAAAGAATTTCTGGCTTTAGCGTGCAATTGATGCAAACGGCGATGTTCTTGAAATTCTGGTTCAAACGCGCCGCAACATCAAGGTTGCCAAGCGCTTTTTCTCCAGATTGGCGAGAGCCTGACTCATAATGAATATAGTTATATCAGGCTCTTGCGATGCGGCTGATGAGCGGGCGGATGTTTGCGATGTATATCCATGCTTCAGCCGAAACGATGGTTTTCTCGAAATCTTTGGCCAATCTACGGCAACGTCCGAGCCGTGCAAACATCCGCTCGACCACCCATCGGCGTGGTAAGAGTTTGAAGCCCTCAGCGTGATCGGATCGTTTGACGATTTTCAGTATAAACTTTCCGACCTTTTCCAGCCTGCCTTTGAGCTTGGGTCCCGCGTATCCACCATCAGCAAAGATATGCCGTAACCACGGCCAGCGTTTGAGGATGGTTTTCAAGACATCAGGTGCACTATCTCTGTCTTGAATACCCGCAGAATGGATCACCAGACCAACCATCAAGCCGAGGGTATCAACCACAATATGACGCTTGCGACCGTTGATCTTTTTTCCCGCGTCAAAGCCCCGTATTCCGCCACTTTCCGTGGTTTTTACTGACTGGCTATCGATCACGCCAGCGGTAGGACTGGGCTGCTTTCCGGTCAACTCGCGTGCTGTCATCACGAGCGCGTTGTTGATCGTGCGCAGCATCCCTTCATCTCGCCATCGATAGAAATACTTTTGCACCGTGGAAAATGGTGGGAAGTCCGTGGGCAAAAGCCGCCATGCGCCACCTGATGAAGCAATATAAAGCAGCGCATTTACCACCTCTCGCAAATCCGTCTTGCGAGGGCGTCCGAGACGGCCCGGTGCAGGCATCATCGGTTCGATGACAGTCCATTCCGCATCCGTTAAATCAATCGCTTGCATAACGCGCGTTGTGTCGTCCATATTGTGGCCGAGCGGTTGCAGTCCAGGCCATCATGATCTCCATCGAATGTCAGAAATCCGATTGAATCATAACATACTGAAGTCGATCAAACCTTTTTGGAACAGGCTCTTAAACTCGCACTGTTTTGTGGTATGCCTGCATCGGATTTCAACCAGTTAAATGAACAGAATTAGATGCTCTTTGATACTCGACTAAGGCTAAAGCGGTTTCCAATGATGTCTCGTGGCTGTACTAGGTGTGTTATATCAGCAATCTGACGGGTTTTACACATGCGCCTTCAGTCTCCATGGACTCCTCGTATTTCAGACAATGGCAATACCCCAGCAAACAGACTGCTGGAAGCTTTGGCAGAAGACATTCTCTCGGGGCAGTTGCTTGGCGGTGACAGACTTCCTGCCCATAGAGATTTAGCCTGGAAACTGAACATCGGAGTAGGCACAGTTACGAAAGCGTATGCGATGCTTGAACGGCGCGGATTGGCGCGCAGTATTAAGGGCAGTGGTACATTCGTTGCTGTCTTTGAATCACGAAAGGGTCCTGCAATTGATTTCTCGGTTAATCGCTTGCCCGTTATGTTAAGTGACAGATTGTTGGCTGGTACACTTTCTGCGATCTCCAGAAAAATAAATTCGGCCCACGTTAATCTTTATCCCCCACCAGCAGGCCATGATGAGCATCGACGTCTGCTGGCACGCTGGCTCGAAAGCCTGAGTATTGAGGCGGAAGCAAAGAGGATCATATTAGCTGGAAGCGGGCAGCAGGCACTATGGCTTGCTTTCGATATTCTGTGCGGCGGCAATGGTTTGATTGTCACAGAACGTCTCAGCTACTCGGGCGCTATTGCACTTGCGCGCTATCGTGGCCATCCAATGCGGAGCGTTAATATTGATGACCAAGGTATGGTGCCGGATGATCTCGATCGGGTGCTGTGCGAAGAAGAGAACAGCGGGCGCCGTCGCCTTGTTTATCTGACCCCCACGCTCCATAATCCTACGACAATTTCAATGGGAGCAAACCGACGAAAGGAAATTGTGGACGTCTGCAACAAGCGAAACGTCCCAATTGTTGAAGATGGTGTCTATACACTGGGTGCCTCTCCCAATCTTCCTCCACTCGTCACCCTGGCACCGGATCGCGTCTTTCATGTAACGAGCCTCTCCAAGTCACTCAGCCCAGGATTGCGACTGGGCGTCCTGGTGTTGCCTTCTGGCTGGGAGGAATATGCTGAGGAAGCCTTGCGTGCGCTGCCACTGTCTTCTTCGCCAGTCGACTATGCGCTTCTCGAAGAGTGGTTTACAAGTGGTGTTATGGAAACGGTGAGGGGTACTTTGCGTGCCGAGGCGCGGCAAAGGGCAAAACTGGCCCGGTCATTCTTCGATAACAGAACAATCATGACGGATGATTGTGCTTTTCATGCATGGCTGCCAATGCCTCATACGGAAGCCGAAGCCTTCGAAAAGGCAGCGGCAACGCTTGGCGTTGTTGTTACAGAGCCGGACGCCGTGCGCGCTGATCGCAATGATAATGCGACGGGTATCCGGCTTTGTCTGGGAGGTCTTGGTATGGAAGACCTAACTACGGGTCTAACGTTACTCTCGCGGTTGAAAACAGGGGAACATTCTTAGAAATCGACGTTACTCTGTAATTACCAACGGCCCTTAAAGCGGTGTCACCATTTGAAACTGGAAGATACCATAACCTCCCTGCCATCTCCATAAAGACACTTTGCAAATTCGCAAACAGCGTATTCTTTGTTGAAAAGGTTTGTGGCATTCAAAGACAAGGTGATGTTTTCGGTCACTTCATAGCGAACCATTGCATCAACAAGTGTGTAGCCGGGTATTGGCTTATTTATGCCTGATGCTCTCGTCGATCCGGTGTATCGTACACCACCTCCAACGGTCAGTCCTTCTATTCCCAACTGAGTTACATCATAAGTCATCCAGATCGCAGCCTGATGATAGGGGGTGTTTTCACTGCGCTGGCCGAGTTCCAAAAGTTCTTCACTCTTGGTGATCCGGGCATCTGTGTACGAATATGAGCCCACCATGGTCAGATAATCAGTCAGCTCGGCTTTGGCCTCAAACTCAAATCCGCGCGCACGCCGCTGGCCGATCTGTGTGAGCTGATCTGCAAGTGTACGGGTGACAATATTGTTTTGATCAAGCTGATAGACGGCTGCGCTGAACAACATATTCGTGCCGGGTGGCTGATAACGAATGCCTGCCTCAATCTGTTCTCCCGTCATAGGTGAGAAATTCATGTCTTCGACATATTCAGACACCGAGATCGGGAAGAAGGATTGCGCATAACTGACATAGGGAGCCAGTCCATTCTCAGCTTCGTAAACCACCCCCGCGCGCCATGTTGTCTTTTCAGAGTTGCGGCTGATTGACAGGTTGTTCGCATGATAGCTGAAATCCTGATCAGCCCAGTCGTGTCTTACGCCAAGCAGTACGTTCCAGCGTTCATCAAAGGTGATTTTGTCTTGTAGATAAATACCGTGTTGTACCGTTGTTGTTTTCGCACCACGGTTACGAGCAGGGTCACGATTAACTGTGAAGCTCGCGCCATAGATTGGATTGTTCAGGTCGATTGATGGAGCAACTGCACGAAAATTATCTGAATCATACGATGTGTCGTAAAAGTCATAACCGACGAGCAATGAATGTGAGAGTGGACCTGTATCTACATCGAATGCAACATTCATATCATGTGTGAAGCCCTTCGCACGATCATGACGGTCGCTGTACTGGCGAGCCAGTATGCCTGTCTGAGCGACCTGATTAACAGCAGCGGCGCTCGTCTGGGCCATCATATAACGCCAGTCCAGATCGGATTCGTAATAGCGTGATTTTGCCGAGAACCGAACATCATTGTCGAAACGATGGGTAAATTCGTAACCCAGCGCACCCATATTAGTTTTCATCCGATCATAGTCCGGCTCGCCAATAAAAGTGTCGCGGCCGAGAATGAATGGGCCATTGCCGATGCCTTCCACAATTTCGTAGGGTAATGCAGCGGGGAAACGTGTGCTGGTCTTCTGGTAGAAACCAAGCACGGTCAGCGATGTGTCTTCATCAGGCTTCCATTCCAAGGCCGGGGCGATATAGATGCGGTCATTGTTCATGTAATCGACGTTGGTGTCGCTGTCGCGACCAAGAAAAGTCAAACGATATGACAATGTGTCGGTGATGGCATCGCTGAAATCTGCAGTAACCTGTTTACGATTATGAAGCCCCCCTTGGACTGAGACTTCACGCAGAGGCTCGGATGTCGGGCGTTTGCTTACGCCGTTCACAAAACCGCCCGGCGAAAGCTGGCCATAGAGAACAGAAGCCGCACCGCGCACAACATCGACGCGTTCAAGACCAAATGGCTCCTGCGTACCATCATAAGAGTTGTTTTGCAGCCTCATCCCGTCGCGTAGCAACCCACCAGTACCCGATTCGACGTCGAATCCACGAATTCTGAACCGGTCGGCGACGCGCGAGAATGGACCGGGCTGTGCCGTGAAACTTGGAGTATAAGCGAGCACGTCAGCAAGAGTTTGCGCCTCGCGATCTTTGATTTCGGTAGCTGAGACTACCGAAACTGATTGTGGCGTAAGCAGGATAGGTGTATCCGTTTTCGTGCTGCTGCTGCTGACCTTAGCCACATATCCCTTAACAGGTTCGGTTGAGCTGACATTGTCCTGAACGACTATTGTTTGTAGCTGAATTCCAGCATTCATTTCCTGTGCTGAAACATTGCTGACCGCAAGCGCCATCATCGCGCAAGCGAGTGGAATGCTATATGGCAATGCTGACACGTAAGGCAGGCTGCCGATATTCGATTTCAGATGGTTTACCGGCATGGAATTCCCCAATAGCGATGCATGAATTAGTGGAGGCTTGCAGGTCATCGCACAAACATGACAACCATAGTCAACAAAGATATGCTCTGGCTATCATGTGATTCACTTTGAAGAAATTAAAAAAGTGTCACAACACACTTATTGCAGCGCGCTCACTGTCGCGCGGATGATATGACGCGATTGGAAGAGCCTGTCTGAGCCGCTTCTTACAATTGCGCAAGGGGATGTTGGCTATGTTCGAAATGAAGCGAGTGAACGTTTATCGAGGCACTCAGCATATTCTCCATAACATTGATCTGAAAATTCTTCCGGGGTGTTTTACCGCTTTGATCGGGCCGAACGGCTCTGGCAAGTCAACGCTTCTGGGCAGTATGGCGAACACGGTCGCGATACAAAGCGGTCATGTTAAACTTGGATCTAAGCAGCTTGTTTCATATTCAAGACGCGAACTAGCCCGGCAAATGGCATTCTTGCCGCAACATGTGCATACGCCGGTCGGAATGAGTGTGCGCGAATTACTGGCACAGGGACGGTTTCCGTGGAGAAGCTGGCTCGGTGGCTGGTCAAGTGAAGACGAAGACGCTGTCTCGCGTGCCGTTGCACTTTGCGGCATTGAACAGCTCGTAGACAGACCATTGCAGAGCCTTTCAGGTGGGCAGTTGCAGCGTGCATGGATTGCAATGACTTTGGTTCAGGATACGCCCGTTATCTTGCTCGACGAACCCACGACATTTCTGGACGTTGCAAACCAGTTAAGCCTGCTCGACCTGCTGTCGGTCTTGCGCGATGCGGGTCGTACCGTGGTTGCAATCCTTCACGACCTCAATCAGGCGGCACGTTATGCAGATCAACTTGTCATGCTGAAAGACGGGCAGGTGGTTGCAGAAGGCGCGACGCAGCAGGTCTTCAATGTGCCTAACATCGATAATGTGTTTTCGGTGCGATCAAGAATGCTGGATGATCCGGAAACGGGAATTGCAATGTGCATTGCTTCTTCCTGGGCGTGAAGGGTGCATTCTTTGTCAGTTTATCTGCGTTCTTTTCAGTTCTTCGCCCTTTTTATGCTGCTAATCGTGGCGGCAATCCTTCATCTGAAGCTCGGTGCGCGTCAGCTTGACTGGAGCGTGGTCTGGCAAGCATTTGTCGCCTATGTTCCGTCAGACCCATTGCATAATATCGTGATGGAAATGCGTATGCCTCGTTTGATCAGTGCTGTCATCGTCGGTGCAACCCTCGGTCTTGCAGGCGCTTTAATGCAGGGGGTCAGTGAAAACCCGCTTGCAGATCCGGGGCTGATGGGGGTGAACAGTGGTGCTGCCTTCTTTGTCGTTTTCGGTTTGCTTGTGCTCCCTGGTAATACGCTTGCCATGATACCGCTTCTCGCCTTTGCGGGGGCGATTGTTGCCGCAGCGATCGTTCTTCTGAACAGCGGATCGGACCCCAACCCGGTTCGCCTCGTTTTATCCGGTGTGATGGTTGCGGCCCTGTTTAGTGCTCTGACCTCTATGATTCTTTTGCTCGACCAGCAGGGGCTTGAAACTTTGCGGCGCTGGCTTGTTGGCTCGCTTGCTTTTGACAGTTCAGTGGCCCGCTGGCAGACTTTTCCATTCATCCTTCTCGCTGGATGCATTGCAGTAGCGAACATTCCCGCACTTAATCTCCACCGATTGGGATCGCAGTCGGCGGCGCTGATGGGCCTGAATGTATTGCGGATGCGGCTTTCATCACTTCTGGCGATCGTGCTTCTGGCCGGATCATCTGTTGCAATAGCTGGTCCTATTGGCTTTGTCGGTCTTATTGCTCCGCATATTGGGCGTATTTTCTTCGGTAATGACTATCGTTTCCTCGTCCCCGCAGCGCCTCTGATTGGTGTACTGCTGATTGTTACTGGTGACATCGTATCACGCACGGCATTAAGTCCATTGGAGATCAATACAGGTATTGTGACTGCCATCGTTGGCGGCCCTATTTTCATCGCTCTTGTTCTGGGGAGAGTGAAATAATGGCAGTGCAAAACCATGTCATCAATCACACCCGCAATCGGTTTTCTCATGGCCGGATTATTCTGATTGCTGCCACTGTGTTTCTTGCCATAACCGCGATATTGGCAATAACGCTGGGCAGCTATCCTGTTACACTGACAGAAATTACTAAGGCGGTCATAGCGCCCCAAAGCACTGACAGTATTTTGCGTAGTATCGTGTTCGACACGCGCCTGCCACGCATATTGCTCGCCATTTTTTCTGGTATGGCGATGGCTCTTGCCGGAGTGATATTGCAGGTACTGACACGCAATTCACTGGCGGCACCCGGATTGGTGGGGGTTGAGGCAGGAGCTGGCATCACTGTTCTGACTGCGCTCATTCTCTGGCCATCTGCGCTGGCTGTTGAGCTTTATCCGCTTGCGGCTTTGCTTGGTGGATTGCTGGTTGCATTGTTTGTTATCGCTCTTGCCTGGAACAAAGGGGTCTCGCCCTTGCGCCTCATTCTGGTGGGTGTTGGTGTAACAGCAATACTCAGTGCATTAGCAGACCTGCTTATCACCTACGGACAGATCGAACATGTTGAATCGGCTTTGCTCTGGCTTGCAGGCAGCTTGCACAGGGCAGGGTGGGAAAATGTGCGGGGGCAATTTTTTTGGCTACTTCTTTCCGGTGTTCCCATATTGTTGTTTTCCCGCCAGTTTGACTTGTTTCAGCTTGGTAATGCAGTTGCAGCAAGTCGTGGCTTGAATGTTACTCGTTTCCAGATCATCGCACTTTTGCTGAGCGTGATGCTCACCGCTTCTGCGGTTGCGAACGTTGGTACAATGAGCTTTATTGGGCTTTTGGCCCCTCATGCTGCAAGGCTTCTAGTAGGGGAAAGGCATAGATTGCTTTTGCCTCTGTCTGCATTGATTGGCGCAAGTATTGTGCTTGTCAGTGACACAATAGGCCGAACTGTTTTTGCTCCACTTCAGATTCCGGCGGGACTTGTGGTTGCAGTGATTGGCGCGCCGTACCTTCTTTATCTGCTGTCGCGAAAAGGAACGACCCGATGACCAGAATAGCGTCAGCTTTGTTTATTCTTATATGCAGTTTCGGCTTTGTGGTTAGTGCTCATGCAGAGGAAACAAGAACATTTACCAATCGTTTCGGCTCGGTTGAGGTGCCAGTTTACCCACGCTGTGTGGTGTCATTGCACGATTTTAGTCTGACAACGCAGTTGCTGGAATTAGGGGTTGTGCCTTGTGGTTCATCTGGCCGCAAGCGCTTGCTTGCGGATACAATTTATAGGGGTGCATCGCAGAGATACGATACGTCAGAAATCCAGTATATCGGAACACATCAGGCTCCTGATATGGAAACAATTGCGGCATTGAAGCCAGACTTGATCGTAGGGTTATCTTATCACGCAGCGCTTCGCGATAAGCTTTCAGCAATTGCGCCCGTTGTGCTGCTGCCTTTACGTGAAGAAGGCATATTAACCTATTCAGAGCAATTGGCTGATTTGGTTGGTAAAGGTCATCGCTATGATGAATTGCATCGGGAATATCAGGATATAGTCAGCGAATTCGGAAGGCGCGTAGAGAATCCCGCTTCAATCACAGTTACGCCGATGGAGATTTATCGCGACGGTTTCAGGATTATCGGGCGTGGTGGCATGGAACAGGTGATAAAGGACTTTGGCCTTGGTCACGTTCCCGCTTATGAGAATAGCGCAAGCGATATACCCTATAGCTTAGAACGCCTTTCCGACTTTGACAGTGATATCATCATCGACACTTACGAAGAAATGCTGGATGAAGAGGCGGAAATGCGCGCCTTCCGGTCGACTGTCCAGTGGCGCAATCTGTTTGCTGTTCGCAATCGTCAATTTTTGTATTTTAATCGCAGTCGCTACGGCGAGACGATGGAAGGCCTGATTGGTTCTGCGACTTTGCTTCTATCGCACATCTGCGAGCGGGAGATTCTTCGGCAGAAGCCTTAATAGGTTGTCAGGTCAACGGCGTAATTGAAACTGCACTCCAGCGTTCAACCTGATCCCTATTGCCGTCTGGCCCTAGCGTGCTGCAGCGTGTGTTGACGTCAAACTGAGCCAGCCTCAACTGGATGAGTAGCTGTCGAGATTGAGTTGAGGCAATAATCTCAGCTTCAATTTCATTTGCGTTTCCTGCTCTGCGCTCAAGAACAACTTTCTCCTCTGGCCCAATATCATTCCAGAATGAAAGCGCGGCGTGCTCGGCGACCTGTTCTAAGGCGTCGAGTTCCGGATTGCCTCTGTACGCTGGCAGGAATGGAACACCTTTGCTAAGACAGGACAGGAAATCGGCAACGTCCTTTGGTTCGAGACGTCCATATCTGGCGCGGTGTGGCAAAACGAGCAGCGACGCGGCAAAGCGACATCCGCCGATATGCGTTGACTGTAGAACCCGGAAAACCGTCGGGTCGGCCTGATCACGCAGCGCTTTCCAGGTAGCAAAGCCATAACGTGCGCAGCAAGGGTCCTGCTTTCCATCTGTACAGCACAGGATGGTAATGCGCTTATCGCGCTCTCCGCAGAGTTTACCTCCTGAGGCCAGAGCCAGCAATTGCTGTGTCATAGTGTCAGGCGTGGCTGTGCGTAGAATAATGTTGTCGCATGAGAGAGCGATTTCATCCCCCTCCACGAGCGCCACATGTATACCAGCCTGATTAGCCGTTATCATTGCCTGAGAAAGTGCATGTGGCATGCCAAACGCATTCGTTCTTGGAACACGCCAGTGGCGTCGCGGCCAATGAAGGAGTGTGTATCGTCGGGCGGTCCCACCAGCTCCCAGCATAGGCTCACCCCGCTCCAGGCAGATGTCACGACAGAATTTGTGAGAACTCATTTTTAGCCAAGTTGTAAAAGCCCTCTCACGGCAAAGGGGCTTGTAATTCAGAACACACGATTTACCTTTTTATACACGGTCATTGTGCTTTGTCGCAACGATGAACTAACAGTCTTTCGTAAAACGGCTGATACGAGGTACAAATTTCTGACTGGCACTCTGAAAATGAGGGCCGTGTGGATATTCTGAGCTCATAGCAGATACTTGTGTCGGCATAAGGTCGGGATCACAGTTATTGGATTTTCGCATCTATTAGATAGGCTGTTTGCATCTGGTTCAGGTTATGGTATGAATTATTCATACCATGCTTGATGTGATCATAAAGAAAAGTAGAATGGCCAACATCGAAAAACGCACGATTAGCCTGCTTAGTGAGCAGGCAGCTTTCATCGAGTCTAAAGTCAGGAATGGGGATTACGCCTCAGTCAGTGAGGTTGTTCGTGCTGGCATCCGAGCATTAAGAGAGCGTGATGAAGTGATTGAACGCTGGCTACATAATGAAGTTGCTGGATCTTACGATGCGATGAAATCAGATCCAGCCCGTGCGATAACCGTCGATTCTGCCTTTGCGTCAGTTCGTAATCGGCATGCTGAACGCGTGAAAGGTCGCAAGTGATCCGCAGATCCGTCGTCTTATCTCCGGAGGCGGAAACAGATCTGGTGGCTCTTTATGATTGGATAGCCGAAAGAGCATCGCCTGATACCGCACTTGGATATATTGATAGGCTCGAGAACTATATTCGTGACTTGGAATATGCTTCTGAACGAGGCGCTTTGCACAACGATATACGAGAAGGGCTGAGAACCGTTGGCTTTGAACGTAGGATAACGATCGCGTTCAATGTCACTGCGCAAGAAGTTATTGTTCTTGGCTTATTTTATGGCGGCCAAAATTGGCAGGAAGCCTTATCTCAACACTGAAATCGTAATTGTGGTTCTTGGTTCCAAATCTAAATCAGAAACTTCCCACCAGATTTGCACCACGTACTATTTTTTCCTCTGTACTTAAAGATTAAAAATTACTAAATAATAAATAAAGAAATGCCGATTATATCACCGTACTGAATGAGAAATGGGGCTCGTTGTTTTGAATAATTGGCATATCAGCCTTCTGCTTTTAATGGCTCCGCTGCTAATTTCGTGCACTTCAACGGGAACTGCTAGCATCAGTAACGGCAAACGGGTGGTTACACTGGAGGATGCGTTCGTTCTCCCAGCAAATTATTCCGTTGTTGGTGTTGTCGAAGATCGGGCACGTAATGGCGTTACGCAAAAAATTACACTGAGTACGAACTCCAAGCTGGCGGGCGAAAACTACTTCTACGTTCAGTTTTTGGGTCCGACAGGTGCGCGCACGGAAAATACGATTTCATATGCTGCGATTACAGACGGCCGGATAGCAAGAGAGTTGCGCACTGAGATGGGTGGTATCGTAATGTCTCGCTCCCCATTCTATGTTCAAAATAATTACGGCTCGTTTAGCTATGCAACAGGTAAGGCGCCGGGTGGCGACAATTGCATTTATGCGTGGCAACAAATTCAATCGCCGGAGCATAATCAAAACTTTTTCCAGAACAGAGGGCGTATCAATTTGCGCTTGCGTCTTTGTGAGACGGGTTCAGATGTCGATAAGCTATTGTCGGCGATGTATGGCTTCACCATCAACGCAACGAACCAGGCTAATTCCTGGAACCCTTATGGTGAGCCTGCTTCTCCATCGCCCGATCTTGGACGACCCGGCAATCCGGTTTTTCCGCCGACTGTGAAAAGCGAACTTGCCGGACCGTTTCCAGCATCAGATCTTAACAGCAGTCTTTTGAATAAAGCTGAGGCAACGTTCGAAAATGCGGCGCAAAATGACCAGCAAGAGCGCCGCCCTCCAAATCCATCATCGAATAGTGCAAGCCAGGAGAGTGTGGTGCCGCGTCGTGTGCTGCCAGCACCCGTTAAAGCGACCAGTTCAAATACGGTTATTGTGCCGCCTCCGCCCGCCTCTAGTCAGAGCTCTGACGTCTTGAGACTGCAGTCGTCGAGCAATGGAGGAGCAAAAAATGAAGCAATACAAGTTCCATCTCCCTGCTCTTTGATAAAGTCTCCGAGATCAAACGGTAAGGAAAGTGAAGCAAATAATTTCTGCAATTAGCGGTCCCTCACTATTCGAATAATAGGTTAAAGAAAGAATACACTATGCCGAATTTGGGGATTTTAATTTGTTGGATTCTTTCAGCCGTCGGCGTGCTGTTTTTTTGCTTCATACCTATAAATCTTGCAACGCAGCTTTCTCTTGGTATTAGTGTTCTGGTCCTCGTTGCAGTTCTGAAGCATTTCAGGATTGGCGGACCATGGCGGCTTGTTGTTGTCGGTCTTTGTAGTGCTGTAGTGTTGCGATATGTTTATTGGAGAACCACGCAAACCATTCCTCCTGTAAGCCAGTTACAGAATTTTATACCGGGGATTTTGCTTTATATGGCGGAACTCTACAGCGTGATGATGCTGGCCCTTTCCGTCTTTGTCGTTTCACTTCCCCGTACATCGCCTGATAGTATCGATCTGGCTGAAGAAGACATGCCGTCGGTTGATGTGTTCATCCCTTCTTATAACGAAGATGCAAACCTTCTTGCCAACACAATCGCCGCAGCCGTTAATATGGATTACCCAGCGGACAAGCTCGCAATCTGGCTGCTGGATGATGGTGGCACAGATCAAAAATGCGGGTCATCAGATTTGTTAGAGAGCCGTCGCGCAACAGAACGTCGCGCAACGTTAAAAGCGCTATGCGCGGACTTCGGTATTAATTATTTGACACGCGCACGAAACGAACATGCAAAAGCGGGTAACCTGAATAATGGCCTTGCGCATTCAAAAGGCGAACTCATAGCCGTTTTTGATGCGGATCATGCACCAGCTCGGAATTTTTTGACGCAAACCGTGGGTTACTTTGTACAAAACCGTAAATTGTTTCTCGTGCAGACCCCTCATTTCTTCATCAATCCTGATCCTGTTGAACGAAATCTTCGTACTTTTAATCAGATGCCAAGTGAAAATGAGATGTTTTATGGCATGATTCAACGTGGCCTCGATAAGTGGAATGCGGCGTTTTTCTGTGGCTCCGCTGCGTTGTTAAGCCGTGAAGCACTTTCCACAACAGATGGATTTAGCGGTGTTAGTATTACCGAGGATTGTGAGACTGCCGTTAACTTGCATGCTCAAGGCTGGGAAAGTGTCTATATTGATCGCCCGCTGATCGCTGGCCTGCAACCAGCAACCTTCGCGAGCTTTATCGGGCAGAGAAGCCGTTGGGCTCAAGGAATGATGCAAATTCTTCGATACCGCTTCCCGCCATTTCTGCCTGGATTAGCATTACCTCAGCGGCTTTGTTATATGTCATCGACGCTATTCTGGCTCTTCCCATTTGCTCGAATGACATTTCTTGTTGCCCCACTGTTTTATCTGTTTTTTGATCTCCAGATTTTTGTTGCCTCAGGAGGCGAATTTCTTGCCTACACGTTGATCTATCTATTTATCAATTTGTTGCTTCAAAACTATCTTTATGGAAATTATCGCTGGCCGTGGATCTCCGAGCTTTATGAATATGTGCAGTCCGTACATTTGTTTCCGGCGATCATATCGGTTCTGCTTAATCCCAAAAAGCCTACATTTAATGTGACGGCCAAAGATGAATCCATAACAGTCAGCCGACTGTCTGAAATATCACGGCCATTTTTTATAATATTCATCGTTTTGGTGATCGCGTTGCTTTACGCGGCATATCGCGTATATACAGAACCCTACAAAGCCGATGTTTTGATTGTTGTGGGCGGATGGACGCTGCTTAATCTGATCATGGCCGGATGTGCATTGGGCGTTGTTTCAGAGCGGGGTGAGTGGTCATCTACCGTGCGCGTAAAGGTGACACGACGAAGTTCCCTCCTGATCAATGGAGAGTGGAATACAGCCACGATTGATGATGTTTCTGTAAACGGAATGCATTTGACTGTTTATGCGACAGACGCAAAAGCGCTCAGCGTTGGACAACGCACGTCGGCCCGCTTCCAGACGCTTGCAACTATGGACAGCGACGAACTCCCAATTGAAGTCAGAAATGTGAAACTGGAGGGAGACCTTTTGTCTGTGGGTTGCCTTTTTAAACCCACTACCGCTGATCATCACAGATTGGTAGCCGACCTGATTTTTGCAAATTCGGAGCGCTGGAAAGAAATACAACAAGAACGGAGAACCAATCCGGGTGTGTTGCGTGCGACACTATGGTTTCTCAGCCTTTCAATTTATCAAACGGGCAGAGGACTTGCTTATTTCCTAGGGCTGAACCAGTACTCTAAAAGCAGCAGAGCGAAAGCACAGGCAAAAAAGGTAGGTAAGGCATGACAGTCTTTCTACTCCAAAAAAAGCCGGTTATTAGCAAGTTTAGATTGGGCGCGGTGATTGTCAGTGGGGCGGTCGTATCACTTGCTTCAACCTGTTCGTATGCACAAGCGCCTTTCAGTATGACGCCGGAAGGCGCACAGGAAAGCATTCCTGTCATCCAGCAACCAACAGTAGCGCCGCCTTCAGCAGTTCCGTCGGCAGCCAATTTGCGTAAATGGCAACGATACCTCATACCAACGAACCAATTATCCTTAAGGGGTGAGCAGTTCGCACGTAGTTGGAACATATCCCTCTCCGAGGCGGAAGCCAGTTCGGCAGCGACATTAAGCATTGGCTATCAAAATGCGATCCTGGTTGCACCAGAGAACTCATTCTTCACTGTCACACTGAACAATACAGAAGTATTGAAGCAGGCCATTCGATCATCTGATCAGGTTGCCGATGCAACTATTGCCGTTCCGGCCAAATTACTCAGAGCCGGCAATAATACGATAACCTTAAGCGCTCATCAGAGGCATCGGACGGATTGTTCTGTTCAGTCAACATACGAGCTTTGGACCAATATCGATTCCACCCGGACATTTTTGACGTTCGACTTGAGTGCTGAGTCTGACAATATTTCTGGCAGCTTGCGTGACATTAATGATCATATTTCAACCATAGGCGTTAACGCGAAAGGTGAAACACACTTCAACATTATCGCTCCGGGTTCAAATAATAGCGAAAATGGCAATAGCCTCATGCGGCTCTCACAAGCCTTAGCTATATTGGGGGGTATGCCCAATCAGAGCTTTTCCGTGGAAAAGTTTCTTTTTTCAGACGTTCAAGATGCAAGTCTTCATCGTTCTGGAGAACTAACAGTTTTGTTGGGAACCTATGACGAGCTCAAAACTGCGGCGCAAACCCTGGGTATTCAGTTTGATACCAAAGTCCCGGAAAGTGTTGAGTTTTTAACTGATCCTTCCGGGCGCAGAGTTTTATTAATTGCGGGTGCCAACTGGCAACGGGTAAAGCAGAGCATAGATCGGATTGCCGAGTTAACAGATCGTCCGGCTGATGTGTTAAGAACTGAATTGAACACGCAAAACTGGCATTTGCCTGAAGCGCCAATGGTCAGAGATAAAACAACTCTGACATTTTCAGAGCTTGGGATACCTACTCAACAATTTGATGGTCGCAGGTTTAGTAACGAATTTATTTTTGCTATTCCTGCGGATTTCTATGCAAACTCTTACGGCAATGCGACCATTCACATGGACGCAGCATATTCATCGGAAGTGTTGCCAGGCAGCCGGATTGATATTTACGTCAATGATAATATTGCGACGACGATACCGATTACGACCACTGGCGGTGGCGTCATGCGGCAATTGCCAATCAATATCTCGATGCGCAATTTCCGCCCTGGCGTAAATACAGTCGTCGTAGAAGCTGCTCTCTTAACCAATCAGGATAAAGTGTGCGCGCCTGGTGTGACAACATCACAGAGTTCACCACGCTTTGCACTTTTTGATTCATCGACATTTAGCGTCCCGACATTCGCCCGGATCGGTCAAACCCCAAATCTCGCTGCAATGGCTGGAATGGCTTATCCTTATAATTACTCACGTGAGACGCTTCCGTTAGTCGCAAACTTTAACGATTTTAACGTCATGGCGGCGTCCGCCACAATTTTGGGCAATCTTGCCAGCGCAGCAGGTCGGCCATTCGATATTACCACAAGTATCACGGATGATCGACTTTTATCAAACAACGCGCTTTTTGTTGGTAATATCAATAGCTTTCCTGACACAGTATTATCAAGCGTTGGGCTTAATCCTGAGGCAAAAAGCTCGTGGAGCGATGACGATTCAGAGGTTCTATTACCCGATAGTAAGAACTTGACTCTCAATGATTGGCAGCGATTGCATCAATCTAGTTGGGTGAGTAATCTGCAAAATATTTATTCCAGTCTGCGCACAACGTTTAATATTTCGAATGAACTGCGTTTGTTCCCGGGAGAAACAACGCAATATACGCCGTCGAGAGAAATTTCGGGCGTTATGGCACAAGGTCCAAGCCCGTCTTCAAATGGAGCATGGACCGTATTTACGGCACCTGATAGCGCCATGCTAAGAACAACTGCGCAAACGCTTACGCAACAGGAAAATTGGACCGAAAGTCAGGGCAGAATTACGGTCTATAACAGGGTGAATACTGCCGTTGAAACCATGCCGGTTCAGAATTTTTCTTTCATTCCCACGCAGCCTTTTTCAATATCGAACTGGCGCCTCATCGCCACCAACTGGCTATCAAGCAACGCATTATCCTATGTTCTGTTAATGATAGCGATTTTTGTGGCACTCGGTCTGACAACATCTGCTTTGGTTTCACGTTCGGGGAGACGTGATGATGAGTAATGGCAGCCGGTTTTCGATGATTGTTAGTCAATGGAAGTACATTACTGCTACGGTGGCCGTAATATTGTTATTCGGTATTCCTGTTTGGAATTCTCACGCCCAAGATGTTACCAAAGCCCCTATGACCATCAACGCAAACGAGTGGAAACTTTACACTGAAAAGTTCCTAAGCCCTGAAGGTCGTATCATTGATGATGCGAATGGCAACATAAGCCACAGCGAAGGACAGGGTTATGGCTTGCTTCTGGCTGTTCTGGCTGGGCGACAGGATGATTTTGAACTCATCTGGACATTCACTAAAACAGAGCTGTTGATACGAAATGACGGTCTGTCCGCTTGGAAATGGGATCCTGGTGTCCGTCCGCATATTGTTGATACGAACAACGCATCGGACGGAGATATCTTGATAGCCTATGCGCTCACCTTGGCTGGCAGAAAATGGCCAAATACTGAATATCTTACTTATGCGCACACCATCGCCAATACATTGTTGGCGAAGCAAATCGTTGTTTACAATGGTGAAACGATACTTCTGCCCGCCATTCGGGGATTTTCACAGGATGACAGGAAAGATGGACCGATCATCAATCTTTCTTATTGGGTGTTTGAAGCGTTTCCGGTGCTAAACGAAGTTGCGCCTTCGCCGAAATGGAATGCTCTAGTATTGAGTGGCCTTAAACTGCTGTCGCTAAGCCGTTTCGGCTCTGTTAAACTCCCTTCTGACTGGATTAGTCTTGGGGAGAAGCCGATGCCTGCAAATGGATTTCCGCCAGAATTTAGTTACAATAATGTTCGGATACCACTTTATCTCGCACGTGCCGGCAATGGAGCTGACCAGCTTACGGTCGATTTAAACGCAGCGATGACTCAAAAAAATGGTGATGTCCGTTTGGTCAATGTTCAAACAGGTGCGACCGTAACCTCGTTAAGTGAACCGGGCTATAGGATTTTGAACGAACTGGTTTCATGTGCAAAATCCGGACAAAAAATATCGGCAGCACTTAAAGAATTTCAGCCCACACATTACTATCCGTCAACTCTACACCTTCTTTCACTCGCTTATATCAAAGAAGTTTACCCGCGATGCCTATGAAAAATATTCTTATCAGTGTTTTGCTAGGGTCGGTTGCCGTCGGCAGTTATTATTTATTTTTTAAAAACAATGATCCTATGTCTGATTTGCAGTTAGGCATTGCCAATCAAGCACCTTCTCCAGTTTCAATTCGTGCAAGCCAAACAGCTACTCAAGTTGACACTACTTCCGATGTCGATGAAAGCGCGCTGCGTTATTTTGCAACGCGAGGTGATAAAGTTCGCATGCAAGCCGAGATCACCCGATTGAAGTCATTGCATCCAGACTGGGTTCCGCCAGAGGATCCTACAGCACCAGCGAAAGTCTCTGACAACAAACTTGATGAACTTTGGTTGTTGTATTCCAAAGGCGAATACAGCGCGCTGCGCAAAGCGATTGCTTCGCGAAAGAGTAGTGAACCTGATTGGGTTGTGCCAGATGATCTTTTAAAGGCTCTCGACCAAAGTGAGAATAGAGAACGTCTTATCAATGCATCGAACAATGCTCAGTATGAGATGGTCATCAATCTTGCGGCGGGTTCGCCAGAAATGCTTACTTGCAATGAGGTGGACATCCTTTGGAGATTATCCGAAGCCTTTGCCAAGGTTGACAAAGGTAATCGAGCGCTCGACGGTTATCTCTACATTATAAATAATTGCTCTGATCCCAATGTTCGTACTGGTACGATACAAAAGGCACTGACAAATCTCTCTTATGATGAAATGCAAAAGCTTTTGGAGGTTGAAAGGCGCTCACCAGATGGACAGCGTGAATTTGCCGGGCTCGAGAAAGATATAGCGCGTCATTTCGTTGGTTTGGCTGCTCTCGATAAAGATCTGGTAATAGATCCTTCCAATATTTCAGCACTCGAAAACATCCCGGACAGTGAAACTCTGGGCTCTGATGCAGAGATGCTCGGTTGGTATTATATGCGCCGTGATGAGCCGACAAAGGCTGAAAAATGGTTTGATTTGGCCAATAAAAAGCAAGCGACGGTTACATCTGCCCAAGGAATGGCGCTTGTCTTAAATGCGCGCAAAGATTATTCGGCAGCAGAGGATTTGATGTATCCGTGGCATGATAAGTCGCCCGATGCAACGCTGGTTTATTTTGATTCTGCGGCGAACTTGCTCTCAAGTGATCCACCCAATCGAATGCCTGAGACTATTAGTCCGCAAGTATTGACGCGTATTGCAAATGCTACGGTTGCGGAAAAAAATATTACGACAGCAGAACAACTTGGTTGGTATGCGCGGGCAATGCAACAAGATTTGACCGCAGTTCAATGGTTCCAGACTGCTCTTTCGTGGGATCCGTCAAATGAACCCGCTGCCTATGGATTGGCTTTAGGTCTGCTGTCGATAGATGACGAAAATCAGTTGCGGCAAGTAAAACAAAACTGGAACTCCAAGTCCGCCCGCATTCGGGAGGTTGGCGATAGCAGACAGAATAGCAGCCGTTCTTCTCGGGGGCAGAGCTCAAGGCCAAGTAACGCGACCGCTTCTCGAACTGTCAGGAGTAATTCATACAACCCGGCGGATCGTGCAGCGCAGCCGAGATCAGCGGGATCAGGAAATGCGCGATCCTGTGCTCACGCTCTGGAAGGGCCGATGCCCACTGGCGGGAATGCAGTTTCTCATGGCTGGTGTCTGATGGAACTCAATCGTCCACTCGATGCTGTAAGAAGCTTTGAATCTGCGCTGATGACTGGATCTGCTTCCCAACGTTCGGAAGCGGCCTATGGCCAGGCGCTGGCTTATTTGCGTGCAGGTCTTGTTGATAAAGCCGCCGTATCAGCCACTAAGGCACCGTTAAGCCCTCAACGTCAGAAGGAACTGCGCGTTTCAATATTATCAGATAAAGCCGTTGCTGCTTATCAAGCTGGCAACTTTCGTGATGTCCTTTCTATACTCGAGCAACGCGCTCAATTGGCAGCGCCTCGAAAGGATCTGATGGGTCTTCAAGCCGCGGCCTATTTGAAACTTCGTCGTTATGATGATGCGAGGGTAATTTATGAGGCATTGGCTGCCACCGGTGATCGCGAGGGAATAAGAGGAATGGCTGCAATCAGAGATATTCAGGGAAGATAATTTGTCGAATCTTCTTCTTTCGACAAATTATAACTTTGTTAATAAGTGTAAACGAATTGCTAATATTGCAGTAATTGGTTAGCTATTAACCATGTTGAGCACTATTCGAATAGGCAGGTGATTCATAGTCCGCTCAACTTGAGATTGAAGTTGTTTTTTTGGATTGTGTTTGATGGCGGCGGAAAAACGAAAGCGATTAAATTCGGCATGTGCTAAGAGCTTAATCCTTAGCTTTTTCTGTTTTAATTCAATTGCACTCCATACTAATGCCGCTTCCTCCGCAGAGCCGTTTCAGCTGCTGGAAACCGACAATATTCCTCTTTCTCCCGTCGATGAACCAGGGATTAAGGGGTTTCAAATGCTCTCGAGCGATGTTCAAAACGGCCGTGATCTCGTATTTAAAAATGGGGAAACAGCAGGTCAGCTCGAAATTACAAATAATGTTGCTGATAGGACGACATTTCTCGACCAAAGTTCTGGCGGCGAGGCTACTATTATCAATAATTCTGGAGGCGAAACGTGGTTTTCGGACCAGTCCACGGCTTCAAACGCATTTATTACTGTGAACACGGATGCAAAATTATCGTTTGACCAACAGAGTTCCGCGGCAGATTCCCGAATAACCAATAATGAGGCGGGGCTGGTTACGTTTTCCGATGAGACCTCAGCCGGTGATTCTGTAATAACGAACAATGGAACAGTTAGTTTTAATGGCAGTTCGTCTGCAGACAATTCTCTGATTACCAATAACTCTTCTGGTGATATGGCGTTTCGCGATAACGCAGATGCGGGGCGTCGCAACATAACAAATAATGGCCAGATTGATTTTTATGACCAGAGCTCTGCTGGTCAGGGTCTTATTGTCAATAACGAGTCTGGCAATATAAATTTCTATGGGTCGTCTACAACGAATTCATCCGATCTCAACAATAGTGGTTCACTTGTTCTCAGCGATCATTCGTCAGCAAGCCAATCCTCTATTGTGAACAATGAGACGGGGACTATTCGCTTAGATGGCAGTGCAACAGCCGGCAGCGCGAATATAAACAATAGTGGCACAATCGCATTTAGCGATGAGAGCAGCGCTGGTAGTGCACGTCTGTTTAATAACGAGAAATCTTCCATAAGTTTCGATAACAAATCAAACGCTGGAAGCAGTTTTATCATTAATGCTGGCGACCTTGCGTTTTCGGGCACATCATCAGCGGGGAGTTCCTCGATCCTTATAAGTGGAGGCGGAACAGCGCGCTTTATTGGCCAGTCCACAGGCGGAACCTCAGACATTCACATTGATCAAAATGGGGCTTTGGATGTTTCCCAGCTTGATAATCAGCAACTATCTATCGACTCTCTCGTCAGTGCAGGTAATGTCAATTTAGGGAGAACTACGCTAACAGCAGATCAAAAGATCGCACTCAATGATACGTCGCATATTAGTCTCGTTCTCGGTTATGGACGATTGATCGCTGAAGACTTGGAACTCCAAGGTGGCACTCTCGACTTAAAACGTGCCGATGATTTGCTTTATGAAATTAACAAGACATACGGCATCTTTTACGCTCCGACATATAGCGGGTCCGCGTTCAGCGAGGTGTTAAGCCACGATTTTGTGTTTGTCACGCCGTTGGTGGATTCAAATACGGTTATTCTTACGCGTAACGATATTCGTTTTGATAGCGTTTCAAATACACCCAATCAAACCGCGGTGGCAGGCGCGATCGAATATCTTAACCCAGACAATTTGGTATATCGCTCAATTATCAGCGGTTCTGAAACCGATGCGAGTCGGAGTTTTGACTTTCTTTCAGGCGAAGTGCATTCAAGCATTATAACAGCTTTATCTGACAGCAGTTTGTATTTTCGCGATGAAGTATTTAACCGCGCTTTGCATGGCTTTAGAGGAACTGAAACGCGTTCAGAACAGCTTCAGTTTTGGCTGTCTGCCAGAGGCGTGAATGCCAAAACGAACGGTTCAGAAGCGATTGCAGGCGCCAAATCAAATGGCTACGGTATCAACGCTGGTATTGCCTATGATTTTACAGATCATTTATCCGCCGGTATCGTAGGTGATTATCAAGATACTTCGCTAAAGATTTCCGACCGCGCAAGTGCCGCAGATATTAACACATGGGGGGCGGGTTTATTCTTGCAGTGGCAGCAGAACGGCTTCAATGTCGGCGTTGGTGCAGCATATCAATATCATTCAATCCAAACGCAACGATTGTTAAACCTGAATGCATTGACGGGTACATTGAGTGCTGATTATAACGCATATACCACTCAGTATTTTACCAAAGCTGGTTATACATTCGACGCGGGGATTATGGATGTCCAGCCGTATCTGGCTTTGAGTTATTCATCGACGGAAATTGATGGTTTTCGGGAAAGTGGCCTTTTGGATGCAGCCCTTTCCGGATCATCATTGTCTATAAACAATACTACGGGAACGCTGGGCATCCAGACCAACGCCTCTTATTCTATCAATCAGAGATATAGTCTAAATACACGGCTAAATGCTGCCTGGAATAAGGAGTGGGGTGATCGCAATACCCGCCGCGAACTTTCATTTGCGCCGGAATATCCTTTCTACGTTTTTGGAACTTCTTCCAACGATGAATATTTGCTTATGAGATTGCAGATTGGTCTGGTTAATTTAGAGCGGTTCTCAATGAATCTTACATATACGGGAGTTTTCGGAAACGAAACAGACTCAACAACATACGCCACAAATGCTGTATTGAAATTCTAGTGTATGCCTGTTGAAGGCACTGTTACCTAACCTACGTGTAAACATTAGTGGCGATAACTGGCTATGATCGAACCTCGTTCTTCGCTTTACCATCGGCATCGTTATCCCGCTGAGATTATTGCAGAGGCGGTGTGGTTGTATCTCCGATTTCCATTGATGGGGAAGACCGTCCCGCTCTAACCCGGTTCGTCGTATGATGAATAGCCAACTCAAACAGGAGCCATTGATATGATTGCCAGCACAATCGGCCTTGATCTGGTCAAGCATAACTTTCACGTCCATACGGTGGATGCCGCGGGTTTAGTGATTAAAACCGCTGCGCTCCGGCGAAGTGGACTTGCCCTGATTTAGTGGAGAGTTTCTGTCACTAATTTCCGGTTCATGGTCTCGGACTGGATCGGGGATTTATATCCGAGTGCAGAATGTCTTCGCACAGGATTATAGAAGCCGTCAATGTATTCGCCAATGGCCTTGATCGCGTAATTTCTGGTCTGGAATACAGTGCGCCAGATCAGTTCCGACTTGATCGTCTTGAAGACGGTTTCGACCATGGCATTATCATAACAATTTCCTTTACCGTTCATGGATGGAAGCATGCTGTGCGCTTTGAGGATTTTGCGATACTCATAACTGGCATATTGGCTCCTCTTGTCCGAGTGCTGTATCAGCCCGGGCTTTGGTTGCCGGATAGCAATAGCCTTCTTCAAAGCACAAATAGCCAAATCCTTCTTCATCCGATCCCGCGCTTCCCAGCCGATGATGCGACGAGAATAAAGATTGACAACGATTGCCAGATATAGCCAGCCTTCAGCAGTCCATATGTAACTGATGTCGACACCCCATTTCTGATTGGGTTCGTCGCAAGTGAAGCCCTGATCCAGAAGATTGGGAGCGACAGGCTCATCATGATTGCTGTCGGTCGTGCGTTTGAAGCGCGTTTTCTGCCAGGCTTTAAGGCCGTTTTCACGCATCAGTCGCGCCGTGCGGTGACGTCCTACCCGAATACCTTCTTCGCTCAGTTCGACATGCATACGAGGGCTGCCATAGATTGGTTATGTCGCAAATTTATCATGATGTTAGAAGCGGCCAGATCTTCAGACGCAATTATGCTGCGAGCTCCGCAAAGACTTTAAATGGCGAGCGGTTGTCATTTGCGAACTGCTTCTTACGGATCATATGCGCCACTTCTATGCCCGCGATTGTCGCTGCGGCTGAATGAAACGCCTTAAAGCCCATCATCGGTTTGGTAATTCGCTTGATAAACCGGTGATCCTGCTCAAGGATGTTGTTGAGATATTTAACCTGCAGGATTTCAATCATTTTGCTGTGACCGGTGATTTTCAGGATTGTGTTTACAGCTTGTGCTCCGGCCAGATTGGCTCCGCTTTTATCAATGACAATTTTGTCTGGAACACCGTTGGCTGCGATGGCTTTCTTGAAGAAACGCCGTGCTGCAGCCAGATTCCGGCGTTCGGAGAGCATGAAATCCAGTGTTTGGCCATCTCGGTCAACGGCTCGGTACAGATAGGTCCATTGACCACGAACCTTGATATAGGTCTCGTCAACACGCCAGGAACGGGCCGTGGGTCGCTTGCGCGATTGCGCCTGGGCAGCGATCAGCGGTGAGTACCGGACAACCCATCGGTTCAAGGTCGCATGATCCACAGCAATGCCGCGTTCTGCCAGAATTTCCTGAAGGTCACGATAGGAAACCGGGTAACGCACGTAAAAGAAGACTGCATGCAGGATGATACTTTTTGGAAAATGGGTACCTTTGAAAGCGACCGTCATTCGCGTTCGCCTCACTCAATTATGCGCACTGACGCTCACATAGCTCAGCAGAAGTGAAAATTTTGCGACAGAATCCATACGTTGCAATCGGCTTGCCCCGTTAGTTCCTTCGAGGGGTTGTTCGATTAAGGGTATTCCAGATCAGCGAAACCCTTCAGGCGCGCATCGCGATTACCCGGTGTTAGACTGAACCAAATCATCCTCACTTTGGCAACTATATTGGATTTAGGAATAAACCCGGATGAGAAGCGGCTATCAAATGCGTTATCTCGGTTGTCTCCTAATAGGAAATATTGGTCCGGAGGAACGAAAAACTCTACAGTGTTGTCCCCGACTGCTTTTGCTTGGAGTCTGACAACTATGTGGCTTTCGTTTCTGGCGGAAAATATTCTCGGAAGAAAGTGCAAGGGTCTTCCTGATCAGTTAAGCTTTTCGGGGAGGTGATATGCGGGAGCCCATTGAGTGGCTCTAATTCGAAGCGGAGCATCGTTTATATAAACGATGCCACTATTCACCCTTACCCGGTCTCCAGGCAGCCCAATCACGCGCCGAATATAAGGGACTACGTCACCGTCGCTTTTTGCGTGATATGTGATGAAGTCACCAAGAGCAATAGTCTCGTTTTCCGTGTATGAACTCGCACCAATTAGATCGCCAGGCATCAGTGTCGGGTACATGCTGCTACTAGCAATATAGTGATTGAAAACCTCGGCAGATGCTTTGAGTGGAAGAATGATCGTGCCTAACGCTAAAAGTAGTCGAACTGACATCAATCCCTCCTTATTACAGGGTAATTGCACAAAGCGAGAGCGAGGGGTAGAACCCGCTCTCTTGTTTAACTGCTTCCCTATTTCCGCACAACACAAGCGGTTAGATTGATATCGAAAAACTAGCGCAAGTGCATCATGCCTTTGATAAGGGTATGCCGCCGAGCGCCTTTTGCCGTTCTTTCCTTGACTGGTTATCAGGTAAAAGCGTTCAAGGTTCAGTTCGCAATTGTTATTTGAATCATAGATAAGTCGGTATTTTAACGGTTGTCGTTAACTTATTTTGACTTTTATCATGTCGGCCACTCTTTCGGCTATCATGATCGTGGGTATATTGGTATTTGCGCAGGGGATTACGGGCATTAGGGACGCATCGCAAACGCGAAGTCCGTCAATGCCGTGAACTTTGCCGCATGCGTCGGTGACGGAAAGTGGATCATCCGCAGCGCCCATGCGGCATGTGCCTGAAGGGTGCCATGTACCGCCAACATGCTGACGCACGAAACTGGTGAGTTCCGCGTCATCTTCCAAGAGCGATTTAATACTGATACCCGATGTAATGACAGTATGAACGAGTACTGTTCGCAACGGTCCTGCCGCATCCAGGATGGCAGACAGAGTGCCACGCTGAAATGCATTCCATGTTCCGGGCGTGGCAACGTTTGCCACGCGAGGCGTGTAGCTTGAGGGGAAAACCGTGCCAGCAAACTCGCGCATATTTGGATCAGATAGAATTGTGGAGCCTTTTCGAACGGCATCCTTTAAGCGCTTTAGATCACGCTCGTCGTTTAACATACGAAAATCGACATCTGGTTCTGCGTATGCATCTGATGCTGAGAGCGAAACGGCTCCACGTGAATAGGATTTATTGACCCAGAAGAATAGGCTGCCAATGCGATTGCCGACAGAATGCCATCCAGAGCGTGCAAGAATTGCCGCATGCATATCACCGGATGGCGTGCCGGGGAGGTTCGACGAGTAGCGCCAGATCGCCTGCTCATGGTGTTCCAGTGCATCGCGGTTGCGCGCCGTTGGCGGCAAATATGCAGCCACCGCGATGGAAGGATGTTCCATGAGGTTTTGACCAACGCCAGCTAGCGCGTGAACTACGGGGATTTCAAGGCTCTTAAGGTGCTGACCGGGGCCAATACCGGAACGCATTAGCAAAGCGGGTGAGTGAATTGCACCTGACGAAATGATGACTTCATTTGCATCGAGTTTAATATCGCCAGTGTTTCGGTTATTACTTCTGATAATCGCGCCGGTAGCTCTTTTTTCGTCAAACGTGACCTTTACGGCTGTAAAGCCAGTCATAATTTTTAGATTGGTTCGCTTACGAACCTCGTCGGTAAGGTAAGCGACAGACGTGGGAAGCCGTTCCCCATTATCACTGACGGCGATAGCTCCTCGATAGGTCCCATCGCGCCATTCGCCATTCTGATCCTCGCCAATCGGCCAACCATTTTTGTCTATTGTGTGCATCACCCGATCAACGAATGGCGATATGCTTTTATCGTCGATGCGACGGATTGAAATTGGTCCATCATGCCCATGCAGAGGTCCAGAAAAATCACGATCCGCTTCAATTTTACGAAAATAGGGCAGGCAGTTTTCCCAATTCCACCCCTGAGCGCCGAGCCTCTCCCATTCGTCATAATCCGTAGGTGCGCCACGATTGGCCATCAGCGCGTTAATGGCTGAACCACCGCCGAGAATTTTAGCCTGTTCATAACGGCGTGAAGTGCGACTATCGTGGTTCTGACCAGAGCCACCCATACGGGCTTTAAGTTTCACCCAGATGTTGTTTGTGTCGAGATAAGCGCGTCCCGGATAACGGCTGCGAATGGCATCGGGCATATCAACTGCGCTGATGTCCCGGCCTGCCTCGACAAGTATCACGCGCCGGTTTGGATCTTCCGACAGCCGAGCGGCCAGAACGCAACCCGCAGAACCGCCGCCGAGTATGAGGTGATCGGCAATCATGCTGCTACATGCTCCTTGCGCTGGCGGCCACTACTTAAGGCTGCGAGCATGACAACGATAAAGGATACAGCGGTCAGGAGAGAACTGATCGATGCAATGGTCGGATCAATCTCGTCACGAAGTGCTGTGAACATACGCTTTGTCAGCGTCTGATATTGTCCCCCGGAAATAAACAACGACACAACAGTTTCGTCGATAGCTGAAATGAATGCGAACAATAAGCCTGAAATAACGCTCGGTTTGATTTGTGGCAGCGTGACCGCAAAGAAGGCTCGAAAACGGTTCATACCGAGGCTACGGGCCACCATTTCTTGTGTGGGGTCGAATTTGCGCAAGCCCACCAAAACTGACGTGACTACATAAGGGAGGCCGAGCATCACATTGGCGAGGATGAGACCTGAAAGGGTTGCCAGCAATCCGACCTTTGCAAATACAAAGAACACCCCGACCGCAGTGATGACAATCGGCACAACAAGCGGCAGCAATAAAACTACTTGCATGCTGCGGACAAGCCGGGAGGATGTGAGATTGAGCGCGTAGGCTGCGGCAGTGCCGATGATCGTGGAAAGAATTGCACTCGCTATCGCAACGATCAAACTAATTTTTGTTGCCTGCATCCATGCGCTGCTAGCGAGATAGGCCTCATACCAGCGAAACGACCAGCTTGGCGGCGGAAAAGTCAGAAATCGTGTTCCTGAAAAAGACATGGGTACAATAATCAGGATCGGGATGATGAGCCAGATTAGGATGAGCGAAACGACAGTGATGAGGATTGCGCGGGAAACTGACATGATCTTACTTCGTCCCCATAATGCGTTCAAACGGGATCACCATGCTTGTCAAACGGAAGATCAGGAACACGCAGATCAGTAGCACGACGCTGATAGAGGATGCAGCTCCCCACTCGTGATAGACCTCGATATTGCGGGAAACGAGCATGGAAACCATATAGGTGCGTCCGCCGCCAAGCAGTTCTGGTGTGATGTAGAAGCCGAGGGTAAGCACAAACACCAGTACCATACCCGCAATCATTCCCGGCAGGGATAAAGGCAGGAAAACTCGCGTGAAGACGTAAAATGGAGTGCCGCCGAGGCTTGATCCGGCCATCGAAAGTTCCCGCGGTATTTTCTGCATAGTTGCATAAAGTGGCAGCACCATAAACGGTAACAGAATATGGATTGTCGCCACGACGGTTCCAAATTCGTTATTCACGAGAAGTAGTGGTGCATCGATTAGTCCAAGCGACTTTAGTGCCGAGTTGACCAGACCTGTTCGTTGCAACAGGATAAGCCATGCGTATGCACGCACGAGCACGCTGGTCCAGAATGGCAGAATGACCATCGCGAGAATGACGATGCTCCATTTATGCGGCACGGTTGCAGCGAGATAAGCAATCGGATAGCCAAGCAAAAGCGCCGCTATTGTGACTGCAAATGCAATCTTGAAGGTTTGCAGAAATGTCATCCAATAGACGTTGTCGGTAAGGAAACGCTGATAGTGAACGGTTGTGAAACCGCCATCTTGCCAAATCGATTGCCATGCAAGCCAGCCAAGCGGCACGATCAGCAGAGCTGTGACGACAGCTAATGCGGGCGCCAGAAGAAACAGCATCAGCCGCATTTCCTTGCGTCGATAAAGTTCACTCGGATTTAAGGCCAGATTGCTCATCGATATCACCGTGAAATGCTGTATCGCTCAACTGTGAAAAGCGCACACACCATAACGGCATGTGCGCTTGCTGATGTTATTTCTGGATAAATTCGGCCCAGCGCTTCTGAGCGTCCTCACCAGCTGGCGAACTCCACCACTCATCGGAAACGAGAACCTGTTTGGCTGCATTATCTGGTGAACTTGGCATTTCGGTTGCGCATTCAGGCGAGATCTTACCAGTCTTATAAGCCGCAGGATTGGCCGGACCATAATCGATATAGGCTGGGAAGTTGGCTTGAATTTCAGGATCAAGGGCTGCGTTGATGAACTTCACGCCAGTTTCAAGATTAGGCGCGCCTTTCAGAATGCAAAGCGACGTATATTGCAGGAAGCCCTGATTGAAGGTGTAACCAATCGGCAGGCCTTCTTTCACAACCGCGGAAACGCGACCATTCCACGCCATTGTCATATCCACTTCGCCATCGGCAAGAAGCTGGGCTGACTGAGCGCCGGAGGTCCACCAGACGGTGACGAACGGCTTGATTTCCTCAAGCTTTTTAAAAGCGCGATCAACATCAAGGGGGTACAGCTTATCCATTGGAACACCATCTGCGATCAGAGCGGCTTCAAGTGTTGCCAGCGGATGATTGCGCAAGGCGCGGGTTCCGGGGAATTTTTTCACGTCCCAGAAGTCAACCCATGTCTTTGGTGCATTATCGCCAAACTTGTCTTTGTTATATGCGAGCACACTCGAGTAGAATTCATAAGCAACCGAATATGGCGACTTATACTCCGCTGGCATGTCTTTGACATTCGGTAGCTTGGAGAAATCGAGCTTTTCGATCATGCCTTGCTCGCCGCCGCGAATGCAGTCTTTTGCTGGCGTATCAATAACATCCCAAACCGGCTTTCCGGTTTCCGTCTGCGTTTTGATTACAGGCCATGCATCTGGCGAACTATCCTGATTGATCGTGATGCCGAGCTTTTCAGCAACTGGATCCAGAATGGCTTTGGTCTGCGCTTCTTGATAAGCGCCGCCTTGTGAAACGAAGGTGATCTGTTCAGCAGATGCCTGACTGATACCAGTGGCAAAAGCTACTGAGGACAAAAGGAATGCGAGAGTTGGTATGCGCATGTTCGTTCTCCTCTATGTGGACCTTCCGGGTCCATTCTTGTCTACCGGCTTGGATTAAGCAGCTGCTCCGGCGCACAGCTTCGATATCCCTCAACGACCGATAGCGTCGAGAAACTGATACCAGCCTGCAACGACACGAACGGCAGGTGCGCGCAGACCATAAAAAGGTATTTGTTTGAGTGGGAGTTGCGTGAGCAGACCTAGATCAACGCGGTTGCCAGTAACAAGTTCAGCCACATGCTTTCCAATATATGACGACATAGCGACGCCTGTTCCGTTATAACCGACCGCGTAAACAATCCTGTTGTCGAGACGTCCGACATGGGGAAGACTATCGAGTGTCATGGCAACAAGGCCTGACCAGCGATGTGTAACTTGAACGGATTTAAGTTCGGGAAATTGTTTCACCATCGCTTTCTGCAAGGCGGCAAATGCTGCTTCGGAATCCGTTTTTCCAAACGCGCCGCGGCCACCATAAATCAGCCGATCGCCAGACTTACGGAACCAGCGCATCATACGTCGGGTTTCGGTATAGCTTCGCCCATTTTTAAGAAGACTTTCACCCGCTGTACCGGTGAGCGGTTGCGTTGCAATCATTGCGGAACGAAATGGGATGATTGCCTTTCGCACTGGTGCGGTGGCTTTGGTCAAATCAGAATAAGAGTTGGTTGCGATGACAACCGTCTGTGCATGAATTGCAGCGTTGTGGGTTTCGATAATAACGCCGTTTGTTTCCCGTTTGATGCCAACGACTGGAGCGTTTTCGCAGATTCTGATGCCTTCGGCCTGCACACAACGAGCCAATCCCAGGACAAAATTGAGTGGGTGAATAATGCCGCCGTGGGTGTTGAGCATGCCGCCAACGAAGTCATTTGACCCCGTCTCTTCTGCTACTTGCGCAGCAGATTGTATCGAGCAAGCCGTGTCGCCGAGTGCTTCATTTAACCAGGTGCATTCCGCTTTGATTGCCTCAAGCGAGACCTGATTATGCGCGCACCGGAGAGAGCCTGTGGCATGATAATTTGCACCCTCGATTGCGTAATCGCGGACCAGCTCGCCGACATGTGCTACGGCTTTAATGCTGATATCATGCATACGCCGGGCGACATCGATGCCGAAGCGGCTGGCAATATCGCGATATGCCAGCCGGAATTTAGCAGAGACGACGCCACCATTACGCCCACTTGCGCCCCAGCCAATACGGCTTGCTTCCAGCACGATTACTGACAGGCCTTTGCGTGCCACATATCGTGCTGTTGAAAGGCCGGTATAGCCACCTCCGATGATTGCGACATCATATTGGCTTCCACCCGCGACCGCTGAAAATTGCGGGCGTTCAACGGCTGTTGCTTGCCATATGGATTTGATGTCATCGAAGGGAGGACGTGTCGTCATGGCGGTGTGACGCTCCGATCTATGCTGCGTTTGCGACTGATGCTGAAAGGAGTTCAGCGTCAATTGCGTCTGCAAGCTGCTTCAATGTCGAAAAGTGGAAGTCAGGCTTTGTTACGCCCTTGGGTGTCGGCGTACCGCCAAAGCCGTTTTGTCCCTGCCGACGCTCGATCCAGCATGTTGTGTAGCCCAGCTCTTTGGCGATGCCGATATCGTGGTATTGACTCTGAGCTACGTGCAGGATTTCTGATGGTTTGAAGCCAAACGCCGATTGACGACCTTTGTTGTAAGCAAAGAAATTTGGATTTGGCTTTGCATATCCGGTTTCATCGCAGGTCACGCTGTCATGGAACGGGTTTTCAAGTGTTTCCGAATAGGCTGAGAACGTAGTGCGGTCAGCATTGGTCATGGCGACGAGACGGAAGTTTTTGCGCAGACGCTTGAGCGCTGCAATGGAGTCTTCAAACGCAGGATGATGCAGAATTGCGAACTGGAATAAATCTGCGGAAGCCTGATCGTTATTGATGCCGAGTTCCGTTGCCATATGAAGGTAGACATCCTTCATTGCCGATGATGAACGACCGTAGAATTTATCGCGCCCGCGAATGTAAGGGCCGAAGATTTCATCGTCCGTCAGCTTGGCAGCCTTTTCGCCGCCAACTTTGCGGGTTGCATTCAGAACGCCGCTTTCAAAGTCGATCAAAGTGCCCACGACGTCAAAGGTCATCACTTTAAAATCTGTGATCTTCATTGCTGTTTTCCTCGTAATACTAATGCTTGATCGTTAGTTGGCTTGCGGCACAATCACCGTGTCTTCCGGGTGAAGTGCAATTTCGATTTCTTCGCCGGTGGCGCGCAATTGCGCGCGACCTGCGTGATTGGTGGGCAGGCGGAAACTCAGTTTTTCACCAGATGGTAACTGCATGAAAACGCGGATGCTTTCGCCCTGATAAAGCGCATCAATGACTGTGCCGCGCAGACGATTTACATGATCGTTTCCGGTTTGATCGTTGACAGTCAGCTTTTCGGAATGCAGTGCGAGATAGAGTTTATCGCCTTGCGGAATCGGGTAAGCTGAACGCAGTATTGTGCCTGCAAGGCTGACACTATTGTCACCATTTCTAGTGATGGGCAGAAGCGTAGCTTCACCGATAAAGCTGGCAACGAACGAATTTATTGGCCGATCGTGCAGCATTTCCGGCGTGTCGATCTGTACGATTTTGCCCTTGTTCATGATCGCAACGCGGTCACTCATGGTGAGAGCTTCGCGCTGGTCATGCGTGACATAAACAATCGTTGCACCAAGCTTGCGATGCAGTTGTTTGAGCTCAATCTGCATGTTTTCACGCAGCTGCTTGTCGAGCGCTGAAAGCGGCTCATCCATCAGAATGAGGCGCGGCTCAAAGATCATTGCGCGGGCAAGAGCGACACGCTGTCGTTGGCCACCTGACAATTCATCAATTTTGCGGCCTTCAAGTCCTGTCAACTCTACCATTGCCAGCGCATCGCGCAGTTTTTCTGGCCAGTCAGATTTGGGCATCCGCCGCGCACGCAATGGAAAGGTGATATTGTCGGCAACGTTCATGTGTGGAAACAGGGCATAGTTCTGAAAGACGATGCCGATGTCGCGTTTGTGCGGTGGATCCAATGTAATATCGCGATCACCCAACCAAATGGAACCGGATGTGGGCTGAACAAATCCGCCAAGAATTCCAAGAAATGTTGTTTTACCAGAACCGGATGGCCCCAGAATTGAGACGAATTCACCGGGCGCCACATCAAGACTGATTGAATCAAGTGCGCAGAAAGCTCCATAGGTCTTTGTCGCTGAACGGATGGAAACTCCAACACTTGACGATTTTTTGGTTTCAGTCATTTGATTCCACTAAATATTTTATCGACTGATCAAATATTGGTCAGGCTCGATCTGCTGAATTCAATGGAAGAGCTAAACATCAGTTTTGCGCATAACTGCTTCGGCACTAAGCGCTTACAAATGCTTTGTTCCCCTGACGACAATGAAGGATTTTCTCCTTTCTTGATTAGTAGGAGAACAAATAACTGCGACAGGCGCAATTGAAAAAAGCTTGAGGCGATGTTACAAAATGTAATGACAATTTTGCGACGCGCTCTTCCTTCTATGAATGGCCTTTTCACATTAGAGGCAGCAGCACGGCATGGGAATTTTTCTAAAGCGGCACAGGAGCTGAATGTGACGCCTGCCGCTATCAGTCGGATGATCGGGCGACTTGAAGAGCATCTGGATGTGCAGCTTTTCATCCGTACGACGAGTGGCGTCACGCTGACCGAGTACGGTAAGATTTTGCACGATGCGATTGACCGAGGCTTCGCTGGCATTGAACAGGCATTGAGAGAAATTAGCGACCGCAAACAGGGTGTTCAGACGGTAACGCTCTCGCTTTCTACCGGCTTCACAACGCATTGGGTGATGCCGCGCATGGCAGCTTTTAAGAAGACGTTTCCCGGCGTTGATCTTCGGTTCGAGCTCATCATGGGACCACTGGCTGGCCCAGTGAACGATGTAGATCTTGGCATGAGATTTGTAGAAGGTGGCGATGATAATCATGAAGCCACTTTCGTTATGCCCGAAATTCTTGTGCCGATTTGTAGTCCGACCTATCAAAGAGAGCATGATGAGGCAGCTTCGGTCCTTGATCAGCCTGCGACAACGCTTATCAATTTGAGTGAAGCACAGCCGAATTGGCCGGATTTTTTTCTGCCTGCACGCGGTCGTGCAGCTCACGATGAAATGCTTTTCTCTGACTATGCTATTGTTGTGCAGGCCGCATTGCTGGGGCAGGGGGTGGCGATTGGTTGGTTAAATGTCGTTGCACACTGGCTGCGGACAAATGCATTAATCCCAGCCCAAAATCGGCTATTACCAACGCATCGCAAATGCCATCTGGTTCGTCTGCGTGACAAACCTGTTCGCCCTATCGTGCCTCAGGTTCGGGACTGGCTCATCGCCGAGTTGATGGATGATATGAGTGCTATTACAGCAATGTATCCATCGCTGGGGCTTGAAGAGGTCTTACAGTCTGGTCAGTCCTAGCTGAAAGGAAAATCAGCCCCAGCCATGTGCCGACAACCCGTAAACCCATGGCTTGTGTGCCTCTCTGTTCAAAAACAGTTTGCCCTTCGACATGGTTGTTACCGTGCTGTACACGCCGAGGCGACATTGCTCTAAGAAGTCGGCGAATGCGCCGGTTTTCTCACGCGTATCAACGCGAGCAAACTTGCCTTTGAGATTTTCCAAGTGAACGGCGGCCAATTGAATGGCGTCTTCGTCATTGCTTGCGACAATGGGGCCGAGCACCTTCCCGCGTCCAAACTCGCGGCAAAAGGAATAGCCGACGATTTGTCCATCCCTCTCCAGCCCATAGATTTCAGCCGTGTCAGAGATGAGTTGAAGCAAATGCATGCGGTTTGTGCCAAAGGCTTTGCAGTCGATCTCGGAGACCTTTTCGAGTTCGTCTGCTGAAAGGGCTACAAGTTCTCCATTGGGCGCAGGTATAGCCGGAAGTTCAAGCCCAACTTCTCCCTGATGCTGATAAACTGTTGCCTCATCGCTAAAGCCAAGCGACAGGTAAAGGTTATACGCGGCTTGGGTTGCATTGAGGCTGAGGTTGCGACCTTTGCATCGTTCCATCACCTGTTCCATCAACCAGCGACCGTTGCCTTGTGCTTGTGTGCGAGGGGAGGTGATGACCATACCAATAGTTGCGAAATCGTCACCGTAAGGAAACCACATAGCGCTACCGAATACCCGACCGATTCCGTCAATAGCGACCAAACCTTGCCCGGTTTTCAACATGAGATCCCAGTCATTGGGGCGATGCGGCCAGCGAACACCCATCGAAAGACCATGAAGCAGGCTCTTATCCACATCTGCTATGTCATGTGCGATCAATTCAAAAGATTTCAGCCGTACTGATTTTTGCATATCAGCTAATCCGATCCCTACCCGCTGCCCAAGCTTGACTTGCGGACATTCAGTCCTCAAGACACAGTGTTTTTGATCCTGCCGCGCAATGCAATGCTTTAGGCAGGCGTATTTTGCCACATCATTCCATAAATGCCTCCGCATAATTAGCTGCTTGATTGCCGCTATTCGCAATCTTTGTTTGAAGCGATAGTATATTCGGCACGGAACACTGCCCCAACACCATATTCTGATAGAAATCCGAAGCTCTGATTTTGAATGTGGTATTGATGAACGTCGAAGAAATCCTTGCAGCTTTGATCGGCTTTCCATCGGTTGTTGGCACGCCCAATGATGCGATTGTTGGTTGGATCAGTTCTTACGCAAAGTCTGCGGGTGCTGACGTATCGGTTTTGCCCGGACCCGAAGGTGACAGAGCAAATCTTTTTATTACCATCGGCCCCCGTGATGTGCCGGGCTATATTCTGTCTGGTCATACGGATGTGGTTCCCGCCGGTGAGTCTGAATGGACGACTGATCCCTTTAAGCTGCATAAAGACGGCAATAGACTTTATGGGCGCGGCACGACGGACATGAAGGGTTTTCTGGCTTGTGCGCTTGCTGCCCTGCCGATGCTCGCCTCTCGTTCGTTGGAAAAGCCTGTACAGCTGGCTTTTTCTTATGATGAAGAAGCGGGCTGTCGTGGTGTGCCGCATTTACTTGCAGCGCTTCCTGATCTTTGTGCCAAGCCGCTGGGTGCCATTATCGGTGAGCCAAGCCGCATGCAGGCTGTGCGAGCGCATAAAGGCAAAGCTGCCGCACGGTTGGAAGTCATTGGACGTCCGGGCCATTCATCGCGGCCAGATCTTGGGTTGAATGCGGTTCATGCGATGGCAAATGTTATTGCGAAGTCGGCTGCATATGGGCAGTCGCTGGAGAAAGGGCCGTTCGACGAGAATTTTGAGCCGCCTTATTCGTCGTTGCAGTTTGGTGTCATCGCTGGCGGACAGGCGGTTAATATCATTCCAGATCGTTGCGCCGCCGATATTGAGGTGCGTGCCATTTCCGGCATATCGCCAACTGAATTGCTGGAGCCAGTGAAAGCAGAACTCTTTGCTTTGCGAGATAGCGGGTTTGAGGTGCTTTGGCATGAACTAAGCGCTTATCCGGCACTTTCTTTGCCAGATGATAGCGCACTTTCTCAGTTGATGGTCGAGTTGACAGGACAGGATACGCTTGCTGCGGTAAGCTACGGCACGGAAGCGGGTTTGTTCCAGCAAGCAGGCATTGATGCAATCATCTGCGGTCCGGGCGATATCAGCCGCGCCCATCGCCCCAACGAGTATATCGAAATCAATGAGCTGCATGCGTGCCAGAAGATGATCGAAAATCTTGCCGCGCGCCTCACCTCTTAATCGGAAGCAATCATGGCGTTTCTTTTCAATTCTGATGCAATCCGTGGTGCCGTTTTCCGCGAGGCATTTTCAAAAGCACTGCCTGACATTGAGTTTTTTCAGGTTGGCGATGAGATTGATCCTGATAATGTCCGCTATCTGATAAGCTGGGTCGCACCAGACGATATTGCGCGCTATCGCAATCTGGAAATTCTTTTCTCCATTGGCGCGGGTGTTGATCAGTTCAAGCCCGGCAGTGTGCCTGAGCATGTGAAGCTCGTGCGGATGGTCGAAGACGGCATCATTCGCATGATGCAGGAATATGTGGCGCTTGGTGTGCTGACATTGCATCGTGAAGCAATTGCCTATCGCCAACAACAGCAGGCGCAAACATGGCAAGCAATTCCTACGCCGCAGGCATCAGAACGACGAATTGGCTTTTTAGGGCTGGGTATGCTGGCGCAGGCGGCGATCGAACGTCTCAAGCCGTTTCAGTTTCCGCTTTCAGGTTGGAGCCGCAGCCAGAAAGACATTGAAGGCGTTGCTTGCTTTTATGGCGAAGACCAGTTTGCGAGCTTCCTACGCCAAACAGATATTTTGATTTGCCTGCTGCCGCTAACCGATGAAACGCGCGGCATTCTGAATGCTGACTTGTTTGCTTTGCTCCCGAAAGGCGCACGCTTGTTGCATACGGGGCGCGGACCGCAGCTTGATCAAAATGCACTGATTGAGGCACTCGATAGCGGCCATCTTGCCGCGGCTATGCTTGATGTGACCAATCCTGAACCGCTTCCATCCGGGCACCCGCTTTGGTCGCACCCGAATGTGGTAATCACACCGCATATTGCATCAGTCACACAGCCGCATACGGCTGCGCAATCCGTCATTGAAAACATTCAGCGTCATTTAGCTGGAAAAGAACTGATCGGCCTGATCGATCGCAAACTTGGCTATTAAACGAAGGGAACTATCATGTCACTGTTGATTACTATCGATCCAAATCCAGATTTCGCGCCGAAAGAAGCGCTGCCGACTGAAGACCGCCTGATCTCTGGCACGCCGTCATTTAAGACTTGGGCGCAGGATGCGTCGAAGAACGACAAGGTTCTGACAGGCGTTTGGGAAGCAACACCGGGCGAAACTCATTCTATCAAGGGCACAACATTAGAGTTTTGCCACATCCTGTCTGGCCTCGTCGAAATTGAAGAGAAGGGCGGCGAAACCAAGACTTATCGTGCAGGCGACAGCTTTGTCATGAAGCCTGGCTTCGTGGGGGTATGGCGTACGATTGAAACGGTCCGCAAGATTTATCTCTGCGTTTACGAATAAGCATTTCGTATCCAGAATAATCCGCCGCTTTAAACCCGTCTGACGCGATTCAAAACCGTCAGGCGGGTTATTCTTAATCAATAATGCGGCGCGTGTGGCTCTAATCTTTCATTATAGAAAGTGCGAGGTGCGCCATGACATTAAGCTTCGATCCGGAAACACTCAAACTCCCCTTTTACCATTATATTGGTGGGGAGCGTGTGGAAGCCACCGGCGCAATGGAAATGCACCGGCCATCGGACGGTAAAGCCTATGGCGATTGTCCAATTGCTGATATTGCTCTGGTTGATCGTGCCGTAGCGAATGCCAAGGCCACTTTGAAAACCAGTGGCTGGGCGGATAGTCGTCCGCGTGAGCGGCTTAATGCCATGCATCGTTGGGCCGATCTGATCGAGCAGGAAGCGCTGACGCTGGCGCGCATGGAAGCGGTTTCATCAACGCGCCCAATCGCCCATCTTATCGAAGGCGACATCGCGGTCACTGCCGAGCAAATCCGCTTCTTTGCAGAATTTGCCGACAAGGAAGGCAGTGAAGTTGTGCCAACCAGCGCCAGCACATTCGGCATGACCTTGAGCGAGCCTTATGGTGTGATTGGTGCGATTACACCGTGGAATTTCCCGATCTCGATGGCTGGCTGGAAGCTTGGACCGGCGCTTGCAGCGGGCAATGCTGTTGTCCTCAAGCCATCTGAAATAACGCCGTTTACCACGCTTTATATCGCTGAACTCGCAGTAAAAGCTGGCATCCCCGCAGGGCTCATTAACATCGTTCTCGGTGACGGTCCAACCACAGGCAATGCCATTACCGGCCATCCCGATATTTCCAAAGTGAGCTTCACGGGATCAACGGCAGCAGGTGCGGCGATTATGGAAAATATCGCCCGTACTGGTATTAAGCCAATGACGCTGGAACTTGGTGGAAAAAGCCCACAGGTGGTGTTTGCAGATGCCGATCTGGAACTGGCTGCTTCTGCCATCACGCGTGGTATTCTCAGTAATGCCGGACAGGCCTGTGTCGCGGGTTCGCGCCTGATTGTTTCAGAAGAAATTGCGGATGCATTGAGCGATGCGATTGCGCGTCATATGGCGAATATCAAGCCGGGCGTGACATGGGACGATAATACCCAATATTCTCCGATTATCTCGGAACGTCAGATTTGTCGTATTGATGAGATTGTGCAGAAGGCTGTCAGCCTTGGCGCACAAAGTGTTGTGGGCGGCAAGCGAATGGATCGTGACGGCTATTTTTACGAGCCAACTTTGCTTCGCGGTGTCGATGAAAACTCGCCCGCTGTGACCGAAGAAATCTTCGGGCCTGTGCTGACACTTCAGACATTCAAAGACGAAGACGAGGCATTAGCTCTTGCTGATCATCCGATCTATGGGCTGGCAGCAGGTCTTTTCACCCGAGATTTGTCTCGTGCGCTCCGTGTCACCAAGGCTTTGCAGGCAGGCACGATCTGGGTCAATCGCTATGGTCGTTCGCGGGACCATATCCTTCCGACTGGCGGCTATAAAAGCTCTGGTATTGGCAAAGATCTCGGACGTGACGCCTATCTTGCGAACCGCAAAACTAAAAGCGTACTCATAGATTTATAAGGGAACGAAAATGACAGCCTATTCGATTGCACTCATTCCGGGTGATGGCATTGGTAAAAGCGTAACCGATGCGACATGGCAGGTTTTGCAAGCAGCTGCAAAGCGCAATGGATTTGCGTTGGAAGGCACCAGCTTCCCGTGGTCCTGCGAATATTATCATGAGACTGGCGCAATGATGCCAGCAGACGGTATCGAGACGCTGCGTAAGTTCGATGCGATTTATCTTGGAGCCGTTGGCTGGCCTGCGGAAGTCCCGGATTCCGTCTCGCTGCATGGTCTGCTGTTGCCGATCCGCAAAGCTTTTGTACAATATGCCAATATCCGCCCGCATCGCCTGTTGCCGGGTGTAACTGGCCCGCTTCGCTCTGAAGGCTTTGATATTCTTTGTATTCGTGAGAATACGGAAGGTGAATATTCTGGCGCTGGTGGGCGTGTACATTTTGGTACCAAGGACGAGGTTGCTGTCGAAACTGCGATTTTCACACGCACGGGCGTGGAGCGTATTATCCGCTTTGGCTTTGAGCAAGCACGCGCTCGCCGCAAGAAGCTGGCTTCGGTGACGAAATCCAATGCTCAGAAATATTCGATGGTCTTCTGGGACGAAGTGACGAAGGATGTCGCCAAAGAATATCCCGATGTCGAGGTTTCACACTATCATATTGATGCAATGGCGGCCCGTATGGTTATGGCACCGGAAAGCCTTGACGTGATCGTGGCTTCAAATCTTTTTGGCGATATTCTGACCGACTTGGGTGCTGCTATTCAGGGTGGCCTAGGTTATGCGGCGTCTGCCAACATCAATCCTGATCGTTCAGCACCTTCGATGTTTGAGCCGGTTCATGGCTCTGCGCCTGATATTGCCCATCTTGGCATTGCCAATCCAATTGCAGCGATATGGTCGGGCGCGATGATGCTTGAGCATCTTGGAGAGCATCAGGCCGCAAAAGATGTGATCACGGCAATTGAAACAGCGACGGCTCAGGGTATCGGAACCGTTGCGGGCAAAGACAAGACGGATGCGATCACGCAGGCGGTGCTTTCAGCTTTGGCATAAGAGGTCGTCATGCATACGTTAAAAGATCAGTCACTTTTCCGCCAACAGGGTCTCATTGGTGGCGTCTGGCAGGATGCCGCGTCGGGCGCCACGGTTGATGTTACTAATCCTGCAAGCCTCAGCACTTTGGGTACGATCCCGGATATGAGTGACAAGGAAACCCGCGCGGCAATTGATGCCGCAGCGGAGGCTTTCAAACCATGGAAAAAGAAAACGCACGCTGAGCGTGCAGTGCTTCTTGAACGCTGGTTTGCATTGATGGTCGAGCATGAGCAGGATCTCGCTCTTCTGCTGACACTGGAGCAGGGCAAGCCACTCAATGAGGCATTGAGTGAAATCCGCTACGGTGCATCGTTTGTTAAATGGTTCGCCGAAGAAGCGCGCCGTATCGATGGTGGCAGCATTCCCTCGCCAACCGCAGATCGTCGTATTCTCGTGCTCAAAGAAGCCGTTGGTGTTTGTGCTATCATCACGCCGTGGAATTTTCCGAATGCGATGATCACGCGTAAGGTAGCTCCGGCGCTTGCGGCAGGCTGCACGGTCGTCATTAAGCCTTCGGAGTTTACGCCATTTTCGGCACTCGCACTTGGCGTACTTGCAGAACGGGCAGGGATACCAGCTGGCGTTATCAATATTGTCACCGGCATGCCGAGTGAAATCGGTAATGAACTGATGGCAAATGAAACCGTGCGCAAGATTTCTTTTACGGGCTCTACGCGTGTTGGTTCGCTTTTGATGAAGGGCGCTGCTGATAGCATCAAGCGTCTGAGTTTAGAACTTGGCGGCAATGCACCATTCATCGTGTTTGACGATGCTGATCTGGATCAGGCGGTCGAAGGCGCAATAGCATCAAAATTCCGCAATGGTGGACAAACCTGCGTTTGTTCCAACCGTATTCTGGTGCAGTCCGGCATTTACAATGATTTCGCAGCTAAGCTTTCGGCCCGCGTTGCAAAAATGAAGGTCGGCGTTGGTACTGAAGACGGCGTTGCTATCGGCCCGATGATCAATCATGCGGCGATTGAAAAAATCGAACGGCATGTGAGTGATGCACTGACACATGGTGCAAAAATTCTTGCACAATCCGAAAGCATCCCAGAAGGCCGTCAATATGCACGTCCAATTGTGCTGGGTGATGCCACAACCGATATGTTGCTTGCATCGGAAGAAACCTTTGGACCTGTTGCGCCGCTTTTCCGCTTTGAAACGGAAGAGGAAGCGATTGCGATTGCGAATGGAACGCCGTTTGGTCTTGCTGCTTATTTTTTTACGGAGAACCTGAAACGCTCATGGCGTGTGGCTGAAGCGCTGGAATTCGGCATGGTTGGGCTTAACACGGGTCTGATTTCAACCGAAGTTGCGCCTTTTGGCGGTGTTAAACAGTCCGGGCTTGGCCGTGAGGGTTCAAAACTCGGTATTGATGAATATCTGGAAATCAAAACGCTGCATGTTGGCGGATTATGAGAATGAAAAAGGGCGGTTAAACCGCCCTTTTTCTTTACTGAAACTTGTCGAGCATTTTATAATAAAAGCCCACCATCGGCAGAAACCATGGCTTGCCGGAGTAGCCGGGAATTGTTGGCCATTCGAGGTCGGAAATCGGATTGTGGTCGCCGAGTCCAAGGATTGCGTCTGCCAGATAGATACCCATCTGCGTTGACATTTGTGCGCCATGACCGGAAAAGCCCATCGCATACCAGACACCATCGGCAAAGCCTGCGCGCGGATAGCGGTCCTGAGTCATATCGACGAGACCACCCCAGCAATAGTCGATTTCGACTTTGGCAAGATGTGGGAACATTTTGACGAGGTTTGCGCGTAAGATTGCTCCACTTTTGCTGTCCGAACGCTGATCCGATGTGGTTGAGAAGCGTGCGCGACCACCGAAAATCATGCGATTATCCGGTGCCAGCCGGAAATAATTGCCGATGTTCATTGACGTTACATAGGTGCGATTGCCGGGCATGGTAGCGGCAATTTCGCTTTGCGTCAGTGGACGTGTGGCAATGATGAAACTACCGACCGGAATGATACGCTTGCGGAAATAGGAAAAGCTGTCAGTTGTGTAGGCGCCAGTTGCTAGAATGACATTATCCGCAGTTACTGTGCCGCGTGATGTAACGATCTGGTGCTGGTTGCCGAGCTTTTTGCGCTGCTGAACAGTGGTGTTTTCAAAAATGAAAGCACCATGACGCGCCGCTGCCGCAGCCAAGCCAGTCACATAGCGCCCCATATGCATCATGGCGCTTTTCCTGGAAAGCATGGCACCATGAAAATCATTGGAACCGACTTCTCCTGAAAGCTGATCTGCGCGCAGCAACGCTGTGTCTGGATCAACTTCTGCATGGATGGCTTCAAAATTGCGCGCAAGACCCTCAAAATGTGCGGGCTTTGAAGCCAGTTTCAGCTTACCAGCACGACGGAACGAGCAATCAATATTTTCTTCGGCAACAATGCGTTCGATTGTATCGACGGAATCGTCAAAGGCTTTGTAGAGAGCCTTGGCGCGGTCTGCGCCAAGGTGTTGTTTTGCCGCGATAAAGCTGTGCGCGAGGCCATTGTTAAGATGGCCGCCATTGCGTCCCGAAGCGCCGGAGCCGACAAGCCCCGTTTCAAACACTGCGACGCGGCTGCCCGCTTTGGCAAGATGCAATGCAGCCGAAAGGCCGGTGAACCCACCACCAATAATAGCAACATCATAATGTCCTTCCGGCGAGCTCTTTTTGCCAGCAGTGAAAGGCGGTGTGGTATCGTGCCAGTAGGGTTTAAATTGCATCTTGCTAAGCCTTATTTACAGTCCAACGACACCGGCCAGACCGGAAATATCCTTGATTTCGGTATAGCCGTAATAAGGATTTGCAGGTTCGTGACCGCGATTGACCCAGACCTTGTTCTTGATACCAAGATCATGTGCCGACATCAGGTCATAGCGGAACGACGACGAGACATGCAGAATATCTTCCGGATTGGCGTTGAGCTGGTCGAGCATATATTCAAATGCCTTGAAGCGCGGCTTGTATGCCTGTGCCTGCTGTGCTGTATAAACGGCATGAAATGGCGCGCCGAGCTTCTCGACATTGTGGTGGATCTGCTCGTTCATGGCATTTGAAAGAATGACGAGCGGGATTTCCTTTGCAACCTTGGAAAGACCTGCTGGCACATCTGCATGTGGCCCCCAGGTTGGTACACGTTCATAGACGGTGCGCGCATCTTCTGCCTTGAAGGTTACATTGTTCTTCTTGCAGGTGCGTTCAATCGCATTGTGAACGACTTCATTATAAGGCTTCCAGTCGCCGAGGATTTCATCAAGGCGATAAGCAGCAAAATTTTTGATGAACTGCTGCATCTGACCTTCATTGAGCTGTTCGCCGTAAAGATCGCGTGCGGCTTCCGCCATCTGAAAATTGGTCAGTGTGCCGTAGCAATCGAAGGTAATGTATTTTGGTCTGAATTGGGCCATGATTTGATCCTTCCAAGGCGTGCAGGCACTGCTGTGCCGTTGTCATACATCATAATGAGCCGCAAATAGACTAATCACTGCATTGCTATCTGTGCGAAGCAGATTGTTCCGTATCTCAGCGAGGCTTTGGCAGAGAGTTTCGTCAGGGTGGCCTTCGAGTAGGCTTGGACCGGTGGTTTGAGGAGTAGTTCGCCGTAACTCGCGGCATAAGATGCGGCAGCGCTATCAAAGGACAGTGAAAACCATCAGGATATGGATGCTGGTCGGGATGAACTGCTGCGAACCTCATTCTAATCTGAGTCTATGAATAACCATGCTCGGAAACAGTCATGACCGCATCGCCAATCACTCTTGAAACGATGACTACAGATCATCTTGATGGTGCAGTTGCTTTGTCTCAACAGGCAGGCTGGCCACATCGTCGCGAAGACTGGGCCTTTGTGCTCGCACTCAGCAATGGTGTCGTAGCCCTTGAAGACGGAAGCGTCGTTGGTACCGCAATGTCCACGCCATTGGGCGATGATGTTGCAACCGTCAATATGGTTATTGTCGATGAGGCGATGCGCGGACGTGGGCTTGGTCGCAAGCTGATGCAGGCGGCACTTGATGCTGCTGACGGACGCACTTGTTTGCTTGTCGCAACGCAGGACGGTTTGCCGCTCTATGAGAAGCTTGGCTTTGTGGTCAATGGCGAAATCATTCAGCATCAGGGTTTGGCCGCTAAGGTCGATGCACCAGGCAATGTTTCCTGGGCGGACAGCGATGACTTTTCGCGTCTGGTCGAGATGGATAGTACTGCAACTGGCCATAATCGCTCGAACATTATGCAGTTGTTGAAGGAAAGCGCGCAGTTCGCTGTCATCCGTAAGGATGATGAAGTCGAGGCATTTGCAGGAATTCGTCCCTTTGGTAGAGGTCTTGTTATCGGCCCAGTTGTTGCGAAGAACGGCGATGATGCGCGTGCGCTGATCGACTTTCTACTTTCAAAACATACGGGTGAATTCGTCCGCGTGGATACGAACATAGCGACAGGTCTTGCCGATTGGCTGACTGAACGCGGGCTGGTTCATGTTGGTGGCGGAATACCGATGCGCCGCGCCGTTGGGTCAGTTGAAGAACAAAGCGGTACTGAATACCGCACATATGCGCTTGTAAATCAGGCACTAGGTTGATTTGGAGAATATTATGCTGAGCAATTCGCTGATCGAACTTGATCGCGCCCATCTGGTGCATCCGGTCTCATCGTTCCGCAGTCACGAAGCCGCTGGCGTCCGCGTTCTGAAGTCGGCCAAGGGCGCGACTGTGACCGATGCATCGGGCCATAAGCTGCTTGACGGTTTTGCCGGTCTTTGGTGTGTGAATGTTGGCTATGGCCAGGATAGCATCGTTGAAGCCGCGACAAAGCAGCTGCAAGAGCTTCCCTACGCAACTGGCTATTTCGGTCTTGGTTCTGAGCCAGCCATTCGTTTGGCTGCTGAACTGGCAGATCGTGCGCCGGGTGATCTCAACCACGTCTATTTCACGCTCGGCGGTTCGGACGCGATCGACAGCACAATCCGCTTCATTCGCTATTATTACCATGCGAAGGGCACGCCGCAGAAAGACCAGTTTATCTCGGTTGAATATGGCTATCATGGATCTTCGACCGCGGGTTCCGGTCTGACTGCACTTCCGGCATTTCATGCGGGCTTTGGTGTGCCATATGACTGGCAGCATAAAATTCCATCGCATTATGCCTATCGTAATCCGGTTGGCACTGATCCGCAGGCAATCATTGATGCATCCGTGGCAGCACTTCGCGCTAAGATCGAAGAGCTTGGTGCGGAGCGCGTTGCGGCATTTTATGTTGAACCCATTCAGGGCTCGGGTGGCGTGTTGGTTCCGCCAACCGGCTGGCTCAAGGCAATGCATGCGCTTTGCAAGGAATATGATGTTCTGTTCATTGCCGACGAAGTAATTACTGGCTTTGGCCGTACAGGGCCGCTTTTCGCTTGTTCGGAAGATGATGTCGTGCCCGATTTCATAACGACTGCTAAGGGTCTGACATCGGGCTATGTGCCGATGGGTGCCGTGTTCATGTCCGAACATGTCTATAACACCATTGCAGATGGCGCTGGCAAATCGGCCGTCGGCCATGGTTATACCTATTCGGCACACCCGGTCAGTGCGGCAGTCGGCCTAGAATGTCTGCGTCTTTATGAAGGTGGCTTGCTTGAAAATGGCCGCAAGGCTGGTCAGCGTCTGATGGCTGGTTTGCATGGTTTGGCAGATCATCCGTTGGTTGGTGATGTTCGCGGTCGCGGTATGCTGGCTGCGATAGAGCTTGTGACTGACAAGGAAAAGAAAACGCCACTTCCAGCTGCTGCTGATCCGGCACACCGCATTTTTGATCGTGCCTGGGACAATGGCCTCGTCATCCGAGCTTTTGCAAATGGCGTTCTTGGTTATGCGCCGCCGCTTTGCTGCACCGACGAAGATATTGATGCAATCATCGAACGCACGCGCATAACGCTTGATCAGACGCTTGCTGATGAAGACGTGCGCGCGGCAATGAAGGGATGAGTTTGACGGGCAGCAGCTCAATTGCGAGCAAGAATTTCGTAAGTTTATGAGATTCGCAATATTATGCTGCTGCTCTTCACCAATTCAGCGCAATTTACGCGCATCTCTGTAACACACTGTCAGAGCTGCCAAAGGTGAGGATAAAGGGCAAAGCCACGGGATTGAGTTGAGATTATCGAATAATCACCCGCCACATGCTGGGTCAATTCGCTCTCCTCAAAGCCTTTTTAACTCACATTGCAACGAGGTGTTGTTAACGACTGTAATTCTAAAACCGCAATGAACCCAAGGTGAAACCGGTGACTATAAACCGGCGCACCAGATGCAACTTTAACAAGGGGAACTGCCATGAGCGAGAAGATAACCAACTGGACTTCTTCCGACGACCGGATGATTGAAAATGCAATTCGTCGCGGGGCAACCCGGCGCGAATTATTGCAGATGTTGCTTATGGGTGGTGTAGCGGTTGCTGCGGGTTCAACGATTTTGGGTCGTGCAACCGCTGCATATGCTGCAACCCCTGTTAAGGGTGGTTTCATCAAGGCTGCTGGTTTCAGCGCCTCCACTGCTGATACGCTTGATCCCGCGAAGGCTTCGAATGCGACCGATTATGTTCGCTGTTGCGCATTCTATAACCGCCTGACATTCCTTAATGGTCAGGGTGAAACTGAGATGGAACTGGCCGAAAGCGTTGATAGTTCGGATGCGAAGGTCTGGACAGTCAAGCTGCGCAAGGGTGTTACCTTCCATGACGGCAAGTCGCTGACTGCCGATGACGTTGTCTTCTCGATTAATCGCCACCTCGACCCAGCTGTTGGCTCCAAAGTCAATGCGATTGCCAAGCAGATCACGGGTGTGAAGAAGGTTGATGACACAACCGTTGAGATCACGCTTCAAGATGCGAATGCTGATTTGCCAACCATTCTGGCACTGCATCATTTCATGATCGTTGCTGATGGCACGACGGATTTCTCCAAGGGCAATGGCACAGGTCCATTTGTTTGTAAGGAGTTCCAGCCAGGCGTGCGCTCAATGGCTGCGCGTAACGAGAACTACTGGAAGAACAACGGCCCACATCTCGACTCGTTTGAGTTTTTTGCAATCTCTGACGAAAGCGCGCGTATGAACGCCGTTCTTTCCGGCGATATTCATCTTGGTGCGAACCTCAATCCACGTTCGCTGCGCGTGCTTGAAAATAATCCAGCTGCAAAACTCTTTATCTCGAAGCTCGGCACCTATACCAATCTTAACGTCCGTCTTGATTTGACGCCGGGCGATAAGGCGGGCGTGGCTGAAGCACTGAAATATCTGACCAATCGCGAAGTCATTCAGAAATCCGTACTGCGCGGTCTTGCTGAAATTGCGAATGATCATCCCGTTCCAGCGACCAGCAAATATTATAATGCAGAGCTTAAGCAGCGCGAGTTTGATCCTGAACGCGCAAAGTCGTTGCTTGAAAAAGCCGGTATGCTTAATCAAGAAATCCGCATCACAGCTGCAGAAGCCGCATCATCATCGCTTGACTATGCTATGGTTCTCCAGCAGGCAGCTTCGACAATCGGCCAGAAGATCACCATTGATCGTGTACCGTCGGATGGCTACTGGTCAAACCATTGGCTGAAAGATCCGGTCCATTACGGCAACATCAATGCCCGTCCGACACCGGATATTCTGTTCTCGCTGCTCTATAAGACTGATGCTCCATGGAATGAAAGCCAGTACAAGTCGGAGAAATTCGACTCTATGTTGCTCGAAGCCCGTGGTTCGCTTGATGAAGCGAAGCGTAAGGCAATCTATGGCGATATGCAGGCCATGGTTTCCAATGAGGCCGGAACGGTCATTCCGGTTTTCATGTCCAATGTTGATGCGATTTCGCCGAAGTTGAATGGCCTTGAGCCAAATCCGCTTGGCGGCATGATGGGCTATACATTTGCCGAACATGCATGGCTGGAAGCCTGACCTTTCGTCAGGTAACCTCGCTTTTCGGGTTCGGGCAAAACATCGCTTTTGCCCGAACTGATCGTTTCCCCCAACTATTGGGCTGCGCATGACCATGAAGTCGCCTCTGCTGAATCTCATTGCCAAACGCCTCGTCGTTGCTGCTGTTACGCTTCTGATTGTTGCGTTTACTATTTTCTTTGCAACAGCGATGCTTCCGGGTGATGTGGCTGAAATTCTTCTAGGGCAGGCGGCGACGCCAGAGGCCGTTGCGGGTCTTCGTCATGCGATGAACCTCGATCAGCCCGCTTTCCTGCGCTTTCTATATTGGCTTGGAAACCTGCTGCGCGGTGATCTTGGCGTTTCCTACGTCAACAATGTCCCGATTTCTGATTTGATCGGCAACCGTCTCGCCAATTCGTTGAAGCTTGCGGGTGTGACGGCTGCAATTTCAGTGCCGATTGCCTTGTTTCTCGGCATTACCGCCGCAATCATGCGCGGAACGATCTATGATCGCGTTGTTTCGATCATCACGATTTCGGTCATCTCTGTGCCAGAGTTTATGGTCGCAACCATCGCAGTAATCGTGTTTGCGGTCTATCTTGGCTGGTTACCAGCGCTTTCAATGGCCAATGAAGTCACATCATTCTGGGGGCTTCTCAAGGTTTTTGCCATGCCGGTTATCACGCTGAGCTTTGTGATTTCAGCACAGATGATCCGCATGACACGTGCAGCCGTTCTTGAGACGCTCAACACGCCCTATGTTGAAATGGCATTGCTCAAAGGTGCTTCACGCAGCCGAATGGTTGTTATTCATGCGCTCCCCAACGCACTTGGCCCCATCGTCAATGCGGTTGCGCTCTCGCTGTCTTATCTGCTGGGTGGCGTGATCATCGTGGAAACTATCTTCAATTATCCCGGCATAGCCAAGCTCATGCTTGATGCAGTTGCAACGCGCGATCTGCCCCTGATCCAGACCTGCGCGATGATCTTCTGCTTTGGCTATCTTCTGCTCATCACGATAGCGGATTTGATTGCTATTGTTTCTAACCCGAGGCTGCGATAATCATGACTGCTTCCGTTTCAAATCAGCGAAAAGCAAGGTCCCCGCGTTTCGGCTATCGGGTTAATCTGGTTGGCGCTGTATCCTTCCTGATTATTTTTGGATGGGCAGTTGTTGCAATCTTTGCACCGTGGATCGCGCCGCATCCAATTGGCGAGATTGTCGATTTCGACTTCTTCGGCCCAATGAGCGCGCAGTTTCCGCTGGGGACAGATTACCTTGGTCGTGATATGCTTTCACGCATTATCTATGGTGCGCGTTTCACAGTCGGTATTTCGCTTGCTGCCGTGTTTCTGGCCTGCTTTTTTGGCGTGACACTTGGCATGACCGCAGCTGTCATTGGTGGTTGGTTTGACTCAGCACTCAGCCGTTTTCTTGATGCCCTAACATCCATCCCAAGCAAAATTCTGGCGCTTGTGATCGTGGCAGGCGTTGGTTCATCTATCCCGATCCTGATTATCACCATGGCGGTTATATATACGCCGGGCAGCTATCGTTTTGCGCGCGCATTGGCGATTAATATCAATACGATGGATTATGTGACGGTTGCCCGCGCACGCGGTGAGAAAATTGGCTACCTTATCCGCTCAGAAATTCTGCCCGGTATTATCGGGCCTGTATTGGCTGATTTTGGTCTGCGTTTTGTGTTTATCGTGTTGTTGTTATCGAGCATGTCGTTTCTCGGTCTTGGCGTTCAGCCGCCCTATGCTGATTGGGGTGCACTGGTTAAAGAAAACATCGGTGGATTGTCTTTTGCAGCGCCTGCTGTTGTGTTTCCGTCGATTGCCATTGCCAGCCTCACCATCAGCGTCAATTTGCTGATCGATAATCTACCGCAGAAGATCCGCGACAGGAGCGAATGAATGAGCAATCTTGTTGAGATTAAAAATCTTCGCGTGGATGCCAAGACTGACTCCGGTCGTAACGTCGAGATCATCCGTGATGTCAGTTTTCAAATAGCAGAAGGCGAAATCGTCGCACTGATTGGCGAAAGCGGTTCTGGCAAGACAACCATTGCATTGACTTTGATGGGCTATACGCGCCCCGGCTGCCGTATTGTGGACGGTAGCATTGCTGTTGGCGGTCAGGATATTGTCACTTTATCAGAGCGTAAACGCTCAAAGAAGCGCGGCACAGAAGTCTCTTATGTGCCGCAAAGTGCGGCGGCATCCTTTAATCCAGCGCATCGCATTATGGATCAGGTTATTGAAGTAACCAAGATCCATAAGCTGATGTCGAAAGATGACGCCCGCAAGAAGGCGGTTGAGCTGTTCAAAGCACTAGCTTTGCCTAATCCAGAGACAATCGGCGATCGCTATCCGCATCAGGTTTCTGGAGGGCAGTTGCAGCGCCTTTCAGCAGCGATGGCTCTTATTGGTGATCCAAAGCTTGTTATCTTTGATGAGCCAACAACTGCTCTGGATGTAACGACCCAGATTGAAGTGCTTCGCGCTTTCAAATCCGTGATGAAAAAGAAGCATATCGCAGGCGTTTATGTCTCGCATGATCTGGCCGTTGTTGCGCAGATTGCGGATCGTATCGTCGTGCTTAAGGGCGGTAAAATTCAGGAAGTTAGTACTACGCACGAGATATTGCATAGCCCCCAACATCCCTACACCAAAGAACTTTTAGCGGCCTTCGAGCCTTTGCTTCATGCAAGACCTGAAGCCGCAGTGGCAGAAAAGCCTACCCCCTTGCTAGTCGTGGATAAAGTTATGGCTGGGTATGGTATGGTCGGTAAATCCGGCGTGCCGACTATGATCGCAGTCGATCATGTTAGCCTCGAACTCGCGCGCGGGCAGAATCTCGGGATCATCGGAGAATCTGGCTGTGGCAAGTCCACGCTTGCGCGTGTCATTGCCGGGATTCTACCTGCCGCAAGTGGTAAGATCGTGTTTGAAGGCAAGGAGATGCCAAGCGATTTGCGTCGTCGCAGTCGTGATCAATTGCGTGAATTGCAAATTGTATTCCAATTCGCCGATACGGCTCTCAATCCAACCAAATCAATTGCCGAAATTCTGACACGTCCGCTTTCATTCTATCATGGCATGGACAAAAAGAGCCGCGAAACGAGAGTCGATCAACTGCTCGATATGGTGCGAATACCGCGCAACATGCGCTACCGCAGACCGGGCGAGCTTTCCGGCGGGCAGAAACAGCGCATCAATTTAGCGCGGGCTTTGGCTGCTGACCCTAAGATGATTATCTGTGATGAGATCACATCGGCACTGGATACAGTTGTCGCGGCGGCTATTATCGACCTGTTGAAAGAACTGCAACGCGAGTTATCGCTATCGTATCTCTTCATCAGTCACGATCTCTCTACGGTTCGCGCGATCTGTGATGAAGTTGTTGTTATGTATGCGGGCAAGAAGGTTGAGCAACTCAGTCCTGATATGATGGGCGCCGCCGCTAGCCACCCTTACTCGCGGCTTTTGTTCTCTTCCGTGCCAAAGCTCGATACTGGCTGGCTTGATGGTCTGAAACAGGACCCTAAACTGGTTCGCGAGTTCACCAGAAGCTGAGTTTCTATAATGCAGCCCGAAAAGTGGGAGTTGCCTCCCACTTTTCCGCTATCTGCTCTAGCTCTGTTGTTCCGTGAACATCACGTCGAGTGGCAGATGTGCTTTTACAATCGGTGATTTGAGCACAACAAAGCTGAAATATTTATCAATGCCTACATCCATATCAATCAGACGTTCCATTATCGTTTGATACTCGACGATTCCAGCGGTAACGAATTTCATCAAATAATCGTAACCGCCTGATACGAGGTGGCATTCAATAACGGAATCAATCTTTTCAACAGTGGCGAGAAAACGCGCAAAATCGATCTGTCGATGATTTTTGAGCGTGATTTCGGTAAAAACCGTAAGCGTCTGGCCGAGTTTCGAGACGTTAATCTGCGCAGAATATCCGGTGATATAGCCTTCGGACTGAAGTTTTTTCACCCGCATCAAGCACGGGCTGGGTGACAGATTGACGAGCTCGGCAAGTTCGACATTGGTTATCCGCCCGTTCTTCTGCATTTCGGATAAAATTCTGATGTCAATTTTGTCGAGCTTCATAGGTAAAACCATTCATTCGGTATTCTGAATTCGGATTATTATCCTTTTCGCTTCTTGTCGCAATCGTTCGGCCTGCCGTTTTCCATATTCAGTTATCGTGCGAAGCAGACTTCGTTTACACGAAATAATCACCTGCCGATGCTGGGGCAAACCATACGAAATTCTGTGTAAATGCAAACTCCGACGCACGCCTTGGCGGTGACAGGATTAGGATATACGAAACACTGGAGTCTTGCATATGTCTGCACCGCTATTGCACATCGAAACCAGCCCGACTTTGCCGAAAGAGGCTGACGTCGTTGTTATTGGCGGCGGCGTAGTCGGTGTATTTACCGCCTATTATTTGGCGCGCAGTGGTGCGAAAGTTGCGCTCGTTGAAAAAGGTCGTATTGCTGCCGAACAATCAAGCCGCAACTGGGGTTGGTGCCGCCAGCAGAACCGCGATGCGCGCGAACTTCCTATGGCAACCAAAAGCCTCGATCTCTGGGATAAGATCGCAGAACAGACCGGAGAAGATCCGGGTTTCAGGCGCTGCGGTTTGCTTTATCTGTCACAGGACGAGGCAGAGATAGCGGGCTGGGCGCGCTGGCGTGATTTTGCAAAATCTGTTGGTGTCACCACACATATGCTCAGCGCCTCAGAAGCTGCCGAGCGCGGCAAAGCCACCGGCCGGGCATGGGAAGGCGGCGTTTTCTCGCCGACCGACGGTATCGCTGATCCATCTCGAGCCGTTCCTATTGTGGCGCGTGGCATTATGGCCGCTGGCGGAACTGTGCATCAGAATTGTGCTGCACGCGGCATTGAACTCAGCGGCGGACGTGTCAGCGGCGTTGTGACTGAAGCAGGTACTATTCAGGCCAAAACAGTCGTGATGGCGGGCGGTGCCTGGGCATCGTCCTTCTGCAATCAACTGGGCATTCGTTTTCCCCAGGCTGCGGTCCGGGCATCAATCTTATCCGTCGCGCCGGGTGCTGTTGGGTTGCCAGATGCATTGCATACCTCGCAGGTATCGCTGACGCGACGCCATGATGGCGGTTATACGCTTGCGATCAGCGGTAAGGCGCGTGTGGATGTGACACCGCAGCAATTGCGTTTCAGCCGTGAATTCATCCCAATGTTCACGCGTCGCTGGAGAAGCCTTGCACCGGGTGGTATTCAGGGTTGGTGTTCTGGCCACGAAACGCTGAGCAAATGGTCGCTTGATGAGATCACGCCGATGGAACGAAATCGCATCCTCAACCCGAAACCGGATGAGGGGCAGATCAGTCTTACATATAAAAGAGCGCGTGATCTGCTGCCAGAGCTTGCCAGAATACCGATTGCCAATCGCTGGGCCGGTTATATCGATAGCACGCCGGACGGCGTACCTGCTATTGGTGAGATTGAAACAGTTCCGGGATTCATTTTGGCCGCAGGCTTCAGCGGGCATGGTTTCGGCATAGGGCCGGGTGCTGGACATATGATTGCCGACGTTATTTTAGGCCGCGAGCCAATTGTAGATCCGAAACCTTATAATCCAGACCGGCTTAACCGAAGCGTATGGGGCAAAGTCGCCGAATTCTAGGGCCTGAATCATAACGAACATAACCATATCCGTAATTGCTATACGTCGGATAAGTTCGTGTATGTTTGAGATATTTGCAGTCTTCAGAAGATACGACGGTCTCCTTGAAATCGTCAGCCAGTCTGGTACGGCGTTTCAGCCATGTAAATCTTTGCTCGAACTCACATAGGCCTAACAAAAGGTCGCAACCATCAGCATGATCGGATCGTTTAACGACTTGTAGGTAACTCTCTCACCTTTTCCAGCTGCCTTTGACCTGCGATCCTACATATCGACCATCAGCAATAATATTTTGCAGCTATCGGCAGGATTTGAATATAGTTATAAGAAAACGCCCGCAAGAAAACCAATCAAATCATACGTACTTGAGATTGCTCGTGCCTTTTTGGAACAGGCTCTAAAGTCTGTTCCTTGTTTGCTTGAAAGTTTCAGCATCAATATATGAAGTGATTAACCGCCACGAGTGAAGTAAACTTTTTCAGAAGTCAGAAACTTTACCCCATACGCTGCGCTGAAGTCGGGCTAATCTATATTGCTTGTACTCGAGACTCGGTTCATCGCCGCCGACGATCTCGGCAATGAGATGTCCTGCACCTGGTCCGATACCAAAGCCGTGACCTGAGAAACCGGCAGCGAGCACAAAGCCCTCGGGGCCGACTGTTGAATCGATAACCGGAATGCCGTCTGGTGTGCTGTCGATGAATCCGGCCCATGCTGTCTGTACGGGTACCGTTGTCAGAGACGGGAATAACCGGCGTGCACGCATCAGTGTTTCTTCGATACTCGCAGCGGATGGTTTGGGATCCAGAACGCGGGTGAGTTCCATCGGTGTAGGCTTATCAAGCGCCCATTTTCTGCGATACTCGTGACCGAGTCTCCATGCGCTGAGATTGCCCGGAGATAAGACATGCCAGCGTTTTGTAAACATCGGTACGAAGTTAATCGCATAGCGGAGCATTGCCATGGTGGGATCAACATTGCCTGATCCTGAGATAGCCAGCGTTCTGCCGCCATCACCTCTCAGAGTAATCGATATTTCCGAGGTATGAATAGCATCAGGCATGTCCTGCTGAGATGGCATCAGAGATAGCACTGAAGATCTGACAGCGACCTGCGGAAAATTGATGCCGATCTGCTTGCAGAAAACAGAAGCCCAGGCGCCCGCTGCCAGCACAACTCGTTTGGTTTTGATAGTACCCAACTCGGTTACAACACCAGTGACGCGATTGCTCTCTATTTCGAGCCCTCTTGCAGCACAGAATTGATGGATCGTGCCGCCATATTTTCTTATGCCGCTGGCGATAAGCGGTGCGGCGCGGGCAGGGTCAGCAATCCCATCAGACTGAGAGAACACCCCACCTTTCCAGCGCCTGCCCGTCTTTATACCATGCTGCGTCGCTTCTCGGCTACTTAAAACCTGAGTGGTAACACCCTGCTCTTTGGCAAGGTCGCGCCAGCGCGCCCAGGCTGCGATTTCTTCTTCGTTATTGGAGAGATAAAGGAGACCGCTTCGCTTGAAGCCCAGATCGACATTGAGATCCTGAGAGATTGCTTCCCATAATTCAAGGCTTTTTGTTGATAAGGGAAGTTCTCTCATGTCGCGATTTTGTTGACGGCACCAGCCCCAGTTGCGACTGGACTGTTCTGAACCGACACGGCCTTTTTCGACAAGAGCCACCTTCAAACCGCGCTTGGCGAGAAAGTAAGCAGCAGAAGTGCCAACAATGCCAGCGCCAATCACGACGACATCAGCTTCTTCAGGGAGTGTTTCGCAGGAGTTAATAGTCCAAAGTGGAGCTGGCATAAAATTTTCTTTCTGGGGAGAGCTGTGATCGCTCACCTAAAACTGCCAACCCAGAGGAAACCAATTCACCCGGGTCGTATCGGCAATTCATTTTACTGCGACGTAGATCTTACGGACAGTTTCGATCGTGTTCCATACGCCCGTGAAGCCCGGCTTCATTACGAAAGAGTCGCCGGCTTTAAAGCGCACATGTTGGCCACCATCGGGGGTGAGTTCAATTTCTCCCGAAATGATATGGCAGAATTCGAACGCTTCACCTTTGATGGAGTGGGTAACGCCGGGCGTTGCCTCAAATATCCCCGTACTGATGTCTTCACGGGATATGTCCTGTTCCCATGATTTGAGCTTTGGCGACTTCGAAATCAGACGCTCGGGCAGGGGATCTCTGAGGACCGGTTCGGTTTTCGGATCCGGGTCAATCCTAATTAACAGTGACATTCAAAGCCTCTTTTACCGAATTTTCTCAATAAAGCCGCAACGGCTTTATCAATCAGGTTCAGGATCCACTCATTCGATGGATTCCCGGCCTAAGGCAATTGCGCGTTCTGCTGGTTTTCTGGAATAACCGCGCATCCCTCAACTTCCACCTTGAAGCCATAGTGCAGTTCAGGCACCGGTACAATTGCTCTCGCCGGACATGCGCTTCCCATAAGCCCCGCGTAAACGCGATTGAAAACAGGCCAGTTCTCCACTCCGGTGATATAAGCAGTGACTTTCACGAGATGAGATGGCGATCCGCCAGCAGCTTCCAGAATGGCGAGAAGATTGGACACGGCCTGATGTGCCTGCACTTCGAAGTCCGCACTTTCGCAATGCGATCCATCGGGACGAATTGGCAATTGCCCGGAGATCCAGACTGTTCCGTTATTGCTGATTGCCTGCGCGTAATGACCGGCAGGAGCAGGCGCATTCTTGGTTTCAATAATAACTGACATGTCTATCACCAGCCTGAGAAGCGAGGAATAATGGCAGTGACCTCCTCGCTGCGACCTTCAACGACGTAATACTTGTCGTGCTGAGCTCCCGTGGCACAGGCATGATTTGGCAGAATACGAAGCCGGTCCCCTAGTTTCAGGTCAGGGAGTTTTGCATCGCTTCCCGGTCGTATGGAAATAATTCCGTGTTCCTGATTGGCATCCATCAGAACAAAGTCAGGGATGAGATTTCCTTCAAGGTCGCATACAAGGCCATAGCCACAATCTACGGGTTGTTTTGCGGTGCCACGATCCCGTGACATTGCCATCCATCCCGCATCAACCAGCAGCCAGTTCTTTTCTTTCTGGTGGCCAATCACGGTGGTCAAAACAGACAAGGCAATGTCATCCGTCTCGCAAACGCCGATACCGCGCATGACGAGATCAAAGAACATATAGACGCCAGCGCGTAGTTCAGTGACGCCGGTAAGGTCTTTTGCAAAATGAGCTGTTGGCGTGGAACCGACACTGACAATCGGGCACGGCAGACCTTCCGAGCGAAGGATAGCGGCCGCGTTAACAACAGCCAGCCGTTCTCCTTCAGCAGCTTGTTCAAGTGCCTCGGCGCTGCGGGCGCTGTAGCTCTCTCCGGCATGGGTGATAACGCCGCGCAACGCCGCGCCGCCGTCCACGAGAGCCTGACCAATGGCAACCAGAGTGTCCGCATCTTCAGGCAAAACGCCGCTTCTGTGGCCGTCGCAGTCAATTTCAATCAGTGCCGGAATAGGAAATCCAGCTTTCCGCGATGCTTCAGCCACGGCGCGGGCCTGATCCATATTGTCAAGGATGACAGTGATGACTGTGTTATCACGTGACAGTGCAACGACTTCTTCGAGTTTCGCTGGGGTGATCCCAACTGCGTAAACAATATCTTTGACGCCACCCTCTGCAAAAAGGCGCGCTTCTTTCAGTGTTGATACGGTGGCGGGGCCGCTCGGTGTCGGCATCGCTTTACGCGCAATTTCGATGCTTTTGGCTGTCTTGAGATGCGGACGCAACGTAACGCCGAGCTGCTCTGCCCGATCTTTCAGGCGCTTCAAATTGCGGTCCACCTTCAGAGCATCCAGAACGAGGCTGGGCGTCGGCAATTGGTTAAGGGTTGTTGTCGCTGGAGCGTCAGAGACCTTTGCGTCGGTGTTCAGAGTAAGCATGCTAAAATCCTGATAATGAGTTGTATCATCATCATCAGAGATAGATCGCAGGACAATTAATGAATGTTACAGCGTTAATTAACTTGAACCTTAATATCTCATGTTCAGACAGGATCTTTCAGGTTACAGAACATGGCAGGCGGCATGAACTGCCCCTTTTGAATCCGATTACAGATCGGAAATGTTGTTTTTTTCGATAAGTTGAAACTTAATTCGACGTGTAGTCAGCTTTAATTGCGATCATGGCTGTGCACAAGCATACTGGTGTTTCCCGAGCGGCAATTAACATTTAGGCAGTAGGCAATAGTAATGACCGATCTTAACCTAACGAGTTTTTATATCAACGGCGAATGGTGTGATGCGACATCGCGGGAAAAGGTTTCGGTCATAAACCCGGCAAATGAACAAGCGATCGGGTCGATCCCGTTGGGGAATACAACGGATGTCGATCAGGCCGTTTCCGCAGCGCGAGGCGCCTTTGCATCATTTTCACAGACCAGCGTTGAATACCGTGCTGAGCTCCTGACCCGAATAGGTGACCTTATCGAGGAAAGATCTGGTGAGCTTGCAGATGCGATTACACGAGAAATGGGTTGTGCTCGGACCTTCGCACATCAGCGTCAGCTCCCCGCAGGTCTGGCACATATTCGTTGTGCGGCTGAAGCTTTGAAAGCTTACGTCTTTTTGAGCAGCAAAGATTCCACTGCAATTCAGCGCGAAGCTATCGGTGTCTGTGCTCTGATTACGCCCTGGAACTGGCCTCTCTATCAAATTACCGCAAAGGTTGGGCCGGCGCTGGCCGCAGGCTGCACGATGATCCTGAAGCCCAGCGAGTTTTCGCCGTATAGTGCCAAACTCTTTGCCGATATTCTGCATGACGCAGGTGTTCCGGCTGGCGTGTTCAATATGATATTTGGCAAAGGTGAGATCGTCGGCGAAGCTCTTTCCTCACACCCTGATATTGATCTGATCTCGATTACAGGGTCCACCAGAGCCGGTGCGGCTGTGGCGAGGGCGGCTGCTACAACTGTCAAGCGTGTGACACAGGAACTGGGCGGGAAATCCCCCAATGTGCTGCTGGAAGACGCCGATTTTGAAAAAGCCGTACCAGCAGGATTGCTGGCAGGCTTCCGCAATGTCGGACAGTCATGCAGCGCACCTACCCGCATGCTCGTACCCCGCAACCGCTTAAAGGAAGTCGAGCAACTTGCTCTGCAAACAGTGGAAAAGCTCAAGGTTGGCGATCCCTCAAACCCACAGACAGATCTTGGACCTGTTGCCAACAAGAACCAGTTTGAAAATGTACAGCGCTATATCGAGATTGGCATTAGCGAAGGTGCCGAATTAGTGACGGGTGGGCCGGGACGGCCGGATAACGTCGGTAAGGGATTTTATATCCGTCCGACTGTTTTCTCGAATGTCCGTAACACTATGACCATTGCTCAGGAGGAAATTTTTGGGCCGGTCTTATGTATAATTCCATATGATACTGAAGAAGAAGCCGTAGAGATTGCGAATGATACGATCTATGGTCTCGGTGCTCAGGTCCAGTCATCGTCGCTTGAGCGGGCACGCTCCGTCGCGAGAAGGATCCGGGCAGGGCAGGTACATATCAATTATCCACAGTGGGATGGTATGGCTCCGTTTGGTGGCTACAAGCAATCCGGAAACGGTCGCGAATACGGTATTTTTGGCCTGGAAGAATATCTTGAGACGAAGGCTATCCTTGGCTACGGATCTTCTGACGAGGCGAAGACCCATCAGCCTGATGGAAATAGTATCTGAAATGAGCCGCTGATCTGCTGCGTCACGCTGCTCATCATTATGCGACATGGCGGTAAACGCACCGTCTTAAGGCACTGAGGATTCCCGGCTGCTCCACGGCGTTGGCTTGAGGCCCCTGCGAAGCATTTTAAGCATCTCGTCAACCCTACGCGAGCGGTATTGACGAGAGTTGAGGAACACAACAATATCTGTGTTGGGCAGCTCCCATTCTGGGAGTACATGCACCAACGTTCCATCAGCCAGATGCGGCGCGACATCCCACTCTGAACGAACCGCAATTCCCTGTCCGTATAAGGCCCAATCACGCAGTACTTCGCCATCATTTGTACACATAGACGGGTCTATGCGGATCGTTAAATAATCATTCGATGCGTTTGAGAACCGCCACAAAGTTACGTCTTCGTCATTCTCACGCAACGCCAAACATCGATGAGCTGACAGTTCACGCGGAGAGGTCAACGCAGGTGCAGTTGCAAGATACTGAGGAGAGGCGACCAGCAGCCGTTTATTCGGTGCCAGTGTTGTCATTAACCGTCCCTGTGCGCCCAATTCTCCAATGTGGATGATAATGTCCCAATTATCATCAAGCATTCTCGCTGGCTTTTCTGAGAGATGCAGTGTGACAGGCACCGATGGAAATGCCCGTGAAAACTGATCAACGATCGGTGCTACATAGCGCCTGCCAAAACCATAGGACGCTGCTACCTGAAGGTGACCAGAGACTGTTTTAATTCGATCAGACAGTTGTTCAGACAATGCTTCCACTGAGCTGAGAATTTTTGGCCCTTCATCAAGGATCAGCCTGCCTTCATCCGTGAGATTGATGCCGCTCGATGATCTTTCCAGCAACCTGACGCCAAGTCTGGTTTCCAGTGCCCGCAATCGCTGTGTGACCGCCGGTGCTGTCACGTTCATGTTTCTGGCGGCCTCCGCAAGAGAGTTCGCGCGCGCAATGTTACAGAAAAAGATCAGGTCATCTGATGTGAGCATTAAGGTCGGCCTTACGCTAAGTGTTGCGAATGTTTAGCACGCCGGGCGGTTAAGGCAACAATCGGGAAGAACGCGTGTCCAAAGGATTGTGCTCAAAACCAAGGGTCTATAAGGCGCAACTTAACTCTGCATGTAAATTTCATTAATTGCGTTCGCCTTCCTGTTCGCAGAATCTGTCTGAAAGATTAAAAAGGAGCACAATCAGCCCCGAAGCTAAGCTTCGGAACTCGTATCTTAGCGATCGGCCATCACACGACATGACGCAGCAAGATGTTGCACGTAGTTTGGCGTGAACAGATTTACAGTTTGCATGATAGTGACAATGCTGCATATCGAGCCATCAATCATTACCGGCGGATTGTTCGCCTCCATAGGTGCATTGTATGAAACAGTGATTTCAATTTTCATCGCGGGAGGAGAGAACCACGAACTTTCAAGTCGGATGTTCATGAGCCTCAACGATGACATTGATCCCCGCAACCATCACATATCTTCATCGGAAAGATTGATGTCATGCTTGCCCCGCCACAAGAGCGCGAAATCAGTCATTCGATTATTTGAGAACAAATCTGCTTGATAAGCAGATTTGTTCTTTTGCATACACAACAGCATGTTTCAAATTTTCATGCATTTAGCACCAAACGGAAATCGGATTGAAATGGACGGTCAGCAACAAAAATCTGCATTTGAAAGTGCTGTCCCTCTAAGGCGCGATCGACCGTTGATCGCAATCGCTTTTAAGATTTTTTCTGTGATGTCGCTTGTCATCATGTCCAGCTTTATCAAGCTGGCAGGTACGGTAGCGCTGGGACAAGTGGTATTCTTCCGCTCATTCTTCGCTTTCGTGCTAATCGTATGCTATCTCGCGTGGCGAGGACAGGTTGCGGGAAGCCTTTATACCAGACGCCCGATGGGACATCTCATCAGGGGCATTGTCGGTGTTCTGGCAACATTCACCGCATTTTATGCTCTTATGGCTTTGCCATTGCCAGAAGCGGTTACACTTGGATATGCGCAACCACTTTTGATCGTCATCTTCTCAACGCTTTTTCTTCATCAGATCGTTGAGCGCTATCGATGGATATCTATAATCGTGGGATTTCTGGGAATTGTCATTATTTCCTGGCCAAAACTAACGATGTTGAGCAATGGTCAAGCTTTGGAAATGAAGCAAGCGCTGGGTGTTGCTGCTGCACTGGCAAGTGCGGCTCTCACAGCGGTCGCACTTCTGCTGGTCCGTGATCTTGTTCGGACAGAAAAAAGCTCATCGATCATCATATGGTTTTCTTTGATGATGACCGGGCTTTCGATGGCAACCATTCCTTTTGGGTGGACAGCTCTGACCACGCAACAGTTCTTACTTTTAATCGGCTGCGGGCTATGCGGTGGTATCGCGCAACTTTGCATGACTGAATCTTACCGTTATGCGGAGGCAGCAACCGTCGCGCCGTTTGAGTACACGTCCATGGTTTTCGCGATTTTCTTTGGATATGTTCTTCTCAGTGAAGTCCCCACGTTCCATATGATAGTTGGTGGCTTGATAATTGTTTCCGCGGGCCTTTACTCTGCACTAATGGACAGTAAAAAGCTGCGAAAATAAATACGTAGTTCACCTATGGTTATCTTGAATGTTCTAACGCATGTCTACAGTGGGGGTGCGGATAAAAAGTTGGACTGGTTTTACGTAACAATGCCAAGACTGTTTCGATATTCGATTGGGCTTCGTGCGCAAAGTGATATCTTGATCCGCTTTTCGTTGTACAACCGAATGTAGTCATCGGCTTCTTTGATAAACTGCTCGAGTGTAGTTGTGAGGTCATGCTGAAGCGCGACTTTTCGGTTTGAGTTTACGCAAAACGATGTCTGTTTGCGAAGAGTTTCTGCTGAAAGACTTCTGCAGGTGTTTTGTACCCTAAACATTTGCGCGGTGTATTGTCGAGGCGATGACAGATAAATGCGAGGTCTTGATCATTGAGGGTGAGCGGATCAAGGTCTCGGGGAAGCCAGCGTCTTGTGCGTCTGTTGGTGTTCTCAACAGTGCCTTTCTGCTAGGGAGGCTGGGGGTCTCAGAACCAAGTTTGCGACCCTATCCCATTCTGCAGATAGGACCATTGTGTAAACTGAGTGCCACGATCAAACGTAATCGATCTGCGGGCCAATTGGGGCAGGGGTTGGAGTACCCTAATCACCCCATCCATCACCGGCCGAGACTGACGATCATTGTTGCGCTACAAAACCGTAAAGCGGCTCACCCGCTCAACCAGAGACGTCACATTGGCCTTACCGAACTTCTTACGAAACTGAATAAGATCGCATTCCCAATGGCCAAACTGCTTACGTCGGGCAACCACGTCCGGGCGATGTAAGATGCTCAGTTCTGGGGGAAAGCGGCGTCCATGATGACGCCGGGCATGACGTGGGCGTCGTTTGGCGCGACGTTCCGGCAGATATTTCCAAAGCTCTTCTTTTCGACCGTCGGTGGAATACACAAACTGATAGATTGTTTCATGACTGACAGAGATGGGATGCCGCTCCAGCCGCATTCTCCCGGCAATCTGTTGCGGTGACCATCCATCGCTGATGTGCTGGATGACGGACTGCCGTAGCTCATCATACCGGATGAGCTTGCGGTGCTTCGAGCGACGCTCGCGGCATTTCTGATCAGCAATTGTACAGTAATAGCCGTCTAAATCCTTGATCTCATCATCGGTAAACCGGTTGCGCTTAAGTTCACGAAAAATGGTCGAGCGTTGCCTTCCAAGCTTCTCAGCAATAACGTCAACGGAAAGCTTTGCAGTGCGCCAGCGCGCTATTCTGCGGCGTTCATCCAAATCAATATGCGAATAAATGCGGTCCATGACAGGTTCCTTGCATTGGATAACTCATTGTTATCATTTGCAAGTCGCACTTCAAACTAGAACCCACCCCGGCTACAAGTTAAAATCAGATAATGTAAATTATGGAACTTTGCGTTTTCATCTAAGAATATATGTGTAACCAAACTACTCGGGTTTCAGTTGGCAACTGGCCCCAACGAAGCAAATAAATTAAATGGTGCAGCGCTACCACCAGCCATGTAATATATTGATAGGATAAAATGTATTTCACTATTCATTTTTAGTTTTATCGCGGGTTTGCTGATTGGCCCCGTTTATCCGGGGCATCTCTGGCCATACTCCGATTGTTATCATCTGGGCGACTCAATTCGAACCGTTGATGGTCCGGGCAAAGTCCTCGAATGTTTTACTCCATGGGCAGATACCAAACGCTAATCAGAATCCAGCTTTCACGTTGCCGCAAAACTCCGAGATTATGCCACCACCAGCTTTTTAAAAATATCGACCATCCTATAGCTAACTTGCAGTTCTGGTTCCGCTTATAGTCTGTGTCATTCTGAATGCACTCATTCGACCTTGGCTGGCTGGCACAATCGGGGGAACCGTCGTCAGATCAGGAGGCAGTGTAAAGCGCAATAATCGTTGGTGGACCTGGGGGTGCGGACGAAAACTTGGATTATCATGGAGATAGTTCATTTATTCCTACGAAGACCGAATGCGAGCAGTCGCGCTTTACATCAAGCTGGGCAAGCGCCCGAAAGCGACTATTCGCCAGTTGGGCTATCCAAGCAAGAACGCTTTGAAGGGCTGGTACCTGGAATATGAGCACCATCTCGATCTGCGTTTAGGATTTGCGCCCCGAGCGCCTAAGTTCACACAGGCGCAGAAGAAAGCGGCTGTTGAGCACTACCGCATGCATGGTGGTTGTGTTTCTGCAACGATGCGCGCCTTGGGCTATCCCGGTCGTGCAACGTTGACAGCATGGGTTCGGGAGGTGTTTCCCGAAGCGAGCAAAGCTGTCACTGGAAGAACCGGACGTCCACGATACCCCGATGCGCTGAAAGAAGGCTGGCGTCGTCGGACTTTATAATCGGCAAGAAAGTGCACAGGCTTTGGCCGAAAAGCTCGGCGTATGCAGGCCGACACTGTATAACTGGAAAAACCAGTTACTTGGTCCGAAGGCTCCCGCAATCATGAAACGCAAGAACAACTCACCGCCAGTGCCAGAGCGTAAAGAATTAGAGCGCCAGCTCGAAACACTGCAGCACGATATTCTGAAACTGCAGCTCGAGCACGACCTTTTGAAGAAAGCGACCGAACTCATAAAAAAAGACCTGGGCGTCGATCTGCAACTTCTTAGGAGTCGGGAGAAAACGCTGTTGGTTGACGCCCTAAAAGATCTTTATCAACTCTCCGATCTGCTTGCTCAGTTGCGACTGGCGCGCAGTTCATATTTTTATCATCGAGCCCGTATGAGGGTGACCGACAAGTACCTCACTATACGTCAGAACATCACCGAAATCTTCGAAGCCAACCGTCGATGCTATGGCTACCGCAGGCTACAGGCGTCATTGGCCAAACAATGCGTTACAATCTCAGAGAAGGTTGTGCAGCGCTTGATGAAGCAGGAGAACCTGATCGTTGCCACGCCAAAGCGGCGGCGATATCGCTCTTATCTCGGAGAAATCAGTCCGGCGCCTGAGAACCTTATTAATCGCGACTTCCAGGCCTCAGCCTCAAACGAGAAATGGCTGACCGATATCACGGAGTTCCATATCCCGGCTGGCAAAGTGTATCTCTCACCCATCATCGACTGTTTCGATGGTTTGGTTATCAGCTGGTCTATCGGAACGAGACCAGATGCGGAATTGGTCAATATGATGCTTGATGCCGCCATAGAAACTGTCACAGGTAGAGATGAACGACCAATAGTACATTCTGATCGGGGTGCACATTATCGCTGGCCGGGTTGGCTATCGCGGATCAGGGATGCGAAGCTGGTGCGTTCAATGTCCCGCAAGGCTTGCTCCCCAGATAACGCTGCATGCGAAGGTTTCTTTGGCAGGCTAAAAACGGAGTTCTTTTATCCCAGCGATTGGAGGAACACCACACTCGAGCATTTTATCAATGAAGTTGATGGCTACATTCGGTGGTACAACGAGAAACGGATCAAGATATCGCTTGGCGCACGAAGCCCAATCGAATATCGAAACTGTCTTGGCATTGTGACGTAAAAACAGTCCAAGTTTTTATCCGCACCCCCGCACCCCCCAACGGGGCACTTCTCAGCGGAAATCAACATTGAAACCACATAATCCTGCATCAAAGGCTGGATTCCGTCTGGAATCCGTCCCATGTACTAACGCCTATCAGCTTGTGATCCGACGGCAAAACTCATGAACGTTTGGGGTAGGCCGTGGCGGACATACTGCTCATAAACACGTCTTCACAATAAGCTATACAATTCAAAAGCGTATCAGACTTTCAAACTGTCCTTAGCCAGATTATGGAAAAACGACATGCCGCGCTCCAATATTTCATCGTTGAAATTATAGGTCGCAGTGTGCAGACCCGAGCTTTCGCCGTTTCCGATCAACAGATAAGCGCCAGATGCCTTCTCGAGCATGAAGGAAAAGTCTTCGCTGCCCATGAATGGTCGATCCAACTCTTCAAAAGCTTCCTCCCCAAAATGGGCAATCACTGTCGCTTTGGCCTGATCAAATGCGGCCGCGTCATTGATGGTGGCCGGATAACCCACCATCCAGTCAAAGCCCACTGCCGCACCATAGCTTGCAGCCTGCATATTTGCGACCTGCTCGACCTTTTCACTCAGAATCTTGCGGATCTCTGGATCAGTCGCGCGCATCGAGATTTCAAGCCTGGCCGTGTCTGGTATGACGTTGCAGACTGATCCCGCATTGAACGCACCAACAGTTATCACGCTGGCCTGATGTGGCGAGACGGTTCGCGAAACAATGGTCTGCAGGGACATTACGATACTTGAAGCAACCACGATCGGATCAACAGTCTTTTCAGGTTCAGCACCATGTCCGCCACTGCCTTTAACCGTAAGTGTCAGTGCATCTATGGACGCCGCAATCGGGCCAGCCTTGGATGCAAACTTTCCGGCTTCCAAACCCGGCCAGTTATGCAGCGCAAAGATCTGATCGCAGGGAAAGCGTTCAAACAGACCCTCCTCAATCATGATTTGTGCGCCACCATAATTTTCTTCAGCGGGCTGGAAAATAAAATGGATTGTTCCGGAAAAGTCTTCGTCCTGTGCAAGCGACCATGCGGCGCCCAGCAGCATCGCTGTATGGCCATCATGGCCACAGGCATGCATATTGCCGGCATTCCTGCTTGCGTAAGGCAGGCCAGTTTCTTCCCGAATTGGCAGTGCATCGAAGTCAGCGCGAAAACCGATCGAACGGTTAGAACTGCCTCTGCGAAGAGAGGCAACAATTCCGGTTTTCGCAAGACCGCGGGTTATTTCATAACCCCATTCGTTAAGCCGGGAAGCGATGTAATCGGACGTTTCAACTTCCTCCAGTCCCAGCTCTGGAATGCTGTGAAGATGTTGGCGAATAGCTTTGAGTTCGTCAGCGAATGCTACCGGCTTGTTATGGGTCATGATAGCTTACTCAACTCATACGCAGGAACTGGCGCAACCGTGGTGACTGCGGATTGCGCATTACAGTATCTGGCGAACCGCGTTCTTCAACAAGGCCCTGATGCAGGAAAAGCACTTCGCTTGAAATATCGCGGGCAAGTGCCATTTCATGCGTCACCATCACCATCGTACGGCCTTCTTCTGCGAGCTTCTTGATGACTTGCAACACTTCCGTCACCAGTTCAGGATCGAGCGCTGAAGTCGGTTCGTCAAACAACATGACCTCAGGTTTCATGGCAAGCGCGCGCGCAATTGCAGCACGCTGCTGCTGGCCACCAGAAAGGTGGCTCGGATACTGGTCCCGTTTGGGTGTGATGCCAACTTTCTCCATGAGGATTTCGGCTTCAGCCAAGGCTTCCGCTTTTGACATACCCAAAACATGAACCGGCCCCTCGATAATGTTTTCAACGATCGTACGATGGGACCAGAGGTTGAAGCTTTGAAAAACCATGCCAAGGCGCGTGCGGATATGCTCAAGCTGGCGAGGGTCGGCAGCGTGGGATTTCCCGTCACTTCCAACCTTCGTACGGATCAGTTCACCCGCAACGGTGATCGTCCCCTCATCAGGGGTCTCAAGATAATTAATACAACGCAACAGGGTACTTTTGCCGGAACCACTGCTGCCGATCAGCGATACGACATCGCCTTTCTTAGCCTCAAAAGAGATGCCTTTGAGAACTTCAACCCCCGCGAAGCTCTTGTGGATGTTTTGGACTTTGAGCGCCATAGACGTCATTTTGAATTGCTCCTGGAAGGATCAGACCATCGACGCACGTGAGCCACTCATGCGCCGTTCAACCACATTCATGATGCGGGTTAAGATGAACACAACAGTAAAATAGATAATGCCGGCTGCAATCAGAGGTTCAAAGATCGATAGCGAGCTTCGCTGAAGCGCACGGGCCGTTCCCATCACTTCCATGATTGTAATCGTTGAAGCGAGCGAGGTGGATTTGAGCAGGATGATCAGGTCACTGGTCAGAACCGGCATACAATGGCGGAAAGCCAGTGGCAGGGTTATGCGGCGTAAAATCTTGAACCTATTCATGCCAATCGACAGCGCGGCTTCAACCTGCCCGCGCGGGATTGATTTGATGGCTCCACGAATGACTTCTGCATTATAAGCACCCTGATTAAGACTCAGCGCAAACACTGCATACCACAAACCGTCGCGCATATAAGGCCAAAGGAAGCTGTGTCTGACCCACGTGCCTGGCAGGATTTGCCCAAGCCCGTAATAGATCAGATAGAGCTGTACCAGAAGCGGTGTGCCCCGGAAAATGAAGGTATAGACAAAGGCCGGCCATTTCAGAACACGCCTTTTTGAAAGCAATGCCAGCGCACTCAGCGTACCAAAGATAAGACCAACAACACCTGCAGTTGCTGTCAAAAAAAGTGTCAGCGGCAAGGCCTTGATAAGCGGAGGCAGGAACTCAAAGATTTTTATGATCGATTCCATCATCCGTGCCCCCGGCTCAGACGTTTTTCCAGCTGTATGATCCCAAGAACCGACACAAGGGTAATGCAAAGGAACAGAAACGCCGTAAGGCCGTAGAAGAAGACATATTGCTTGGTGGATGCAGCCGCACGGTAGCCCGTATAGAGCAACTCATGGAAAGAGCCCAGCACCGAGATAATGGCACTCTCCTTGGTGATTGAGAGCCAGAGGTTTCCAATTCCGGGCACAGCGTGACGCATCATTTGCGGAAAGGTCACACGTGTGAATATCTGGCGACGGCGCATACCAATGGAAACCGCTGCTTCGATCTGACCTCGCGGAATAGCCAGATAGGAGGCACGCAAGACTTCCGTCATGAAAGCGCCATTGACAAAAGCCAGCGCAATGATTGCGGCCCAAAATGCACTGAACTGGAAATCATTTCCGACAAGCCCGGTCGCTTTGAGCAGCTTCTCAGCACCCGTTGCTACAGAAAAATAGAGCAACAGAATTACGAGCAATTCCGGCAGAGCGCGAACCACCGTTGTGTAGATATCTGCGATGGCCTTGGTAAAGCGATTGCGGGAGAGTTTTCCCGAAGCACCGGCTAGTCCAAAGACAAATGATACTGCAAAGGCCACTGCCGAGACCTGCAATGTCATCAGAAGTCCATAGGCGAACTCGTCGCCCCAGCCCTCATTCCCCCATGCGAGCAGTTGCCAATAAGAATCCATTCAGATTAATCCGATCAAAAGGGCAATGCTGTAAGAAGACGGACGCCGCTATCAGCGTCCGTTACCGATGAAGATTACTTCTTTTCGAAAATCCACTTATCAACCAGCGTCTTGAGCGTGCCATCTTTGTCGAGTTCGGCAAGTGCTGCATCGACTTTTTCAAGCGTTGCAGTGTCACCCTTACGCACGGCATAGGCCACACCCTCGCCCAGAACAACGCTCTTCGGCGTCACAAGCTTGACTTCGTAATCTTCTCCTTGCGGGGTTTTCAGGAAATTTTGCACAAACAGATCCGGCGCCAGAACATAATCAACGCGACCTGCAACAAGATCTGCTACCGAATTGTCAGCCGTGTCATAGCTCTTGACTGAGACGTCGGGCAGATACTTGGTCATATAGGCAGATTGAACGCTCGATGTCTGAACACCGACGATCTTGTCAGCCAAGGCGGCCTGATCAACCACCTCACCCGAACCGTCGCTTGCTGCGACGGTGCCGATCTTGGCATCATCCGACTTTGCCCCAGCAACAACCGTACCTTCGGTGTAATAAGGCGTACTGAAATCGACAACCTTGCGACGCTCATCGGTCACGGAAAATGCACCGATAATGAAATCGACTTTGTTTTCGGTGAGTGACGGGATAAGGCCATCCCATGCCATCGACTTGAATTCACAATGATCGGCGAGTTTCTCGCACACGGCGCGCGAGAGGTCTGCCTCAAGCCCTTCCCATTCACCTGCAGCATTCACCTGCGTGAATGGCATATATGGCTCAGGCGTCATGCCCAAACGAAGTTTTTCAGCCTGAGCAGCACCACTTGCCAGTGCAACAAGCGCGATAGCGCCTGCAAGTTTCCCTTTAAAACGCAACATGTTCCCGTTCTCCTTATAATTTTCTGGCCCCGTCGTGAATTGGGGCTGGCATAAGATATATACAGCAAATGGCTCAGGAGCGGTTGCTCCTGAGCCATTTCAATTACTTGCGATACCAGCGAAGCGACATGCAGGAGAGACCTGCATCGATCTTGCCGATCTCCGTAGTCTTGAGCGGAACCACATTATAACCGCTCTTCTCCAGCAGCTCGATTGTGCGTGGAAAGTCAGAGCCGACCATCACAACATCATTGACGCGCAACGCATTGGCGGCAGCTTCTTCACCTTCCGGCACGATCAACTGACGCAAGCCGGAGAATACCCCCGATTTCGCTAGACGGCTTGTGGAGAGGACGGTTTCTTCATCCACCAGTGAACAATCGGTTTTAAAATGAAGCACACCTTCGGGTGTTGCGACGACTTCACCCTTACGACCAATCTTCTCAAGGCTTGCGATAAGCGCTGCGGCACCCGCTTTGTCAGTACGCGCCGACAGGCCGATCATCACACTTTTCTGGGTTGTCAGAACGTCTCCACCGTCGGCGAAGCCCGGCTCAGGAAGCTCAACGACCGTGTCAAACATCTTGCGCAGAACTGGTTCAATAACAGCTGTTTCACCAACGCGCGTTACTGCGCCCGGACGCAGCAGAATTGCGCCTTCCGTGAAAACGAGTGCCGGATCTTCAACGAAGATAGAATCTGGAAATTCTTCTAGGGCCGGAAGAATTGTCACTTCAACGCCAGCAGCGCGCATCGCAGCAATATAAGCGTCGTGTTCGGCTTTGACGCCTTCATAGGTCGGATTGCCGGTATCAAGTGCACGTAGACCATTGACCACAGAGCGGGATGGCTCACGAACGATGATCGAATTAAATTCATAAACGGGTCTGTTAGAAGACATTAAAGGTTACCCTCATTTAAGCTGGAGCCTATCTAGCTGGCTCTTGTTGTTGCGTAAAGCAGTTGTGTGCTATTTGTTGTGCGGCGCGAAAGATGAACGCCCGCAAGCATGCAGCGAACCGATCCGCCTGCCAGTTCGATCGTTGGCACATCGAAAGGCAACGGTTTTGCTGTTTGCTTGATTATCTCGATCTGTTCTTCATATAGAGAGGCATAAGCGCGGGCAGAAAGTGCAAGCACGCGCCCGTCCCGGCCCTCAAGCTCAATGGCATTTCCCGCAAATTCTCCAATCTGCTCAGCGGTAAGATGGATGACCGTACGTCCGGTTTCCTGCAACCGAACAACGATTTCCTGGCGGCGTGCCGGATCTGTGATCATCTCTGTACCGAGCAGCGCGTAATCTGTCCCGATGCACATCAGGACATTGGTATGATAAATCGGACGCCCTGACGAATCGACGGCATCAAAGACCATCGGTTCAAAGTTGAAATGCGTGCAGAAGCGCTCCAGCGCCACCTCGTTGGTGCGGTTGGAACGCGCCGCATAAGCCACACGTCCGATGTGATCAAGCACCATAGCGCCCGTGCCTTCAAGATAGACGTGATCACGCTCAAGACCGGAATAATCGATCACATCCTGAACGCGATAATCATGCTTGAGCATTTCGATTATATCGGGGCGGCGCTCGTTCTGACGGCTCTCCGAGAACATCGGATAGATGGCGACATGCCCGCCCGAATGCGTGGAAAACCAGTTATTCGGGAACACTGAGTCCGGCAATGCCTGCGTTTCATCTTCAAACAGATGCACCGTCACGCCCGCCTCGGCCAACCCCTTAGCCATAAGTGACACTTCATCGAATGCAGCCTTCGCCAATGCTTCCGCGGAGCGACGCTCATCAACAGATTGAAACGCATTATCCTTTGCGGTTTGCGCATTTGGCGTAAAATGATGTGGTCGGATCATCACGACCGATTTCGGACTTTGGACAGATGGTCTGCTCATTCTCAGACTGTTCTCACCGTTAGCATGCAGCACGAAGCATGCGTAAACAAAAATTCAAAGTGCCCATCGTCGCGTCAGTGAAAGCCAATCCCGGCTTACGCTTTGAGTGCGAGATGATGCATCACCACATTCTCCACGATTTGTAGTTCAACATCAGATTAGGTGGGCATAACGTCAGTTAAAATTATAAAAATGTCTTACAAATTGTAAAAAATCTGGCAATTTGCTCGGTCAGACTATAAAAAGTGCCATGCATATTTTTGACGAACTGGATCACAAACTGATTTCCATTCTTCGGGAGGATGGCCGTGCGCCACTTTCCAAGCTGGCAACAATCCTTGGGGTTTCGCGCGGAACTGTTCAGGCGCGCCTCGACCGGCTGCTTGAGACAGGCGCCGCACTTGGATTCACGATCCGTGTTCGGCAGGATTATGATGATGGTGTGGTACATGCGATTATGTTGATCGAGGTACAAGGGCGCTCGACGACCAAAGTTATCAAGCTTTTGCGGGGACTACCGCAGATACGCACATTGCATACAACGAATGGTTCCTGGGATCTGGTCGCGGAAATCCGCGCTGAAAGTCTTCATGAGTTTGATCGCGTGTTACGTGAAGTGCGGACGATTGAAGGTGTACTGAACAGCGAGACCAGTATTCTTCTAAGCAGTGTGTAAAAAAATATAGAGATTAACGGTTGTGTCGCAAAAATTTCAGCGGCTGCAGATCAGCCTTATCCCTAGACGCAATTATGCTGCGAGCTCTGCAAAGACTGTGAATGGCGAGAGATTGCCATTCACGAATTGGTTTTTGCGGATCATATGCGCCACTTCAATTCGGGCAATGGTAGCTGCAGCTGAATGAAATGCTTTGAAGCCTAACATGTGTTTGGTGATCCGTTTAATGAACCGATGATCCTGCTTAAGGATGTTGTTGATATATTTAACCTGCAGGATTTCCATCATCTTGCCCGTGCCGGTGATTTTCAGGGTCGTTTTTACAGCCTCTGCACCAGCCAGATTGGCTCCACTTTTGTCGATGACAATCTTCTTTGGGACGCCATTGCTTGCGATGGTTTTCTTAAAGATACGCCTTGCAGCACCGAGGTTTCTGCGTTTAGACAGCATGAAATCAAGGGGTTGTCCGGCGCGATCAACGGCACGATAGAGATAAGTCCATCTGCTTTTGACCTTTATAGATGTCTCGTCTACCCGCCAGGAGCCAAGCGTTGGCCGCTTACGCTTCTGTGCCTGACCCGCAATCTACGGGGCGTATCGAACACCCCACCGGTTGAATGTTGCATGATCAATATCTACCCCACTTTCAACCATCATCTCCTGAAAGTCGCGATAGGAAACCGGATAGCGGTGGTAAAAAACACCGCATAAAGCAAGACACTTTTGGGAAAATGCGCCCCTTTGAAAGTGATGGCCATTTCTTTGTACCGCGCCTGATGTTTCGAACGGATCAGGGAATAACGCAACAGAAGTGAAAAATTTCGACATAACCGTTAAGGTAACGGTGCCCGAACGTTGTGATCACGATCGCAGATCAAAGACTATCGCTGCGTGATATTGCAGCAGAGCTTGATAAATTGGGAGAGAAGACAGTGCATGAAGGGCGCAAATGGCAACCTTCTTCTGTTCGCAATCTCCTTGATGATGCGCATCGCTTCGGCCTCATTCCCCGCTAAGCATCTCGCTGGTCGGTCAATCAAACAGAACGCCCGGCCCAACAGGGCAATTTTATTTCCTGATCTTCTGCCCGACACATCCTCTCCTGCCAGTTGGTTGTCAGGAGAGATTATGATGCCAACTTTTCTTTTCTCGTGCGCGCCATACCTTACTTGAGCAGAAGAAAATCAGCGCAGTGGGAGAAGAGAGACATGTCTTATCACAAATCCTTGAAGGAGGCTGCCCTCGCATTCTCCATTTTCGCCAGTGCGACAGCGATGTTCGCGGGTATGGCTCAAGCACAGGTCGTGGTTTCGTCTAAAATCGATACTGAAGGCGGCGTTCTGGGCAACATCATTCTCTTGATGCTCAACGCCAACGGCATCGAAACCACAGATCGTATCCAGCTTGGAGCGACGCCCGTTGTGCGTCAGGCTATCACGGCAGGCGAAATCGACATTTATCCGGAATATACCGGCAATGCTGCTTTCTTCTTCAACAAGGCGGATGATCCCCTCTGGAAAGACCCTGTCAATGCCTTTGAGACGGCAAAGAAGCTGGATTACGATACCAATAAAATTGTCTGGCTTGCTCCTTCGCCTGCCAACAACACATGGGGTATTGCCATTCGCAAAGATGTAGCGGACGCAGGAAAACTCGCAAGCCTTAGCGATTTCGGGAAATATGCTGCTGATGGCGGCAAGGTTGTGCTCGCGGCATCGTCCGAATTTGTAAACTCAGCGGCAGCATTGCCTGCCTTTCAGACGGCCTATGCTTTTACTCTCAAGCCAAATCAGTTGATTACGCTTTCGGGGGGCGACACGGCAGCAACGATTGCAGCCGCAGCTAATCAAACAAGCGGTGCCAATGCGGCGATGGTTTACGGCACCGATGGCGGGATCGCACCTTCGGGCCTCGTCGTGCTTGAAGACGACAAGCATGTGCAGCCGGTCTATCAGCCAGCGCCCATCATTCGCGAAGAGGTATTGAAAAAAAATCCGAAAATTGAAGAGCTGTTAAAGCCGGTCTTTGAAAAGCTCGATCTTATCACGCTTCAGGATTTGAATGGTCGCGTGCAGCTTGGTGGCGAACCTGCAAAAGCTGTCGCGGAGGATTTTCTCAAGAAAAATGGCTTCATTCAATGAGGCTTCACGCTGACAGGACCGCGTAATTTTGTCAGACACCATCACGGATGATCGGTCTGCCTACTACGGTAGATTGCATGTCTTTGACAGGCTTGGGATGGCCTTCGCTCTTTTGAGCGGGACCAGCTTAGCGTTGCCTTTTGCTCTTTTTCGAGCCAATCGCATTGTGCAGGGCGACGGGCGATATCTGCTCGATGCTTTACCGATTATGGTTTCCGCATTGCTTGTTGCAACGATCATACTTAGTATGATCGTTGCAACTTTTGTCCGTCGGCCAGCACTTAGGCTTGTAGCGAGTAGTGTTTTGCTTGCAGTTCTGCTCGTGATGATCGGCATGTCCGCTTCTTATCTATCAACCGATGGCAACAATTATGCACGCGTGTCGCCAGCGTCGGGCTTCTGGCTGCTGTTTTTCGCTAGCGCCCTTTATGTTGCCGACAGTCTCGTGCGTCTTAACGTGCGCCCGTTGTTGCGCATAGGATTGCTGCTTATAGCAACGCTTCTTTTTGCAATGTTGTTGGGTTCCGGTCTCTGGGACAATATTTCTTTCATAAAGGAATATCAAAGCCGCGCAGATAGCTTCTGGAACGAGGCGCAACGTCATGTCGCGCTGGCAATAGGATCGCTCATTGCCGCAACCCTTATTGGCATACCTATTGGCCTGATCTGCTATCGTCTGCCGCGTGCGCGCGCTTTTGTTCTCAATAGCCTCAACATTGTCCAGACGATCCCCTCCATGGCACTATTTGGCCTGTTGATCGCACCCATGGGCTGGATCGCAGTTCAGTTTCCGTGGTCGGCACAGCTTGGCATTCGCGGCATTGGAGCAGCACCAGCCTTCGTGGCGCTGTTCCTTTATTCTCTCTTGCCCCTTGTCGCCAACACAGTTTCCGGCCTCACCAATGTCCCTGACGCTGTAAAAGACGCCGCACGCGGCATGGGCATGACGCGGCTGCAACGTTTGTTCAAAACGGAACTGCCGCTGGCCTTTCCGGTTATCCTCACAGGCATTCGTATCGTGATGGTGCAGAATATCGGGCTGACAACCATTGCCGCCCTTATTGGTGGCGGCGGGTTTGGCGTGTTTGTTTTTCAGGGCATCGGGCAGACTGCGATGGATCTGGTGCTGCTGGGCGTGCTCCCGACAGTTCTGCTGGCTTTTGCCGCGGGCGTCATTCTTGACGCCATTATTCAGATAGCCAGAGGGCAGACCGCATGATCGAATTCGACCAAATAACCAAGCACTACAATGGCCGTGCGGCGGTTGATAATGTGAGCTTCACGATCAAATCACGCAGCATTGCCGTGATCGTGGGGACATCGGGGTCCGGGAAGACAACGTTGCTGCGCATGGTCAACCGGCTTGTAGAACCCGATACAGGCGAAATCCGCATTGACGGCAAAAGCAACCTCGATGAACCAGGCTATGAATTGCGCAGACGTATCGGTTATGTCATTCAGCAGCATGGACTTTTTCCGCATCGATCCGTTGCGAGCAATATCGGTACGGTTCCCGCACTGCTTGGCTGGCCGAAAGGCCGTATCAATACCCGTATCGATGAATTACTCGATCTGTTTCAGCTTGAACCCAAAGACTATCGCGATCGCTATCCGCACGAGCTATCTGGCGGTCAAGCGCAGCGTGTCGGCGTCGCCCGCGCCCTTGCCGCCGGACCAAATATTCTGCTGATGGACGAACCTTTTGGCGCACTGGACCCAGTAATCAGGGCCAAAGCGCAGGAAGATCTCAAGGCCATTCAAAAACGGCTCGGGACGACTATTCTGCTGGTGACCCATGATATGGAAGAAGCCATTCAGCTTGGAGATCATATCGCAGTGATGGATGATGGAAAGCTGCTGCAATATGGCACTCCTGCGGAAATACTCGCACATCCTGCAACGGAATTCATCGAAAAGCTTGTCGGCACTGGCGAGCGGCCTTTCCGGCTACTGTCCTTGGCGGACCTCAAAACTATACTTCAATCGGGTGAAGCTTCGGGCGCGCCCATTGTCGTCAGCGCATCGCAGCGCGACGCACTTGCAGAGCTTTTATGGTCGGGCAGAACTGCTCTACCAGTTCAGGATCAGGATGGCAGGACATTGGGCCGCGTGACACTTGAAAAGCTTCTCCATCAGGCCGAGCGCCCCGCATGAAGCTGGCTTTGTCACTCACGCCTCGTTTGTTACTTTTGCTGGTGTTGCTGCTGTTCCTCTTGCAACCGCATCTGTTTGAGCCGCTGTTGCGACCGCTTGTGAGTGAAGGAACGCCCGTCATTTATGATCGTGCGAACCTGATGACACTGACACTTCAGCATCTGGGGCTTGTTGCTGCTGCAACGCTTGCATCTGCTTTGATTGCCATTGCAATGGCAATCGCCGTCACCCGCTCATGGGGAGCGGAGTTTTTGCCGCTGTCGCGAAGCCTGGTCAATATCGGGCAAACATTTCCGCCCGTTGCGGTGCTGGCACTCGCAGTTCCGGTTTTTGGCTTTGGGGACAAGCCGACGCTGATCGCACTGTTTCTTTACGGAATGCTTCCGATATTCGAAAACACACTAACCGGTCTGACGGCCCTTCCCACGCCCGTTGTGGAAGCAGCCCGCGGCATGGGCATGACAAACAGCCAACGTCTTGTGAAAATCGAAATCCCACTGGCAAGCCCGGTTATTCTTGCAGGCGTCAGGCTATCCGCGGTCATCGGGCTTGCCACAGCAACGATTGGCTCGACAGTTGCTGCAAAGACGCTTGGCGAAGTGATTATCGCAGGTCTGATTTCAAACAATATAGCCTTTGTGCTGCAAGGCGGCATAGTAGTAGCAGTTCTAGCAATTCTCATCTTCGACGCCTTTCAGACCATTGAACACTATCTTTTAAAGCGAATAAGGCGATGAAGCTTCGACGGCACTGTTACTTTAATGAGAGTGCAGACGTAACGTATTCTTTGACGCATCTGTTATGCTTATTTCAAGCGAGCGATTTCGCGCCACATGTTTGTGGCGGCTTGCCGTAACTCAAGGTGATCGGTGGCGTTGAATTGGTTTCGGGGGGAAATAATTTAGGTTGTAGATCGGATCATGTATCGACGTACAGCTTTGCACATGTTTCGCTGATTTAAAGCGCTTTATACCACGCTCTCGTCGCCGGATCGGTTGATGCGAATTCTCTGCACGATTGTTCAAACCTTGCGGAAATACAACCATACGGCTTCTGCAAAAATCTCAGCGTGATAACGATGGCGGTTATAAAGCGAAGAACGAGGTTCTGTCACGCCCCGATATCGTCACGTAATATAACGCCGGCGTTAAAGTAACGGTGCCCAAACCATCGACAATCAAACAATGCTGATTTGAATAGCTGAGTTATCTATCAAGAAATTGCAGATGTGTATCCTTTTGCGCAAGTTTCAGAAACTCTAATAGATCCTCTTTGCTTAACGCTGCGCAACCTGCCGTCGGTGTATATTCTGGCCTTGCGATATGTAGAAATATTGCGCTACCCGCACCGGGAACAATTGGGCTGTCATTGTGCCCAAGTACAACAACGCAGTCGTAAATATCGTCTTCCATCCAGAAAACTTCATGCCGTGCTGCAAAAGGCAAAGTCACATGCTTATTATAAGCAGGGCTTGCAGGATCGTCACACCATCCATCAAGAGCGGTCATTTCACGACAATCAATGACTGTTTCCGGCTTTGAAATGCGATCAGCTCGGTAGAATAAACGGCGGAGAGGCCAACGTCCAATGGGGCTTACACCGTCCCCTTCTTCCTTATGTTGTTGAATACCACCTCTACCAACGGCACAGCGCCAAATCTTATCGCCGAACTGTGCATGCCAGAGATTATCATCCACTTTTTTGATCAACAGGTCCATTTTTCTACTCTTCAGCCACAAGTCATCATCGTCGATGTGCCACCATGTTATAGAGGGCACTCTTACATGGATAGCATAGGACTCTCGTTCAACGGAAAGTGGCACGCCACGCTTCTCGCTTGGTGCATTTCCAAAACGGGGTCTTCTACACGGCAAACATCTTGTACATAGGGGCAGCGTGTATGGAACCGACAACCCGAAGGTAAGTTCATCGGGCTTGGTATGTCCCCCTTCAAAATCAGCCTTTCACGTTTTCGCTGATGTGGATCTGGACGCGGAACAGCTGAAATCAAAAACATGGTGTAGGGATGACGCGGATTTGTAAAAAGCTCTTCGGTTGTACCAACTTCCACAAGACGGCCTAAAAACATCACCCCTACGCGATCCGCAAATTGCCGCACGACGCTCAAATCATGGGTAATGAACAAATAGGTGAGTTTCATTTTCTCCTGTAGATCACTCAGGAGATTAAGGACTTGTGCTTGAATTGAAACATCAAGTGCCGACACGGCTTCGTCACACACGATAAATTCAGGGTTATTAGCCAGTGCGCGTGCGATGCCAATGCGCTGGCGTTGGCCGCCACTGAACTGATGCGGATAATGGTTCAGAAGATCGGCGCGAAGGCCAACCATTTCCAGCAATTCCCGACATCTTGCTTCGATCTGTTCAGACGAGCCATACTTGTGTGCACGCAAAGGCTCCGCAAGGATATGCTTTATACGCATACGGGGATTGAGCGACGCATAAGGGTCTTGAAAGACGATTTGGAGCTTCTTGCGTAAGGATCGCATTGCATCGTCGTCCAAGTCGTGCAGGTCCTGCCCGCGATAACGAATACCGCCACTGCTTCTTTCCAAAAGCCGCAGAATAACCCGTCCAAGAGTCGTCTTTCCGCAACCGGACTCTCCAACAAGCGCAAAGGTTTCACGCTCGTATATATCAAGCGTAATACCATCGACCGCGCGGACAACCTTTTCCTTCGATGTAAAAAATCCGCTCTTGATATGATAGTATTTGCTGACGTCTTTGGTGGAAATTAACGCCTCGCTCATGCTGCCACTCCTTTTCTCTCATGAAGCCAGCAGCGGGCTTTATGTCCGTTTCCGATGTCGAAGATATCGGGGGATTGCACGTGACAAATTGGCATTGCGTCAGCACAGCGCGGGCTAAAGCGGCAGCCTTTTGGCAAGTGAGTCAGATTGGGCACCATACCTTTGATACTATTGAGACGATTGCCTGTTGGTCGTTCCGTCGCCTTGGGTATCGAAGCCAAAAGACCACGTGTGTATGGGTGGGAAGGTCTGTCAAAAAGGTCAAACACATTTGCCTGCTCGACAATTTGGCCCGCATACATCACATTCACCTCGTCACACATCTCAGCAATAATGCCCAGATCATGGGTGATCAGCAGAATTGCCGTTGATGCCCGGTCGCGCAGTTCAAGCATCAATCGAAGAATTTGTGCCTGCGTGGTGACATCCAACGCTGTTGTGGGTTCATCTGCGATCAACAATTTTGGTTGACAGATCAGCCCCATGGCGATAGCTGCGCGCTGACGAAGCCCGCCGGATAGCTCGTGTGGATAGGCACTCAAACGCGCTTCTGGCTCTGGAATTCCAACCATTTCAAACATCTGCAAAACTTTTTTGCGGATTTCACGTTTGCTCAACTGTCCTTGAATTTCGAGTGGCTCGCCGACCTGTTGAAGCATTGTCTTCACAGGGTTTAACGCCGTCATCGGCTCCTGAAAGACCATCGCAATTTCGCGGCCGCGTTTGCGGCGCATCTCATCCGGCTTAAGTTTACTCAAATCCGAGCCATCCAACGTGATGCTGTCTGCTGTCACCTTACCGGGAGGCGTTGGCACCAACCCCATCAAGGAAAGCGAGGTCATGCTTTTGCCGGAGCCGGACTCTCCGACAAGCCCGACTATTTTTCCCCGGCCGACATCAAAGGAAACATGGTCAAGAATGCGTACTGAGCCATTTTGCTTTTTAAAGTCGGTGCAGAGATTCCGCACTTTGAGAAGAATATCACTGTTCGACATGACTTGAGCCTCAATCTTTCATGTAAGGGTCAAGCGCATCACGCAGGCCATCACCGATGAAGTTGAACGCGAGAACGGTTATGAGAATGGCAACGCCGGGCATGATGGCAACCAAGGGCGCGGCAAAAAGATACTCCTTGCCTTTTGCTACCAGCAGCCCCCAGCTTGCCTCTGGCGGCTGAACACCAACACCAAGAAAACTAAGGCTCGACTCCCACATAATGGCTTCGGGAATGCTGAGTGAAAAAAGCACGATTAAGGTCGGCACGACATTGGGGAATATATGCCGGAACATGATGACCGACTTAGATGTGCCATTCGCACGAGCCGCCTCGATAAATTCCTTTTCGCGCACTGCCAAAGTTTGTGAACGCACGACGCGGGCAACGCCTGCCCAACCAACCAGGCTCAAAGCGATGAAGATATTAAAAAGGTTTGCCCCTAAAGTGTACATCACCACCATTGCAAGCAGAAGCGATGGAAAGGAAATCATCATATCGGCTAAGCGCATGATGACGAAATCGACGCGCCCACCAAAGAAGCCACTGATTACCCCCATGATCGTGCCAAGGATCAACGCGATCATGCTTGGAATAATACCAACCAGCAACGAAATGCGTGCGCCGTAAAGAATTCGCGTCAACAAATCGCGGCCGAAATTATCTGTACCCAGCCAGTAGGTTAAAGATGGTGGTAACAATTGTTCGTCCAACTCTACACGATAAGGATCATGCGGGCTGAGCCATGGGATAAAAATTGCTATAAAAACAAGGGCCGCAATGACGAAAAGGCCTATCATTGCTTTCTTATTTTTTTTGAAACTGCGGATCGTATCACTGAGAAAGCTGTCGCTTTGCGCATCGTGAATCTGCTCATCAATATTCTGAACAACGTGTGCCATTTGCGTCATTTCGAGCCACCCTTCATTTGATTACGGATGCGAGGGTCGAGAAGGGAGTAAAGTATATCCGCGAGCAAATTGCCCAGAATGACGAGGACAGTTGCAAATAATACCGACCCTTGCAGCAGCGGCATGTCACGCGCTTGAATTGCATTGACTGAAATGCGCCCAACTCCGGGAATGCCGAAAATTGCTTCAGTAATAACTGCACCAGACAAGAGGCTCGCCACCTGAATAGCCATGATGGTTACAACTGGTATGAGCGAGTTTTTCAACGCATGCCGGGTTATAACAAAGGTCTCATGCAGGCCTTTCGCACGCGCTGTGCGAATGTAATCGTGGCGCATTACTTCAAGCAAACTTGAGCGGGTTAAGCGCGCAATAACGCCTGCCGAACTCCACCCCAAAACAAGTGCCGGCATGATGACATATTGATAGCCGTAGAAACCTGACACCGGCAGCCATTTGAGCTGAACCGCAAAAACATATTGCATCAGCAAAGCCGACCAGAAAATTGGCATTGAAACACCGAGCAACGAGAAGCCCATGAAAAAATGATCAACCATTGTATCGCGGCGCACAGCAGAAATTATTCCTGCAGGAATCCCTATCATCCACGACACCACCGCAGCACATGCAGCAAGCAGCAATGTGTTTGGGAAAGCATTCATGATAAGCGTCGTGACACTGCGATTGAGCTTAATCGACGTACCAAGATCGCCCTGCACTGCGGCGAAAAGGAAACGAAAATAGCGCGTTATCAGTGGATCATCGAGATGCATCTGCGCACGCACGCGTGCGATCACGTCCGGGCTTGCATGTTCCTTCATCAGAAGGGCGACAGGATCACCGGGTATGACATTCAGCATGATAAACAACAACGCGGTAATTCCGATCAACACAGGGATCGAAATCGCGATGCGCTTTATAACGAAATTCAGCATCGCAAGGAGTTCCTTTACAATGCGCCAACAGCATTTGCGGCGTAATTGACCAAAGGCAGTTGCTGGTCCGCGATCTTTCGCGGGCCAACTACCTTTCAAAACGGCATGTGATGAACGACCACAGCACGTTGTAGTCAGCTTTTCCGCTACAACGTGCTCTAAGAGCCTTATTCGACTTCGGTCTTATAATAGCTCATGTCGCTCCAGCCATTCCAAGGGATCGTAAAGTTCTTGACCCTTGGCTGGACCACGTAGTTATGGTCGAGACTAAACAATGGAACCCAAGCAGCATCGTCCTGAACAATTTGCTCAGTCAGCTTCTGATAAACTGCACACCGTTCTGCCGGATCGGTGATAACGCGCGCTTTCTCGACATCGTCAAAGACTTTAGGGTCGTTATTGTTGAAACCACGAACGCCCGTCCCACTTTTGCTGAAAAACGTGTAAAAGAAATTATCGGGATCGTTGAAGTCTGCCGACCAGGTTTGCGTGTAATTGTCGATCTTTCCTGCTTTTCGCAAATCGAAATAAGCAGATTCATCCATCGTTTTAATCTGCGTATTAAAACCAGATTTCTTGAGTTGTGCCTGAATGATCTGGTTCATATCAGACCATTTGGACGACCAGCTGCTCACCTGCGCGAGATTAATATCGACGCCATCCGGATAACCAGCTTCAGCGAGAAGCTGCTTAGCCTTTTCCGGATTATATTCGATAGGTGTCGCATCTGTATAGCAGATCAAGCCACGTGGCATGACACCGTTTTCGAGTTTACCCTTGCCATAGAAATTCTTATCAAGAATTTCCTGACGGTTGATCCCCATCTGGAAAGCCTTACGCACCTTGGGATCATCAAATGGTTTATTGGCTTGATTGATATGATAATAATACATACCAACGCGCGGACCGCTCTTAATGTGCTCTTTCCATTTATCACTACCGTAAAAATATGGCGTCTGGCTCATTGCGTAATCGAGGTCGAACACGTCCAGTTCGTCAGCTTCGAACAAAAGACGCAGGGTCTCTGAATCTGCAACAACGCGGACCAGAACACGATCAAGCTTTGGCCTACCTTTGAAGTAAGATTCATTCGCCTCAAGCATTTGATTGTCATTGAGATTATACTCGCGCAACACAAATGGGCCTGTGCCATTGGTGGTTTCCGGTGAAAGGCCAAACTGATCACCAAGTGGCTCGGTAAATTTGCGATTGTAGATCGATGCTTGCGGACTGGCCATGAGCGCCGTGAACGCCGCATATGGCTCTTTTAACGTTATGCGGACGGTATAATCATCGAGGGCTTCAATGCCACGCACTTTGTCGGCGCTGCCATTCAATCGCTCGGTCGCACCATCAACAAAGTCCAGAATATCAGTGCTTAATGCCTTGGTGGCAGGATCCAGCATACGGTCAAAAGTATAGACGACATCGTCGGCCTTTAATTCTTCGCCATTATGGAAAAGCACGCCCTGACGCAGCTTGAAAGTGTAGACTTTACCATCATCAGAGACCGTCCAGCTTTCTGCAAGGCTGGGAACGAGTTCTGACTTACCGGGCGCGGTTGTCTCTGCCTCGATCAGCCGATCAAATACGTTGAGTGGCAAAGTATAGGCGTCCGTCGTTTTTTGAACATCCGCCGTCTTGGGGTCTTCAGGATATGATACACGCAGCATATGGTCGGATGCCATTGCAGGTGCGAGAAGAGCGAAACTGACGACACTTGCCGACAGAATGGTCTTGATTTTTCGTAACATTACATTCCCCTTTTTTCTTTTATTTTTTCTCATCAAACTTCAAAGTGGCGAGGCTTTCCGCCGCGCTCGACTAAAAGCCAACGGCAGATTTCCATTCGCCTTTGTCTTCAATCTTTAACTGCTCCCGAATATCCAGCCGGTTGCGAATGAGCCGGTAACGATCATCCTCAACGAGGACTTCCGCTATGAGATCTCTGGAATTGTAGGTGGAGGACATAGTTGCGCCGTATGCACCAGCACAGTCAAAGGCAACCAGATCACCGGCGGCCAGTTTGCCAAGCCCATCATAGTAACCAAAGTCATCTGAACTTTCGCAAATGGGACCAACAATCCTATGTTGTGACTTCGTATTCTGTTCTGGTTCATTAATCGGGATAACCGGATGGGTCGCGTCATAGAGTGCGGGACGAATGAGATCGTTCATGCCACCGTCGATGATAGCAACAGCATCGCTGTCGACATTTTTCAGATAAAGAACTTCGGTTACAAGAAGCCCTGCCCTACCAACAAGCCAACGCCCGGGCTCTACAGTCAGTTTACAGCCAAGGTTGCCAACCGTTTCAGCAATGATAGCGGCATATTCTTTGACATCAGGACCGGGCTTTTCGCCGACCGAAATTCCAATGCCGCCACCAAGATCAAGATGCGGAACCTCAAGACCTTGTGAGCGTAAATTGCGAACCAAATCCGACATCGTTGAGAATGTATGTCTGAATGGCGATAGGTCCTGCATCTGGGACCCGACATGTACTGCTAGGCCCTTCAGTTCCAATTCCTCACATTTTGAAGCCGCTGCATAAACGCCCGGCACTTCGGCAATTGGAATGCCAAATTTGCTCTTCTTCGTTGCAGTGGTAATCTTGGCATGGGTTTTTGCATCGACGTCCGGGTTGACCCGCAATGCGACAGGTGCACGCACTTTAAGAAAGCGTGCGATATCAACAATCTCGTCCAATTCAGCTGCAGACTCAACGTTAATCTGATGAACGCCAACCTTAAGCGCTCGCTTGATTTCCTGACGCGTTTTACCGATGCCTGAAAAAATGACACTTTTGGCCGGGATACCCGCTGCGAGCACGCGCTCCAGCTCTCCACCGGACACAATATCCATGCCGCAGCCCAACTCAGCCAGCAAACGCAAAACAGCAATATTGCTATTTGCCTTAACTGCAAAACAGATCGAAACATCAATCTTGTTCAGCTCTTCCGCCAGCGTTTGATAAGCCCATTTTATGGCATCCGTCGAATAGCAATAAAATGGTGTCGGAATATCCTGCGCAATTTCGCTAAGACGAACCTGTTCGGCATGAAGCTCTCCGTTTTTGTAAGAAAACCATGTGCTATCAGGCTGCCGTTGATTAACCGACGAAGACGTTTTCATTGTGTCACCCATTTTTCCCCAATTCTTGTCGGGGGTGTTTTGAGGACAGTGTTCCAAAGTTTTTTATGCTTGTGAAATGCTTAAAAACTCTTTTTTATTCAAAACTGATATATGAAGAGGATGCAGCTGATGAGAAAACTGAACCAGAGGCAAATTGAAGTTTTCAATGCCATTATGGTCAATAAGAATATGACTGTTGCGGCTGCTCACTTGAACACGTCGCAACCCACCATCAGTCGCGAACTCCGTGAAATGGAAGAGCGGATCGGCTTTGATCTTTTCACTCGGTTTGGCAAGCGCTTAACACCAACAGATCAGGCATTTCTTCTGCATGATGTGGTGCGGCGGGCGTTCATTGGAATGGACGAAATCGGTCGTGCAGCCGCAGCTATACGCACGCATAATGCAGCAAATTTTCGTATCGCAACCATTCCTGCTTATGCGGAATCGATCATTCCAAGGGTTGCAAAGAGGTTACAAAACTCGAAGACCAGCATTCACTTGTCTCTTCATTCCCACGAAGAGATCTCGCTACAAAACGAAATGATGACAACTGTTTTCGACCTTGGCATCACAGAAGGACAGTTCGAGTACCAAGGCTTTTGCCACGAGAAAATTGACGTCGGATCGCTGGTATGTGTTTTACCAATCAATCATCCCCTGACACAGAAAAACGTATTAACCCCGCAAGATTTTGACTGCGTTCCTTACGTTTCATTTTCGCAGGATGATCCGTACCGTCGCAAAGTCGATGAAATCTTTGTGCAGAACGACATTATGTGCCGCTACTCTGTTGAGACCACAACTGCGGCCAGTGTTTGTTCTATGGTCATGGCCGGACTGGGCGTATCCATCGTCAATCCTCTGACAGCATGCGACTATCTTGAAATGGGCGTTGCGCTACGGCGCTTCAGCGTTGAAATCCCATATACGATGCACTTATGGCATCCACTTAAAAGCAAGAATGCACGGTTGATTGCCAAGTTCATGACTCTCATGCAAGAAGAAGCCACAACAGTAAAAGATACACTCAACAGTGCACTATTACGTTAAACAGAGTACAGACATAAGGCATTCTTTGGCTCCCCTGTCATGCAGATTTCGAGCGCGCAATTTCGTACCACATGTTTGTGGCGGCTTGCCGTAATTCAAGGTGATCGGAGGAACTGAAAGTATTTCTTGGGGCGTAATGCAGATCGTAAATGGGATCGCCAAAGAATGTGATGCTCACTTTTGATGGATATCACAGATTCGTCGAGATGCCATTTGTCACCAAGCCGTGGCGTACGACGACGGATGGTATTGGCATAGGCTCGCCCGAATTTCTCAGCCCATTCGTAAACCGTCTTATGTGTGACGAATATCCCGCGATAATTTCAGTGGGATAACGATACCGATGGTAAAACGAACAACGAGGTTCGGTCACGCCCCGATATCATCACATAATATTAAGCTGGAGTTCTGGTAACGGCGTCTAATTAAATTATAAACACTGAAATTGCTTGATTTTTATATATTCCTTTTATCATTCGGTACGTCAATATCCAACGATGCGCTTATACTTAATGGGATAGGTTTACAGCTATGGTGAGCGCGAAGTATTTTTCCTGCACCGGCATCCCCATGCAAAGCTTTCAACTTTCCGAAAAGTGCACGCGGGATAAAGACAGGCGGCGAAATGAAAGAGCCGTTGAAAGAAATCCGCGGTTGATAACCCACCCTGGAAATCAAGTCTTTTAGATATTTTCGTGATACATTTGGCATATCGCCCAGCAATAAAAGAATATGACTGGCGCCATGTCTTTCAACATAGGCTAAACCTGCTTTCAACGTATCGCTTTGTGACGAAGCCTTCGTGAGATACAGACACTGCAGGCGCGTTTGTTGAAACAGTTTGGCCACAGACGGATTGCGCACAACAACGACACCAAAACCATAGGGCAGCCCCCGCAGAGATGCTGCCACGTGAGCGGCCAATGGTTTTCCATTATAAAATGAAAGCAGTTTATCCGCAGATCCAAAACGGCGCGACTGGCCGGCCGCCAAAACGATGACAGCAATTTTAGAAGCCCCACTCATCGAATGTCTTCGACAGAAATTTGTGAAGCCGCAGAATCTTTCACGCTCTGCAGAATATGCGCCAGCACCGACACTCCAAGAGTATATGGATCGCGCGTCGAGGGAATAAGTCCGAGTGGAAATTTCAGCCTATCGACTTCCGCGACATGGCAACCATTCCTGACCAGTTCTTGACAGCGTGACGTGTGCGCTCTTCTGCTGCCTTGCGCACCGACGAAGAAAGCGTGGCTCTTCAAGGCTTCTGTCAGAATAGGCGGCTCGCGATTATGGTCATGGAAAAAGGTCACAATCGCCGTTCGTTCATCGGCGAAAACGTCTTCAGGCCAAGAGGGTTTAACCAGTGGATTAGCCCATGAAAAGCGAGTCAACACGTCTGGGTCTGGCGAAAACAGTTCCACCTTGCAACCGGCTGCTACTGCCAATTCAGTAAAGCAAATGACTTCCATTCCGGTACCAAAAACCAGAACCCGGATCTGTGGCAAAATGGTTAAATGCAGCCCCATTCCCGTTGGGTTGAGAGACAGCATTCCATCCTCAGCCAAACTCAGAATTGCAGGCTCTCGCGCTCTTAACTTTTCTGCGAGCGTACTCAGCAGCACCTTATCAGGATAAGGGAAAATCTGAACATCAAGTGCACCGCCGCACGGAAGAGGCAAATCCCAATAGGGCGAGCCGCGTCCATAACGCACTTGCATAGTCTTGCCGGTTTCCATGGATGACTTAGCATTCAATACCACATTTTTATCAATACAGCCCGAAGAGAGGTTGCCCCAGCTCCTGCCCGATGCATCAATAATCATTGCGGCACCGCAACGACGGTAAGAAGGGCCTTCAACGCCAACGATGACTGCAAGTGCACATCTCTCTGCAGACAAAGCAGGCATCAAGGGAAAGTCATTCTCATTGATTGAAGCTGCGCGGACGGCAGTTTTCATATCCGCGAAAACTGCCTGTTCAGTTGGTTTCATGCAGGTTCACCATCGATTGCGAGAGACATGAATGCTTTACTCACCCAAAGCTTGCTTGATCTTATCGGGTGTCATCGGCAGATGATAAAAGCGCTTACCTGTCGCATGGGTAATTGCATTGCCCGTCGCAGCCACAACCGGTATCATAACCACTTCTGCCAATCCCTTCGGTGGGGAGGTCTCGGAAAGCGGATCGAGATATTCAGCCGTCTGAGTCCAGACCGCTACGTCCTTACTGCGCGGCAGCATATAACGGTTAAAGTTCCATGTGCCATTGCCCGGACCATCTTCATAAAGCGGAAGCTCTTCCATCAAAGCATGGCCAATACCCATCGCCACACCACCCTGTTGTTGACCAGAAACCAACGCGGGAACGATAATATTGCCCGGATCAAGGATGCTGTGATGCTTCATGATTTCGACTTCGCCGGTGAAGCTATTCACGTTGAGTTCGACGATACATGCCGCTGGCGTATAGGTGGTGACACCCGCATTGTTGCGCTGTACTGGCGGAAAATAAACGCTGCTTCGTTTGATGAAATCATAACCGCCTGTGGTCATGCGGCTTTTAAGCTCCGCTGAGGCACCGTCACCATAGCGAACGGAGAGAAGATCGACAGGCAGTTCGCGCATGCCAATAACAGGTATATCGAATTTGGCAGTTGCCCATTCCCAACGGCTGAAACAGTGAAGTGAAACGCCCGTCACCAAACCCATTTCATGGGCTTTGCGAGCAAGACGTTCAAAGGATAACGTTTCCATGCCGCCACCACCGATGCCGCCTCCTGTTACACGCAGATCGCTTAGAGTGACAACGCCACTGGCAATTTGTCCACCAGATGCACCTTCACTCCAGATGGCTTTTGCTGCTGGCCAGAATGTATTCTCAAAGAGGAAACGCGCTGCCTGTTGTGTTCCAAAGCCCAGAAAATAAGCGCTATTGGAAGCACTCATCGGCGGCAGTGCATTGGGAACCCAGAACGGGTCTTTTTGCAACTCGTCCTGCTGTTCCTGCGTAGTCGTGTAAGGCGACCAGTTGCTCACCATCGGCAATTCGGCAAAATCGGTCACACCAAATTCGACCACATCTGGCACTTTGCCCAACAGGTTTCGTACCATCACCTGCTGCGCGGTGGTGGCCCCTGTGCCAATTTCCTGCACGCAATGGCGCATGGTCAATTTGCCATTTGTATCAAATTCGAGTGTAAGTGCAGAAGTATCCGCACCCGACCCATAGTCTTTCTGAACCTGCGCAAAACCTACGCCATAAAGTCGGCCGGGATTGGCTTTGTCATAATCTGACTTGGCTTGTTCGCGATTGACCCATAGTGGATTTTTAGCCACAAGTTCGAGCATTTCCACATTGCGCAAATCACCCAAAGGTTGCGCACCTTGCGTATTTTCGTCACCCGCACGCATAGCATTGCGAAGGCGAAGCTCAACAGGATCAATGCCAAGCTCGGCTGCGATTTCATCGACCATCAGTTCGGTGATGCTCATCACCTGAATGGTGCCGTAGCCACGCATCGACCCTGCTTCTACAGCAGGTGTCGCAAGTGCTATGGAAGTGAGGTCTGATTTTGGAAAGTAATAGATCGACTGCGCGGCGGTTGCAGCGACCTGTGCCACCGAGAATGAGAAATTGGCGCGTCCGCCGCCATTACAATTATAGAAACCCTTCATGATTTCAAACTTGCCGGTCTTGCGATCAGCAACAATTGTTACGTCCATTTCGATAGAGTGTCGCTTCAGACCAAGCTGAAACTGCTCATAGCGATCATTTGCCAGACGTACCGGCAATCCATCACCGTAAAAGCAGGCGGCAATCGCATAAAACGGAAAGATTGAGTGATCTTTTGATCCGTAGCCGACTGTGGTTCCCGTTAACAGCTTGATCGTCTCAACGGGGAAACGCTTATTGTCCTTGACCATTGCGGCAGCAACACGTGCAACCTCATAAGGCGATTGCGCAGCGACAATCAGGTGCAGCGTTTTCGACTTCGCATCATACCACGCATTGCCGTTGTCCGGCTCCATTGCACTCGGATCAATGGATTGCGAAAAGCCGTGCCGTTCAAGCACAAACTTGGTGTCGTCTTTACGCGCCTCTTCGATGGCTTTGGCGATATCTTCGGCGGCGTTCATACCGCGCCGCATGGGTTCATAGGTCTCGCGTGCGACTTCTTCCGGATCGCGCACCCCGCCGCCGCCGCGATGCTTGGTCAGCACAGAAGCAGGCACGAAAACGCCGGTTGTACTTTCTGATGGCCAAGTTGGTGTATCACCATCGAAACCGCCAAATATCACCGCATCCTGTATCGGCGAATAAGCCGATGATGCAGACGGTGTATCACCGCCGATGCGAACATAACGCGCTGCACCGTAATTGGCTGGCGATTTAACGCCCGTTTCTGCGCCATATTTCACAATGCTGGTTTCAAACCGTAAAAGACGCTTTGCGGCATCAAAACGATCAAAGTCATGGTAGACAAGTAGCGCTACTGGCTGTCCCAGAAGTGGTGCAGTCTGGCCCTTTGGCAGCAGAATAGTTTTACCGTAAAATTCGTCGGCCAGACCTTCTGCGTATGGTGCTGTCAAGCCATCGGCTTCAAAGTCTTCATGCAGAACCAGACGATCAGGTTGAAGATCAGCCCCTAATATGGTCAGATCAACGCCCTCAAAGGCTCGTTTTGCATCCGTTGCTTTGATGAAAAAAGCATGGGCTTGTTCTTTGGGCCAGCCTTCGAGATCGCGGGCGCGATAATCGCGCGAGAAGGTTTTCTCGCCAGTGACTTTACGAATAGCATCCCATCGATAACGGGCATGACCGTCCGTTCCAATCCAGTCTGATGGGCTTGGTCCTGACTGGACTTCCAATGCATGAGCCACTGGTAGCCTCCCAAGCATCACTGTGATGCCGGCGATTGTTCCCAGTTTCATAAAATTGCGACGTGAAATATTCAAACTCATCATTCCCCCCTGGGGTTGATTCGATTACGCCTTAAAAATGCATTTAATTCCGTATAAGCCGGACTGAGTTTCTTCAGCCCGGCCTATCTATCTCAATCAACGGCTGTTTCCTGAGCGCTAACCTGCTCGGGCGTCACAGGTGTAGCCTGTCCACCCCATTCGGCTCTCATCCAGCTGATAAGTGCTGCGATCTCGGAATCCTCTATGACGTGTGCAAATGGCGGCATCGCATACATGCGTTGGCCATTGGCGAATGTCTGTGTCGGAATACCGTTCAGAACCACTTTGATCAGTGTTTGCGCATTATCCATTGCCAGCGTGGCGTTCCCCTTCATAGCGGGTGCGACGTTGGGGATGCCTTCCCCGTTCATTCCATGACAGCCTGAACAGGAGGAAATATAGGCCAGCCGACCTTGATCCATTACGCTCCCCGGCTGCGCATTCTCTGCTTGGGGCAAGGGCTCGGGCGCCGGTGAAGCTTGGGCAATATTGCCTTCATCATCCGTCAGCAGATAAGTGGCGACTGCCTTGACATCGTCCGGTTCCATGACGCTGGTAGAAAAATGCGTCACTGTATTCATACCGGCAAATGACGTGCCCTGCGGTGCGATACCGGTTGAAAGATACTGGCTAAGCGTCTTAACATCGAAGCCATGCTTCGTGAGTGCCGCTGCTGTGATGTTGGGAACAGCCAGTCCATCAACTTCACCACCTTGCAGCGAGCGGAAGAAATCTACGCCCATCATGATATTGCGCGGAGAGTGGCACGCGCCACAATGCGCCAGCCCTTCAACCAGATAAGCACCGCGGTTCCATTCCGCTGAACGCAGCGGATTGTTCGGAACCTCACGGTTGGGGAAGTTCAGCAGCGTCCAGAAATTGAGGAAAGGTCGCACCGGCAGCATGAAAACGCCGGTATTATCCTTGTTGGCCACCGGCAAGGCTGGAATGCTCATCATATAGGCATAGAGCGCATCAAGATCATCTGGCGTGGTAATATGCGTGTAAACATAAGGCATCGCCGGATAGAGATTGCCTTTGCCCGCCGCGATACCGTCACGCAAAGCCCGATGGAAATCTGCACGCGTATAATTACCGATGCCAAATTCTTTATCCGGCGTAATATTGGTCGAGTAAACCGTTCCAAAAGGCGTTGGAATGGGCACGCCGCCAGCGGCCATTGGTCCTTCAGGTAGCGAATGACAGCCAAAGCAGTCACCTGCCAGGGCCAGCTCGCGCCCGCGCGGAATGAGGCTTTGCATTTGCTCCGCCGACAAGGGCTGTTGAGCTTGCGGTGCAACACTGGATTGTCGAAAAAGACCAAACAGGATGGGAAGCGCAACAAGGGCACCCAACACGATGATGGCTAAGATCGAATTGCGCAATCTGTGGCTTTTCATCGCTTTTCCTCCTATCCGATCACGCAACCGGGTGTGGCAAGCGCCACATCGCGGATGGCTTCGTAATAACGCACATAGCCTGTGCAGCGGCAGATATGAACATCCAGCGCCTCTTCAATCGCGCCTTCAAGATCGGCACGTTTGACAGGCTGGCGTTTAAGCTGATCGATGAAAACTGTTGCACCAGCCACAAATCCGGGCGTGCAATAGCCACACTGGAATGAGAAATTATCGATGAAAGCCTGCTGGATCGGCGTCAGCTTTGTAACCTTGCCATCAGCATCGGTTTCGGCCTGACCTTCGATTGTGATAATCGATTTTCCATTAAAGAAATGGGCATCATAGATGCAGGTGCGGCTTTCCGTGCGCGTACCATCCTTTTGTACCTCGACAATGGTGCACGCATGGCAGATGCCTTGTCCGCAACCAAAATGCGTGCCTGTTAAATCAAGATATTCGTGCAGGAAATCGATCATGGGCATACCGACAGGCACCTCTACAGGGCCAATGGTCTTGCCATTGATGGTAAGAGAAAGTGGGCGTTTTTCGATGCTCATGATAAGGCCCTTTTTACTTTTTCCGGAGTAATCGGAAATTCATAGAAACGTTTGCCGGTGGCATGCGTAATGGCGTTGCTGGTTGCCGGCAGGATCGGGATCATGCCCAGTTCTGCCATGCCTTTTGGTGGTGAGGTCTCTGAAAGTGGAGGCAGATAATCTGTTGTCTGGTTCCAGACTGCGACGTCCTTGGCACGCGGCAATGTATAGCGGTTAAAGTTCCATGTGCCGTTGCCCGGGCCATCTTCATAAAGCGGCATTTCTTCCATTAGAGCATGCCCAATACCCATCGCCGTGCCGCCTTGTATCTGCCCCGACACAAGCTCCGGCACAATCATGGTGCCCGGTGCCATCATCATGTGATGGCGCATCACCTGAACCTGGCCGGTGAAGGTATTCACGTTGACTTCGACGAGACAGGCCGCTGGTGTCACGGTTGTCGGATCTGCACCTGCGCGCTTTGTCGGCGGATAATAAGCAATCTTGCGTTTGATGAAGTCATAGCCTGCTGTTGTCATACGGCTTTTGAGCTCATCAGAAGCGCCGTCGCCATATTTCACTGCAAGCGCATCAAGCGGCAGATTTTTCTCCCCCACAGTTGGAATGTCAAAATCTGCACGCGACCATTGCCAGCTGCTGTAAGCATGGACTGCAACACCGGTGATCAGTCCCATTTCATGAGCTTTTTTGGCAAGGCGCTCAAACGGGATTGGCGTCATCCCGCCTCCCCCGATGCCATCCGGACCGACACGGATGTCGGAGAGTTCAACATTGAGGCTTGCGATGGCACCCCCGCCAACGCCTTCACTCCAAAGCGCTTTAGCAGCAGGCCAAAGACTGTTTTCCAGCAGGAAACGCCCCGCCTGGCGCGTGCCGAAGCCGATATAATAAACACCGCTCGATGAGCTCATGTCCGGTATCAGCGCGGGTGTCCAGTATGGATCGGTTTTTGACAATTCGTCCTGTTCTTTTTGACCGGCATAGCTTGTGTGCAGCGGAAGCTGTTCGAATTCCGTCACACCGAAATCAACCACATCGGGCGCCTTGCCGAGCGCTTGCCAGACCATCACTTGCTGTGCCGTCGTGCCGCCCGTCCCGATCTCCTGCACGCAATGGCGCATGGTCAGTTTGCCATTTGCATCAAACTCAAGCACGAGAGCCGTTGGAACACCGCTTGAGCCATAAACCTGCTGAACCTGAGCAAAGCCAACCCCATAGAGTTTGCCCGGATTGGCGGCTTCGTATTCAGCTTTGGCTTTTTCGCGGTTTTGCCAGATGGGGTGCTTTTCGGCGAGATTGAGCATTTCCACATTGCGTGGATCGCCAGCAATAATGCCGCCTTGCGTGTTGGGATAACCTTCCAGAATAGCATTGCGGCGACGCAATTCTATCGGATCAATCTTTAGTTCACTGGCCAGTTCATCAACCAGAAGTTCGGTAATGGCCATTGATTGCAGGGAGCCAAAACCACGCATCGAACCCGCCTCGACGGCCGGTGTTGCCATGGCAAGCGCCGTCAGGTCGGATTTTGGGAAATAATAGATTGATTGGGCACCGCGTGCGGCCACATGGGAAACCGCAACCGACAGGTTTTCACGTCCGCCGCCGTTGCAATTATAAAATCCCTTTAGAATCTCGAATTTTCCGGTCTTTCGATCAGCCGTGATCGAAACATCCATCTCGACAGAATGGCGTTTCATGCCCATCTGAAATTGTTCATAACGGTCGTTGGCCATACGGATCGCATGACCCTCTCCATAAAAACACGCTGCCATCGCATAGAACGGAAAGACCGAGTAATCTTTTGAACCATAGCCAACCGTTGAGCCTGTTAACAAAACAATCTTCTCAACCGGAAAGAGCTTGTTGTTTTTTGCAAGCATTGCCACAGCGTTGACGATACCCGCTGGCGATTGGGTTGCCGTCATCACATGCATGGTCTTTGTGGAGGCATCATACCAGGCATTACAATTGTCTGGCTCCATTGCGCATGGATCAATTGACTGCGAAAAGCCATGGCGTTCCAGTACGATTTTGTCAGGGTTGTTGCGCGCGGCTTCCACCTCGTCTGATATGCTCTTCGCATAGTCCATTGCTATACCTTGCGTATCAGGCTTTTCTTCTGCCCGATGCAAAGCTTCGATAAAGCCGCCGCCGCGATCTTTCCGGACAATCGGTGGAATGGAAATTGCCTTATCCGGCGCATAAGGCGGCCAGACAGGAGTGTTGCCGTCAAATCCGCCTTTAATACCGGCATCCTGATAAGGAGAAAAAACCGACGCATCATACGGTGTTTCACCACCAATCCGCACATAGCGCGCAGCTCCATAATTTGCCGGTGGCTTAGGGCCAGTTTTTTCGCCATAAATGACGGCCCGATCCTCGAACCGCAGCTGTCGTTTTGCGGCATCAAAACGATCAAAATCCTTGTAGATCAGAATTGCAACCGGATGACCCAATATAGGGGGCGTTTCACCTTTCGGGACAAGGATATTATAGCCGTAGAAGCCTTTGCCCATATTCGTGTCTTGCGGGATATTCAGCCCGTCACGAACAAGATCCTCCTGAAGCAAAACTTTGTCCGGCTGCAGATCAGCGCTCAGAATGGAAAGGTCAATGCCTTCGAATGTGCGATCCGCCTGGGTCGCCTTGATCATGAAGGCATGGCTTTGTTGTTTCGGCCAGCCGGGAATGTCACGTGCGCGATAATCACGGGCAAAGTTCTTTTGTCCGGTTACTTTGCGCACACCATCCCAGCGGAAACGTGCCTTACCATCCTTACCGATCCAGTCGGTTGATGTCGGGCCGGAGTGCACTTCCAGAGCATTTGCAGTTGGAACGCGTCCAAGCATGACAGTGATACCGGCAAACGTGCCAAGCTTGATAAAATCACGACGTGAAAGACCAGACGCCATAAGCTTTTCCCCTCAAAGCAGAATCCGACACGCTGAAGCAGCATCTGAAAACATGCCCTATAAAATCAAAAAACGGAGGCGAAGCTTATGCACTTATTGGATAAAAACACTGCATCACGCCCCGTATAAGCCATACGGAGTGATCCTCCGTATGGGATACTCAGTAAAAAATCGAAGCCCTCAATATTCGAGATGTCGCTGAGATGTCTTCGACTTCTGTGTATCTTCACCGCGCCGTTTTTGGCTTGCTGCATCGTCCTGTTCTTCAAAAAGAACACCACCGAGCGCTGCAACAAGGATCATAAATCCGGTGCCGAGCAACCAAGAGAGATACCAAGGGCCGTAATCACCAAGGATGATGCCAATAAGGATCGCAATGACTGCGATGATCATTGCCACCACAAAACGCCAGAATACAGTCATCTTGCTCTCCTTAAAATGCGTGGTGCGACGTCTCGACATGATCAGGATCGACCTTACCGCGCATCACCCAGAAAGCCCAGCTCGTATACATGACGATCAAAGGCATGAAGATAACGGTGAAACCCAACATCCACATCAGTGTCAGCTCGCTGGAGCCAGAGTTCCAAACTGTCAGGCTATGTGAAGGATTAGTGCTCGACGGCATCATGAACGGGAACATGGCAGCACCAGCAGTGCCGATAACCCCAATCCATGCAATGGCCCCAAGCCACCACCCAAGCAAGGCCTTGCGGGCAAACAGGGCGACGAGCCCCAGAACGGCACCGATATATGTCAGCACTGGAACAATCCACAAAACGGAATACTCATGGAAGTTTGACAAAAGAGCACCCGGTGTGCGCTCAACGACCTGATGAAGAGGGGTTTGTGGAACGCCGGGATTAGGGCCCTGGACGATCTGATAACCATCCATGCCCGACACCCAAAATCCACCAATTGTGAACAGAACCAGTGCCAGTATACCGCCGAATAGCGAAGCTTTTCGCGCACGATCTGCGAGATTGCCAACGCCGCCGCTCATCAGCATCGCGCCGCCCATATAGATCGACAGCGAAACAGAAAGCAGACCACACAGGATTGCAAATGGATTGAACAGTTCAATGAAGCTGCCGGTATAATAGGATGTCATCCGCCAGTCGAAGTTGAACGGCACACCCTGAATGACATTGCCGAAAGCCGCACCAAACACCAGCATCGGCACAAAACCGGAAACGAACAGCGTCCAGTCCCATGCGTTTCTCCAACGTAGAGATGGCATCTTACTGCGATATTCAAAGCCCAGCGGACGGACGATCATGCTGAACAGCAAGACCAGCATAACGATGTAAAAGCCCGAGAATGCGGTTGCGTAGACCAAAGGCCATGCTGCGAAAATTGCACCGCCACCAAGAATAAACCAGACCTGATTTCCATCCCAATGCGGGCCGATAATGTTGAGCGCGACACGCCGTTCTGTATCGGTGCGCCCCACATAGCGCAGCAATGTGCCAACGCCCATATCCATGCCGACCATGATGGCGAGGCCCATCAGCAGAACACCAAGTAGCAACCACCATACAAGTTGAAGTACGAGATAAATATCCATGAAATATCTCCCGATTAATAAGCCGCAGCCGGAGCTGGTGCAGTTGCAGGGGCGGTTGTTTCTGATGCATCCGGTCCTTTGCGGATGAAATGCAGCATGAGAAACAGCTCAATGATAGCGAAGATTGTGTAGAGCAGGATAAAGCCCGACAGAGACACGATCATATAGGCAACCGTATGCGTTGAGGCCGAAAGCCATGTCGGCAAGACTTCATAGACTGTCCATGGCTGTCGTCCGACCTCTGCCACCAGCCAGCCCATTTCACAGGCTATGAACGGCACAGGGATCATCCAGACCGAGGCGCGCAGGAACCAACGATAATGGTGAACGGAATTAGTCAGTGTTAAGATGAAGGACAAGACAAAGTAGCCCAGCATCAAAAGACCCAGACCCACCATGGCACGGAAAGCCCAGAAAATGATCCAGACTTCTGGAATGGTATCTTTTGCAGCTTTATCAATTTCTGCATCCGTGATCCGCGTAATGTCGCCATCGGGCGCATAACGCTGAACCAGGAAGCCATAGCCAAGATCATCCTTATGGGCATCAAACTTGGCCAGCGCTGCAGGATCCGTTGGATTCGAACTAAGCACCTGCATGGCTTCAATCGCTGGAATACCGTTTCGAATGCGCGTTTTCGCACGCTCCTCCAAGACGTCGGCCGCAGGCACCGTCCCTTCAAGCGAGTGCGTCACAAGAATAGACAGCATAGCCGGTATCTTGATGGCGAAGAGGTTTTTCTGCTCGCTTTGCGAAGGAAAGGCAATTGCGTTGAATGACATTGGCGCTTCTTCAGTTTCCCAAAGCGCTTCCATTGCCACAAGCTTGGTTGGTTGCGCATGCGCACCAACGAAGCCGAGCGCATCACCGAGGGTCAGAACGCCACCCGTTCCGAGTACGCCAAAGAGTGCAGCAATACGGAACGAACGCTTGGCAACGTCCATATGGCGATTGCGCAACATGTAAAATGCGCTGACGCCACAGACAAAAATTGCCGCCGTCACATAACCCGCAAGCACCGTATGCACGAATTTCGCCTGTGCATCCGGGTTGAAAAACATGTCGAAGAAGCTGCTCAGCTCCATACGCATGGTGACTGGATTAAAGTCTGCACCTTTCGGGCTTTGCATGAAGCTGTTGGCCACAAGGATCCACAATGCTGAAAGGTTTGAGCCAAGGGCCACAAGGTAGGTGACGACCAGATGCTGCATTTTGGTGAGGCGATCCCAGCCAAAAACCATCAAGCCAAGGAACGTGGATTCCATAAAGAATGCCATCAGGCCCTCAATCGCCAGTGCCGTACCGAAAGCATCACCGACAAAGCTCGAATAGAATGACCAGTTCATACCAAACTGGAATTCCATGGTGAGGCCGGTCGCAACACCCAGTGCGAAGTTAATCAGCAACAGCTTTCCCCAGAACTGGGTCATGCGGCGATAAACTTCGCGGCCTGTCGTTACATATACCGTCTCCATGATGGCGACCAATATGGTCAATCCCAAGGTTAATGGGACGAACAGAAAGTGATATAGTGCTGTCGCCGCAAACTGAATTCGTGAAAGATCGACTACCAGATCATTAACCACAATGAGCCCCACCTTAGTTTTTATTTATCTGATCCGCAGATAATCAACAAAAAGGGCTCTAATAGATAGATTTTTATGAATCAAAGTGCCCCATTCATACTATCTATCAAATATTAAATATAAGCATTACGAAATTCACATCCAATGTTGCTGCGAAATGTCGCACTAATTCCATCGCGGTGATTTTTCTCTAAAATTGAATAATATTGTCAACATTAACGATGAAGTTGGAAAATCAAAACATTAAGATCGTGAATGAATTCATTCGCGATCTTTTAAAGATAACACGTGTATTTTTGCTTTTACTGGAGCACATTTCGATCTGACTGGACAAGATCGCCGCTCTTATCACCTATTTTGATGTGTATTTTCCCGAAAACCGTGTCAGACCGTTAGCAAGACGACGACCATACCCCACAAGGTCAACAGCGTGTTGCTAATTGCATAAGGGACGGTATAGCCCAGCATCGGGACGTTGCTTTTTGCGGCTTCCGACACCATTGCAGCAGATGCTGTACTGGTTCGGGCACCGCCGCAACAACCAAGATTAATCGCGGGATCAAAGCGGAAAATATACTTCCCAATCAAAGGCGCCAGCAACATTGGAACCGATGTTGCAAACAATCCCCAAAGGAACATTTCAAAGCCAACTTCACGCAGACCCGCGATAAATGTTGGGCCTGCCGATATGCCGACAACAGCGATGAAGATATTCAGACCCACCGTATTCATGAACCAGACCGTCGCGGTCGGAACATTGCCCATCTTTGGTGTAAAACTACGTAACCAGCCAAAGATCAAACCCGCAATAAGTGCCCCACCAGACGTTGACAAGGTAATAGGAACGCCTCCGATGGGAAGAACAATCGACCCCAGCAGACCACCAATAACAATACCAGATCCAACCAGCACCATGTCGGTTGTACTGGTCGGTCTATCGGCGTAGCCAATCTCCGCAATGAGCGCTTCGATGTGTTTCTGACTGCCCGTCAAACTAACGATATCGCCGCGATATACCTTGCTTTGTGCCTGAACGGGTACATCGACATTCATCGAACCGCGCCGGATACGATTGATATAGACCCCACGCGCGAACGGCTCATGCGAGAGAGCAATCAGCGTGCGTCCATGCAGTCGCTTGTTGGTTATGACAACATCCATTGTCTCAATCGGGATATCGAGGAGTTCACGATCTGCAACTTCGTTGGCTCTATTGGACCACTCAACCATCGCATCGTGGGGGCCAGATACAGCGACAATATCGCCGGTTTCAAGCATCGTATCATCGTCGAAGGAGATAATCCTGCCGTCCCGACGCAGCCGCTCGAGAAAAATCCGTGCGCCCGCCATCTTTTCGGCTTCACCGACAGTTTTTCCCGCAATAATGCCTGGAACAGTCAGACGGAAGGAGCGGACGATATATTGATGCCATGCGGTTTCAATCCCACCCTCCGGTGTACCCGCTGACATCTCTCGCTCGTAACGCTGGCATTCTTCCTCGAGATTTACCCGAAGCAACTTGGGTCCAAGAAACGCGATGATCAGCCCCGTGCCAACGGTCCCGAAAAGATAGGTAACAGCATAGGCGACAGGGATTGCATTGAGTTGCTCGCTGATTTCCGTTGGGCTGAGACCTGATCTGTTGAGCGCATCTGTTGCCATGCCAATCGACGCAGAAATGGTTTGCGAGCCCGCTAGAAGTCCAATTGCCGAACCGGGACCGTAGCCTGCAACAACAGCTGCGAAATACACTGAGCCAAGACACAGGCAGGAAACAACGACGGCAAAAATCGCCTGGGGAAGGCCATCGCTTGCGATACCGCGCACAAATTGCGGGCCCACACCGAAGCCGACTGCAAATAGAAACATAATGAAGAAAATGGATTTTATCTGCGGCGAAATTTCAATGCCCAACTGGCCAATCAATACTCCCACCAGCAAGGTACCAGTAACAGACCCGAGACTAATCGAGCCAAATTTCAAAGCACCAATCCAAAATCCGACCGCAAGCGCGAGAAATATCGCCAGCTCAGGCGCCGATCGGAGGACGTCACCTATCCATTCAAACACGTGCATTGTGTTTCTTTCTGATCCAATAGCGGCTGAAAAAACGCAGCGCTTCAGACAGAAGGTGCATTTTTCCGGCGTTCCTTTCACGAAAGCGCCTGCACTCTTTGAGAGCAGACGCCTCTAAGTTCTTGCGTTATCAGCTGCGTTTGAGGACCTTCAAACCGATTGCCTTGTCGTATCCATGGATTTCCTTGACATCAAGTTTGCGCATAAATTCGATGATCTCCCGCGTGATGACCTGACCTGGAACCATGATCGGAAAACCCGGCGGATAAGGAATGACGAAGTTAGCCGACACAAGCGCAGGACCCTTTTCAAGACGTTCGTCAACGGCTTGGTCATGAAGAGGGATAAACTCGCACTGAGCTTTCTTATAGGCATCATAGAACGCGCTGCGAATGTCGCCATTGAGCGTCGCAGACTTTGGATTGTCACGATACATATCGTCGAATTTGCTAAAGTTCGGGAGGTGCGGAAAATCCTTGACGAGGGTTGTGACCTTTTCTGCGAAGCTGCGGGCACGAGCCTGACCGCCTTCCTTCAAGTTTGCCTCAATCTCCTGCGAGATTTCGAGCAAGACGCGCACCAGCAAAGCAACATCGCTGCGGGAATTGTTGATATTGGACTGCAACAGAATGCTGTTGCGCGACGTCTTGTTGACCTGAATGTTAAAGCGGTCCGCCAGCATATTCTTGAAGCTGGTTCCGTCAAAACCGGCCTCGCCACAGCTTAGCGTCATACGGCTAGGGTCCAGCAGAAACTCGTCGTCACGCACTGCTTTTACCGCATCAGCCCAGGTCAGCGACGCATCGTTGAAGTCAGTTACGTTCGATACGCGAAACGCGGCGGGCACCATTTCAGCGTTATTCAGGACGCGGAAATATTTGGAGATCAGTGGATGGCTGTTGATCTGCCTGCGGATTTCCAATGCAATTTGAAGGGCATTGGATACAAGACCATAGCCTTCAAGCTCCATCTGGCGGCGTGCAACATCAAGGCTGGCAATGATCTGCAAATTCGGGCTGGTCGATGCGTGGGTGAAAACGGCTTCGTGGAACTGTGCTTCCACATCCTTGAATTCGACGTCACGCACCAAAATCACCGATCCTTGACGCAGCGCTGACATGGACTTGTGGATGGAATTGGTCTGATAGACGCGCAGACGCACAGCATCGGGGTCGGGTATCAAACGTGTATTGAGCAGCACATCGTCAGACGGGCTTTCACCCAGCTCTTTCTGCTGATCCTGCCAGGCCTTCTTTGCTTCCGGTGTTGCAAGGTAAGATTCCAGGGTCTGCGCAGCACCCATTGCCGTTCTCTGCCGCAGGAAAGGCGACCAATGAGCAAAGCCAAACCAAGCTTCATCCCAGAGGAAAACTAGATCAGGCTTGATCGCCAGACATTCTTCCATGACGCGTCGTGTGTTGTAGACATGTCCGTCAAATGTACAATTGGTCAGATCGATCATTTTGACACGATCAAGCTGTCCTTCAGCACGAAGTGTCAACAAAGCCTGCTTGATTGTATTGATGGAAACTGCGCCATACATCGAATATTCGGTGAGTGGAAAGGCTTCCACATAATAGGGTTGTGCACCGGCAAGGACGCAGCCATAGTGGTGGGATTTGTGGCAATTCCGGTCGATGATAACGATATCCCCCGGCGCAAGCAGGGCCTGCAGAACCATCTTGTTGCTGGTCGAGGTGCCATTGGTCACGAAGAAGACATGATCCGCCCCAAAAGCGCGGGCTGCCAGTTCCTGTGCCTCCTTAATATTGCCAGTGGGCTCCAGCAAGCTGTCGAGACCGCCGGTTGTTGCAGAGCTTTCTGCGAGAAACAGGTTCGGCCCGTAAAACTCGCCCATGTCGCGTATCCAGTTTGACTTGAATACCGCTTTTCCGCGCGCAATGGGCAGCGCATGGAAGGTTGCGATTGGCCGCGCCGCATAATGCTTGAGATTGTCGAAGAAAGGCGTGTGATAACGCTTATGCACGCCTTCAAGGATAGAGAGGTGCAGTTCAAGCGGCTCTTCAACCTGATAGAATAGTCGGCTAAATATTTCGTTGTCTGGATCTCCTGCAAGATGTTCGATCTCGCGATCGCTGAGCAGGTAGATGTCGAGCTCGGGTCGAATCTTTTTGATGGCTTGTGCGGTACGCAGAGCCAGACGGCTGTCGTCCTTGATTTCACCCAGATCGATGACTTCAGCAATCGCCGTGATGAGAGGGTTTGTTTCGGCTGCCTTTGCCGCAAATCCTTCATAGAGAACGACCGAAGTGATGGAAGGATTTACCAGAATAGCAGTCAATGCGTCTTCTGCATTCCCGGCGACGACGGTTTCATAAATGAACTCGTCTTCAGGGCGACGAATGGAACGCGCTTCATAGGCGATGTGTTGCCAGCGCGATGTGATATGTGGCACGACCGCAAGCACTTCAAAATAGGGCTTTCGTTCGATATGATTTATAGCCTGCGGAAGTCGCTCCGCTGGCTGACTGTCATCTGCGTCCCAGTTATCCCATGCGGAAATATCAGCCATATATTTCTGGGAAAGGATGCTGGTGGAGATATTTTGCGCCGCACGCAAAAAGCCACGCGCATCCCCATCATTCAAACGTGAATGCAGTTTGTTAAGCACCGAGCTACCGGGATACGCGAAGAACCGCTCGATTGTTTCAAGGCCGTCGAGTACCTGTCGGATTGTGTCGATGCGGCTATTGTCGCCGTTTACCCAAAAGCGCCCTTCTGAGAGAACCGTCAACCACTGATCGGACCGTATTGCCGGCGTAGCCAGAGATTTTCCGAGAATAGAATGGCTATTGCTCGGTTTATTGGTAGAAATTTTCATAAAAGTTTGCCTTTTAAAGACGAGAACATGGGAAGCTGGAAAAGGGCGTTTCTGTTGTGGTAGATGGGAAGAAACGCCCAGTTCTTTGTTGCAAGTCTGGATCAGAGGCCCTTTTTCGCGTGGTGCGACGCGCCATCATCGACAATCACATGATGTGGTGAACGTGCACGAGGATGCATGAAAAAATGTCCTTCCGGTGCATTGTGCATTTTGATTGGCACCAGAGTGGCATTCGTTTTCTTGTCGCGTTTGTCGTGCAGTGCATAGACGATAAACGGGATCACCAGCACAACGAGGAAGCAGACGACGAGCAATGTCACATAGGTTTCGTCGGCTGTTTCCCCTCCGATTGAGGTTGGCGGGTAAAACGACACGAAGAATGCTATGAGTGAGACGAGGAATCCAACCACAGCGACACCGATCCTGAAACCGTTATTGCCGGGAACACGGAACGTTCTTTTGAGTTCCGGCTGCTTCAGGATGAGGTGAATATAGCCGAGGAATAGAAGGAAATAGGTGCACAGATAAATCACAACAGTCAGAGCGAGCGCGATCAGGAACGACATATTGCTGCCGCCACCAGTGTTGGTGAGAATTATAATCGCAACAGATGTCAGAAGCAGCTGAGCGACAACGAGCGCAACCGGCACGCCATTTTTGTTCACTTTTGCAAAGCGCGCAGGAAGGATACCTTTCTGTGCTGTCACCAGCATTCCGCGTGACGGCCCAACAATCCATGCTGCGATTTCTGCAAGAACGCCCAGCAGGAGCAGAGCAGCAATGATGCGGACGGTCCATTCAAAGCCCGGACCAAAATGACCGATCAAAGCGCTAAAGGTCTGCACAACACCCGATGACAGATTAATTTCGTTGGACGGAATCGTTGCAGCCACCGATAGACCACCAATCGAGCTCAAAACGATGGCAGCGACCATTAACATGATCATTGCAATTGGATAATCCCGGCCGGGATTTTCCATCTCGTTGACATGCGTTGCCGATGCTTCGACGCCCATGTAGCTGAGGATAAAAGCCACGAATACGACGAGAGTACCGATTTGTGTGAAGTCGGGGAAAAACGTCTGCGCAGACATTTCAATTTGAAGTGGTGCGCCACTCGCAAGATAGCTGATCGCCAGTGCTGCAAGAATGAGTGCTGGAAGAAGAATTCCAGCAAAGAAACCAAGTTTGGCAATGATTGCCGTATATTTGGTTCCACCAAGTTGAGTGAACGCAAGCGCCCAGAGGATCACCAGCGCCGCTATTGTCTTTGTGACCGGATCTTGATTGAGTGCAGGCCAACTCAGAATATAGGAAAGCGCACCCAATACGAAATAGAGCATAGGCAGAAAGCCGATGGCAATCTCAAGATAACAAAACGAGATTGCGGCAAAGCCCCATCTTTCACCGAGCGTATTGGAAACCCAGGCGAAGACGCCGCCTTCTTCCCATCCTTCAACGGTTGCCATTTCTGCAGCGCAAAGCCCAACAGGAATGAACCAGAGAATTCCACCCAGCAGCAGGAAAAATACCAGACTGAAACCCGATGTCGCAAAGGTCGGATATTCATAGACGGCCATGACCATGGATGCGGTAATGGCAAAAAAGCCTATCATTGATAATTGTTTAGCCGGAGTGGCTGTCTTTGCATTCGCCATAGCATTTCTCCCAAAGGGGAGCGCCTGATTGATGTGGATTCACACCATTTCAAGAGCGCGTTGCACACGAGTAAGCGATTGGCTGTCAGGTATCTGCATGCTGCCCAAGTCGACACCTGAAAAGTCAGGTAATTTATCACGTCAACCAAGATCATAAATATGCGTGATGGTAGGCGCATGTTTATGAAGCTAAAAGATAAGCCTGCCGAAAACATCCAGCAGGCTTTCAGTTATCCGTGGTTGAAGCCGCCAGCCTCTTCCGCCGACAATGGCTGGCTGACCGGATGCTTATCAAAATAATCGAGAGACCGTTTGATGTCATCAATCAGCAGGCTTGCAAGATCACGGCTCACGCCATGGCGAACAAGAATGCGCTGCACGACCAGATCTTCCCGGTTTGCTGGCATCGAATAGGCCGGCACCTGCCAACCGCGGCTTCTCAGCCTGTCAGCAAGATCATAAAGCGTATAACCGCCAATCGCCTGGTCTTTTTTCAGTTTCCAGGCCAGTGCCGGGATACCCTTTTGGCTATCGCCATCGAAGATGATTTCGAACGGTCCGATTTTGCCGATCTCGCTTGCAAGATATTGGGCTGTTGCGTAGCAAGCATTGTGAATTTTGGCGTAGCCCTCACGACCTAAGCGCAGGAAATTGTAATACTGTGCGATAATCTGGCCGCCGGGGCGCGAGAAGTTCAATGCGAATGTCGGCATATCGCCACCAAGATAATTTACATTGAAAATAAGTTCTTCTGGCAGGTCAGCGGCTTCTCGCCATACAACCCAACCCGCCCCCAGTGGAGCCAGACCGAATTTATGCCCGGAGGCGTTGATCGATTTGACGCGTGGCAGACGAAAATCCCACTCGATCTCCGATGCGCAGAACGGCGCCAGAAAGCCACCACTTGCACCATCAACGTGAATGGGAATGTCGAGACCGGTTTCTTTCTGTAACTTATCAAGCGCATCATGGACCGCTTTAACCGGCTCATACTGACAGGTAAAAGTAACGCCCATTGTCGGCACTACGCCGATGGTATTCTCGTCAACGCGCTTGAGAACTTCCTCAGGACTCATGATCAGACGATCCCCTTCGAGTGGAATTTCGCGCAGTTCCACATCAAAGTAACGTGCGAATTTGTGCCAACAGATCTGTACGGGCCCGCAGATCAGATTTGGCTTACTGGTATCTTTTCCAGCTGCGGCCCGCCTTTTGCGCCACTGCCATTTGAGCGCCAAACCACCAAGCATTGCAGCTTCCGAAGAACCAGTGGTAGAACAGCCTAGCGTATTTTCAGCATCCGGCGAGTTCCACAGATCAGCTATCATGTGCACGCAGCGCGATTCAATTTCGGCGGTCTGTGGATATTCATCTTTGTCGATCATATTCTTGTCGATCGACAGATCCATCAGCTGGCGAATTTCGTCATCAACCCATGTCTGACAGAATGTTGCCAGGTTCTGACGAGAGTTGCCATCAAGCATCAGCTCATCGCGTACGGCAGAAAACACATTTCGAGGATCGCGTTCTTCGTCTGGAAATTTTGTCTTTGGCAGACAAGCAGAAAGCTCCAGCGATGCGTAAACATCATCGAGGCCATTGTACGTTGCTTTGATAGATCTCGTCGTCATCCTAGAATCTCCCAACGCGTCAAAGACGCAATCAAGCCCATTTATAACCGCACAATAAATTACGTTTCAGCAATGACAATATGTCAATACCTATATTTTTAAAAGAATACCATTGACCTAGTTTAACTTCGCCCTAAACGTCTCTTTTATAGTTAATATAAAAATATATGTTGCTTTCATTGTAAAATTAATATTTTCTTTAAATATTATTTTTTGAGGGCGGGCCATGACACAAGAATTAATTAATGCAATTGATGCCGGCTACAAGGCGGGTATGGCCTCTTATGGTGGAAAGAATGCTGATTATATTCCATTCCTCGCAAAAGTACCAAGTGATTTGTTTGGAATTGCTATAATCACCGCTGATGGACGCTGCTTTAAGCGTGGTGACACAGCCTATAAATTCGCGCTTGAATCCATATCCAAGGTTTTTACACTTGCGCTGGTGATGGAAAATATCGGTGCGGATGCCGTGAAAGAAAAGCTTGGCGACAGCCCGACGGGCTTGCCTTTCAACTCGGTTCAGGCACTAGAGCTACACGATGGAAAGCCATTGTCGCCGCTCGTCAATGCGGGCGCGATAGCCGCAGCCAGCCTCGTGCCAGGTGATGATGCTGAGAGTTGCTGGAATAATATCCTCCACATACAAAGTGCATTTGCGGGACGTTCTATTGAGCTGAGCGATGAGGTAAACCGCTCGGAGCAGGACACGAATTTTCATAACAGAGCCATTGCATGGCTGCTTTACAGTGCGGGCACCTGCTACAGCGATCCGATGCGTGCGGTTGATGTCTATACGCGCCAATGTTCGACACTGGTCGACTGTGTTGAACTTGCAACGATGGGCGCGACACTCGCGGCCGGCGGCATAAATCCTGTAACAAAAGAACGGGTGATCGAGGAGAAACATGTCGCGCCATTGCTGGCGGAAATGACAATGGAAGGCCTTTACACATCATCCGGTGACTGGGCTTACACGGTGGGACTGCCTGCAAAAAGCGGCGTAGGCGGCGGACTTGTCGCAGTTATTCCGGGCAAACTTGCCATTGCAGCCTTTTCGCCTCCCCTGGATGATGCTGGTAATTCTGTGCGCGCGCAGGCCGCGATCATCGAGATCGAACGCAACATAGGCGGCAATATTTTTAAAATGCTGAGGCCATAGCTGATTATACCAATTACCTTATAAATCGCGACCATCGTAAAAGATTTAACGGGTTCCAGTATGGAGCATCGATTAATGGCCAACTGGAATAATATTTTAATTTTTAATCCATATCGTTTTATTTATTGCTTGTTGAGCATTTCCTCGAATGAGATTAACAAGGCTTCAAAGTCGTGTTCATCTTTTAAGCGTTAAAGTGAAAAATGCCCCACCAGAAAAGCCCACTCATTTCGCTGCAGCCTTCACGGCGGCAATTTCTTAGCATGTCAGCTGGAGCTGCGGTCGCCGCTGGTTTAGGGATGACCGCATCAGGATTGCTGCTGCCCATACAGGCACGCGCACAAGATGCACAGCCCAAAAAAGGCGGCCATCTGGTCATTGCTATGCATTCTGCTTCAAGCTCGGATCATCTGGATCCAGCATCCTACACGATGGCTTACATGTACACCGTAGGCTTTCAGCTCTTCAACACGCTACTAGAACTTGGTCCTGATGGTAAGCTCACGAGCGCTCTCGTGGAAAGCTGGGAACCAGCTAATGCCGATGCAAGCAAATGGGTATTCCGCCTGCGCAAGGGCGTGACCTTCCACAATGGGAAAGAGCTGACTGCAAAGGACGTGGTTTACTCACTCAATAATCATCGTGGTGACGATACTAAATCTGGTGGCAAGGGTGTGCTTCTCGCCGTCACCGACGTTGTAGCGTCTGACACGCATGAGGTGACTGTAACGCTCAATGCGGGGAATGTCGATTTTCCGGCAGCTTTCGTCGATTATCATCTGGGCATCGGACCTGACGGCGAAGACTTCGACAAAGGTATTGGCACCGGCGCATTCATTCTCGAAGATTTCCAGCCGGGCGTGCGCGCCTTAACCCGCCGCAATCCAAACTACTGGCATCCTGATCGTGCGAATGTGGATTCGGTAGAAACCATCGCTATGGACGACACAACTGCGCGCATGGCAGCACTGATGAGCGGCCAGGCACATATCGTCAACGCTGTTGAGCCGCGTCTTGTCAGCCATCTGAGTGCGCGTCCTGACATCCAGATTCTGCGTACGCCGGAAAACTCGATGTATTGCTTCCCGATGCGCACGGATTCAGAACTGTTGAAAAACAATGATCTGCGTCTAGCGCTCAAATATGCAATCGACCGCGAAGAGCTACAGAAAAGTTTGCTCGTCGGCACCGGCGCGGTTGGCAACGACCACCCAATCCCGTCATGGAACCCGCTTTATTCCAAGGATGTTCCAAAGCGTGCTTATGACCCTGAAAAGGCAGCATTTCATCTCAAAAAGTCAGGCTTCTCCGGTTCAATTCCGCTTAGCGTTTCGGATAACGGCTTTACCGGCTCGGCAGATGCCGCACAGCTTTACCAGGCATCGGCTGCAAAAGCAGGCATCACGATTGATGTAGAGCGCGTGCCATCCGATGGTTACTGGGATGAAGTCTGGCTGAAAAAGCCTTTCGTCGCTTCCAACTGGTCAGTTCGCCCAACTGCTGATGCGATGCTTTCGATGCTGCTTCAGACTGGCGCTCCATGGAACGAAACCGGCTGGAGCAACGAGACTTTTGACAAATTGCTTGCCGCATCCCGCGTTGAGCTGGATGAAGCAAAGCGCAAACAGATTTATCACGACATGCAGGTCCTGATCGTGGAAGATGGCGGAGAACTGATCCCTGTCTTTACCGATAATCTTGCTGCCGCCAGCGGCAAGGTGAAGGGTTATGTTTCTGTGCCGGGTGGCGGTGATATGAGCGGCTATCGTTTGGCTGAAAAAGTCTGGCTTGAAGAATAGCAGATGCAATAACGGATAATTATCTCTGCTACCATTGCATTCCCCAAAGGCGATTCCGCTTTTGGGGTAATGCTTACCACAAGGGTCTTGGCATTGATGCGTCGAACGGGTAACACCGGCGACACCCCCCCGTTTTGACCGACTATGTCCGGACCGCCAATGACAGATATGTCACCAGACAAATTCCCCAGCGATAGCAATAAAGCCGCAATTTCCGATCGAAGATATTCCCTCGGTTTTTTGCGCGGCAACTCACTTTCGGGACTGATCTTCAAGCGCTTGTTGCTGGGCGTCGTATTGCTCTGGGCTATTTCAGTTGTCATCTTTGCCGGAACACAAATATTGCCCGGTGATGTGGCCACTGCAATGCTGGGGCAACAGGCAACACCGCAAGCCGTCGAAAACATCCGCAAAGAGCTAGGCTTACAGCGACCGGCTATGCAGCGTTATACGGAGTGGCTCGGCAATGCAGTTCAGGGTGATCTCGGCCGTAGCTATTCCAACCGGCAGGACATTGCAAAAAGCATAGCGCCGCGCCTGTCTAATACGCTCTATCTCGCGGCAATGGCCGCGCTGTTTGCAATACCGATTGCCCTGTTGCTGGGTATCATTTCCGTTCTTTATGCAGGAACTGCGATTGATCGTGGGATCGCGGTCGCAACGCTTAGCACCATATCGCTGCCAGAGTTTTTCGTAGCCTATATTCTAATCGCCTATTTTGCGATTTCGCTTGGTCTTTTACCATCGAGCGCCATCGTAAATCCTTCGATGAGCGGCTGGCAACGTCTGACAGCGATCGCCCTACCCTGCATGACGCTCGTGATCGCTGTTACCGGACATATGGTACGCATGACACGCGCTTCGCTTCTTTCGGTCATGTCATCGCCCTATATTGAGACTGCTCAGCTCAAAGGCCTGCCGCGATGGCGCATTCTCCTCAAACATGCGCTACCCAATGCACTCTCACCCGTTATTAATGTCATCGCGCTCAACCTCGCCTACTTGGTTGTCGGTGTGGTCGTTGTCGAAGTGATCTTCGTTTATCCTGGCATGGGGCAATATATGGTGGATCACGTTTCCAAACGTGATGTGCCAGTAGTACAGGCTTGCGGGCTTATTTTTGCAGCCGTTTACATTGGCCTTAACATCATTGCTGATGTCATCGTCATTCTGACCAATCCGCGGCTGAGGCACTCAGGATGAAAAAGTTCAACAAAAGCTCCCAGCTCTTAGCCGTGATCGGATTTGGCGGAATCGCCTTCTTTTTATTCGTTGCAGTTTTTGCGGAATGGCTTGCGCCGCATCCCATTTCGGAAGTCGTCGGCAGCGTGTGGCAGGGACCTTCACGCGAAGCGCTGCTCGGCACCGATAATATTGGCCGTGATCTCCTGTCACGCGTCATATGGGGCACGCGGCTGACGCTTTCGATTGCCGCAGCAGCCACAATTCTCGCATTTATACTCGGTGTGCCACTTGGTTTTCTTGCAGCGCTCACGCGCGGCTGGCCGGATCAGGTTCTTTCGCGTGGGAACGACTTGCTGATGGCAATACCAACGCTAATTTTTGCGCTCGTCGTGCTCGCTGTTCTACCAAAAAGTATTCTCATTCTCATTGCAGTTATCGCAGTTCTGGAGGCAACCCGTGTTTTCCGGGTCAGCCGCGCCATCGCATCCGATATTGTGGTGCTCGATTATATCGAAATCGCGCGATTACGCGGCGAAAGCAAAAGCTGGATCATCTTCCACGAAGTCCTGCCCAATGCATTGTCACCACTGCTTGCAGAATTTGGGTTGCGTTTTGTGTTTTCCATCCTGTTCCTTTCGACCCTTTCTTTTCTAGGACTCGGTGTTCAGCCGCCGATTGCCGATTGGGGAAGTCTGGTTAAGGAAAACAAGGACGGGCTGATGTTCGGCGTATTTGCTGCCCTTATTCCGGGTAGCGCAATCGCTTTGCTTGCGATCAGCGTGAATTTTGTGGTCGACTGGACTTTGCAGCGCACGACCAGCCTTAAACGAGGCGCGCAAAACAATGGATAAACCGAACACGCAGCCACTTCTGAAAATCACTGGTCTTCAGATAAGCTCCGACGATGGCCTCGTCGTTGATGGGGTTGATCTGACCTTGAAAAAAGGCCGCGTCCTTGGCCTGATCGGGGAATCTGGCGCTGGCAAATCAACCGTCGGCCTTGCTGCCCTCGGTTTCGCACGTGGCGGACTTCAGATCACCGGCGGCACAATTACGCTCGACGGGCAAGATATACTGTCACTTTCCCGCAAAAGCACGCAGAAACTACGCGGCAGCAAGATCGCCTATGTTGCGCAATCGGCTGCGGCTGCGTTTAATCCGGCGCATAAGCTGATTGATCAAGTGGCAGAAGCCGCCATCTGGCATGGGCTGATGAAACGCAGTGAAGCGAAAGCCCGCGCAGTTGAACTGTTCACGCTACTCGGCCTGCCTGATCCGCAACGTTTTGGCGAGCGCTATCCGCATCAGGTATCGGGTGGTCAGCTTCAGCGTGCCATGACCGCAATGGCGCTTTGTGCCAGTCCTGATCTCGTGGTGTTTGACGAGCCGACGACCGCGCTTGATGTGACAACCCAGATTGAGGTGTTGATCGCCATCAAGAAGGCAATTGCTACGACAAGAACAGCAGCGCTTTATATTTCGCATGATCTGGCGGTGGTGGCGCAGATTGCCGATGACATCATGGTTTTGCGCCACGGAAAAATAGTAGAACAAGGGTCGGTGCGCGAAATTTTTGATGCACCGCGCGAAGATTATACGCGCCAACTTGTGGCCATTCGTCAAAAGGAAGTCGAAGGCCGCGCAGAAAGCTCTACTTCTCTGCTCTCCATTGCAAACATCTCGGCTGCTTATAATCCGGCGACACCTGTACTCACCGACATTACCCTTGATCTCGCAAAAGGCCAGACGCTGGCTATCGTGGGAGAATCCGGTTCCGGTAAGTCAACACTTGCGCGCGTCGTAAGCGGACTTCTTGAGCCAATAGCGGGCGAAATCCGTTTCGATGGCGAAATACTACCCGCCAGTCTGGAACGTCGCTCCAAAGAGACGCTGCGCAATATCCAAATGATTAGCCAGTTGCCCGATCTGGCGCTTAACCCGCGCCGGACCATAGCGGACATCATCAGCAGACCGTTGCAGTTTTATTTCGGAATGCCACGCGATGCGCGGCGCAGGTCGGTTACTGAGTTGATGGACCTCACCGAACTGCCAAAGAGCCTTCTTGAACGGTATCCGGCAGAAATCTCAGGCGGTCAGAAACAGCGTGTCTGTATTGCGCGCGCGCTTGCTGCACGCCCGAAATTGCTGTTATGCGATGAACCAACTTCGGCTCTTGATCCATTGGTGGCAGAGGGCATTCTAGAACTGTTGCGCCGCGTGCAGAGCGAAACAGAGACCTCTTATCTCTTTATAACGCATGATCTCGCAATTGTTCGCGCGATAGCCGACAAAATTGCCGTCATGCACCAAGGAAAGGTGGTGCGTTATGGCTTAAAATCAGACGTACTAAACCCACCCTATGACAATTATACCGCAAAGCTTCTGGCATCAGCTCCGCAAATGAAGCCGGGCTGGCTTGACCAAATCATTGCGCAGCGCGCAGCCGTTACTATCGCAGCAGATATAAACAAGGACATAAAAGCATGAGCAGCAGGACAGTCATTCTTGATGGTGGCATGGGTCGTGAACTGGAGCGCGTTGGTGCGCCGTTCCGTCAGCCGGAATGGTCAGCACTCGCGCTTATCGAAGCTCCGCACTACGTCCGCGAAGTGCATGATGGCTATATCGCAGCAGGTGCCGATGTTATTACCACCAACAGTTACGCAGTGGTTCCTTTTCACATCGGAGAAGAGCGTTTCGCAGCTGATGGTCACCAGCTTGCCGCTCTATCCGGTACGATTGCACGCGAAGCAGCCGATGCAGCAACCCGTGAAGTTAAAGTCGCCGGATCATTGCCGCCTGTTTTTGGATCGTATCAGCCGGAGCTTTTCGATCCGGCCCGCGCAGGTCAGTTACTTGATGTATTGGTGGATGGATTAGCACCATCCGTTGATCTCTGGCTTGCCGAAACCCAGAGCAGTCTCATCGAAGTCAAAGCGGCACACGAAGCCATCCGTGCAACTGGAAAGCCTCTCTGGATTTCTTACACATTGCGCGATGATGTTGCACCAGAAGCAATGACTGAGGCACAGCTTCGTTCAGGCGAAACGGTAGCTGATGGTGCGCGGCTTGCGGCTGAACTTGGAGCGGAAGCGCTGCTTTTCAACTGCGCAATGCCTGAAGTTATGGATGCAGCTATTCTTGCAGCAAAGCAGGTCTTTGATGAACTGGGCAAGGATATTCCGATTGGCGTTTATGCCAATGCATTTCCATCGCAACAAGGCGATGAAGAGGCGAACGCAACCGTTACCGAAATTCGCGCTGATCTTGATCCGGATGCCTATGGTGCATGGGCGCAGCGTTGGGTCAGAAACGGTGCGGGCATTATTGGTGGCTGCTGTGGTATTGGCACCAACCATATTCACGCATTATCAAACCAGTATCTTTGCGCTTAACGAAAAAGGGCGGCTAAAGAGCCGCCCAATTTATTCTAAGATAAAATACGCGCTGCCGCCAATGAAAGTGCCACAACACCATTCGCAATAGAGCGCTCATCCGGCTGATAATCGGAATTATGCAGCTTGTCGTCGCGGCCTTCCTGTGCGGCACCAATGCCAAGCTGGAACGATGGCACTCGTTCGCCAACCAATGCAAAGTCTTCAGAACCCAAGCTTCCGCCGCGCTTGAAGAACACATCACCATAATGCTCGCGAATAACCGCACCAGTCGTCTCGATTAGATAGGGATCAGACACCATCGATGGAACACCGCGCACATAGTTAATTTCGCAACGCACACGCAATGACGCTTCCAGCCCGCTACAGATACGACGAACGGCAGCTTCAATAATGTTGCGCGCCTCGCGGTCCTGACAACGCACTGTTCCCATGATTGATACTGAATCCGGGATGATATTGTGCGTATGACCACCATGGATCGAACCAATGGTCAGAACGGCTGCGAGCATTGGATCAACCTCACGCGATACGATTGTTTGTAACTGCGTTATCAACTGCGCTGTAGCAACGATCGGGTCTACAGCCAGATGTGGACGCGCGGCATGACCAGACGCGGCATGGACTGTAATATCAAACTCGTCAGATGAGCCGTTCGCAACACCTTCGACAAACGTAAATGTGCCTGTTTGTTCATCAGGATGGTTATGAAAGCCAAGAGCATAATCAACCCCATCGAGAACACCATCGGCAATCATGGCACGCGCTCCACTCTCCTGCGTTTCTTCCGCCGGTTGGAACATCAGCTTCACATTACCGCTCAGACGCGGAGCAATATCTTTGAGAACCTTGCCGATGCCGATCAGTGTTGCGGTATGCAGGTCATGACCACAAGCATGCATTTTACCTGGATGAACGCTGGCAAATGGAAGGCCTGTTTGTTCTTCGATTGGCAGCGCATCCATATCAGCGCGGATAATCAAAGTCGGTCCTGGACGACCACCCTTAATCAGACCGACAACACCGGTGCGACCAATGCCTGTTTGATGTTCAATGCCTAAGCTTTCCAGTTCGCGCGTAACAACTCCTGCGGTCCGCTCAACGTCAAATCCGGTTTCCGGATGAGCATGAATATCTCGGCGCAACTCAATAAGATGCGGTTCTATGTCATTGGTGAGCTTCTGTACGAAGGAAGACAAATCGTTCAGCAGATTTGGATCGAGTTGGGCAGTCATAAGTTCATCCAGTTAAATCGATATGGATCTGGTTAAGCACAAGACTGTCTCATAACCAGATTTATTATTCTCTTTCACGCGATCGTTTTGTAGATTTCACATATTGATAGCTATTTTCTTGGGTGAGTATTAATAACCGTAACGATCGGCCATCGCTTGTAGAATTATGACTGTGGAAGCAGCGCCTGGATCAATATGTCCAAGCGAACGCTCGCGAAGACGCGCGGCACGTCCTTTGGCTGCAATCATTGATCGGGTCGTGTTGGCACCGGCTGAGGCGGCTGAGACAACATTATCCCAGAATTCGCTCGCGCTTTGATTTTCATTCACCGCACTTTGAGCGGCTTCAGCAGCAGGTAGCCATGCATCGAGCATTGTCTTGTCGCCACGCTGTCCTTGGCCACGCTCCCGAATGCCAACGCCGATGGCCTCAATGATGGTCGCACAAGTCGCCAGATCAAGATCGTTGCGGCCTGCCGTTGCCTGCGCTGCACGGCGGAAGCCAGTGGCATAAAGCGGCCCAGTCGATGCACCGACCGCATTAATGAATGCGGTCGCCGCTGTATTGAGAACCGTCGAAATGTCGGTTTCATCAAGATTAAGTTTCGACAATTCAGTGCGCACGACCTGAAAGCCCAAGGCCATTGTCGTTCCATGGTCGCCGTCACCGATTGCGCCGTCGAGTTCGGACAGCCGATCCCGTTCCGCTTCAAGCGACGCAGACACAGCATCAAACATATGGGCAAGACGACGAGCCGCAGTTTCCGACATGGATTTTCTCCTCAAACCTTACAACTGCAACGCGCGTCGCTCGTCATATGGCATATGCTAATTTAGTTTCAGGCACAGTGAAACGATAGAACCCAAACACAGTCGTTAGCTGATTTTGAGGCCTGCCGTTTCACATGGATGCAGCAGCAGGTCCGACAGCTCATGATCAAGATGCATGATTGATATCGACGCTCCAACCATATCCAGAGACGTGCAATAATGCCCGATCCAGTTGGCTTCAATGTGAATATTCTTGGCTTCAAGTCGCTGCGCCACACGCCGATAGAGAACATAAAGTTCCATCAGTGGTGTCGCTCCGAATGAATTAACCAAAACCGCAACGCGATCACCTGGAACAGCCTTCATTTCGTTGAAGATTCTGTCCATGATGCCATCGACGATTTCATCGGCCTGACGAATGCGATCACGCGATACACCCGGCTCGCCGTGAATACCAACCCCGATTTCCATATCTTCGGGGCTGATTTCAAAATTATGCCGACCGGTTTGCGGCAATGAGCCCGGCTCAAGGGCCACACCGATCGTATAAGTCCGCGAATTGGCCTTGCGGGTAACGATCTCACAGGCATCGAGCGACAAGCCCTTGTCGCAGGCAGCCCCTGCTACTTTAAAGACAAAGAAATTGCCTGCAACGCCGCGGCGTCCGTCCTTGTCATCGATTGGTGATGAGGCGATATCATCGGTGGTCAGAACCGTCTTGATCCTGACGCCTTTTTCCTCGGCTATTTCAGCTGCCATCTCAAAGTTCATCACGTCACCGGCATAATTGCCATAGACGAAGAGCACGCCTTCGCCGTTGGACGCTGCCAGCGCGCACTGCACAATCGGATCGGGCGGAGGCGATGAGAAGACATTGCCGACCGCAACAGCATCAGCCAGTCCCTTGCCCACATAGCCAACGAAGCACGGCTCATGACCTGCGCCACCACCAATCACCAGCCCCACCTTGCCGGGGCGCGGACCATCCCGCGCCACCAGAGCTCGATTAGAGCCACCAATCGGCTGCAGGAATTTGCTATGGGCCCGAACAATGCCGTCGAGCATTTCCTCAACCACCTCGTTCGGATTGTTGAGGAGCTTCTTCACTCGCACGCGAAAGGCTGTAGGAACTTGATTGGTCTTGGGTTTCTGCGAAAGACGCGCATCAAGATCAATGACGCCATCGGCGCGCAGAATACCGAGCCCCGTCGCAGCATCGGTCACAAGCACATTGATGAATCCGCCGTGGAGCGCTGCCAGAAGTGCTGGCACCTTGTCGAAACCGCCTGCAACCGCAATACGCGTATGAATCTGCCGCAGCTTATCCAGTGAAATGCCGATTGTCCGCTCATCAAGCGGACCTGCAACCGGTTTCCCACGCTCATCGATGAAACGGCCTGCCACAACACCGACAGCGCCCGCTGCAAGATATTGCTGCAGAGAAACCGATTCAAAAAAGCCGCTGGTATGAATGGTAGAATTGGAACGCAGCGACGAAACACCGAAGAGAATGCGATTGGCAGTTTCAAGGGTCGCAAACTGTTCCTGAAGCAAAGGCTCTTCGAGCAACACATCCCGCGTCTGCTGCGAACGCACCATGGCGGGCGCCATAATATTCACGCAGCGTGCCGAAACAGCTTCTGCAAGTGCTGCCGCACAACGTTCGGGCGTATAGGGAAATGACGCCGTGGTGCCGCCTGTCGCCTGCACGACGGTCATGTCCTGCAAAGAGCTGATGGCGGTCCGCTCGCAGACCGAAAGCACCGTCCGTCCCCAGGCAACCGCAAGCGTATCGCCGGATTTAAGAACCTTGTTAAGCGCATGTGCGCCCGCAACGCCGAGCCGATCAATCAGCGGACGGGCATTGTCATCATGCGGAATGATAAAGCAGTCGGTCAGGCCGAAATGGCGCTTCAACTCCTGAGCCACAGACAGGGATTCCAGTCGTCCAGCCTCAAGAGAGATATTGACGATACCCTTATCGCGTGCTTCCGCCAAATAGCTGTTCACGGTTGCGCGCGAAATGCCCATGACATCGGCAATCTCGCTCTGCGTCAGGCCGTCTTCGTAATAAAGCCAGCAGGCCCACACATAGGGATCGTCGCCATAACGCATGGGAATCGTGATCGAATTCTCGCTTGCAACGGCCTTTGGCTTGCCGACCTTGCGCGATGTGTTGGGCTTGAGCGTCATGCGGTTTTCTGTTGCCTCTCTACTGCGCAGCAAACATGAAAGCGTTCAAACACAATTGCAACATCATGAAACAAATTTGGCGCCTGAACGTGTGAACCCACACAGTTTTCAGACGCCAAACTTAAAAACAGGACAGAAAGCCTTACTGCAAGCGGCTCTTTGCCTGTGCTGAAAGGTCAGTTAGAATCAGTGCGCAGGATGTTGCACCCGCATCAAGGACACCCAGCGAACGCTCACCGAGACGGCTTGCGCGACCGATCTTTGCCACGAGATTAAGTGTGGAGTCGCGACCGGCTTCAGCAGCCGCCGACAAAGCGTCCAAGCTTTCAGCAAAAGACTGGCCCTTGCCATTTGCTTCGTCAAAAGCATTGATTGCCGGGATCAGCGTGTCGAGCAGCGTCTTGTCACCAAGCTTTGCTGAACCGATTGACTGGATGCCTTCAAGACCTGCATGAAGCATGATGCTGAACGTGGCTGCGTCAATATTTTCCACGCCTTCCAGCTTTTCTGCGAACTCGTTAAACATTACGCCATAAAGCGGGCCCATCGAGCCACCGATTTCGGTCAACAGAATTGTACCAAGCGTATCAAGACCTTCAGTAAGGGTTACATCCTTGCCCCGCAGGCGTTCGGCTGCGAGGCCGAAACCCTTGGCCATGTTCACACCATGGTCGCCATCGCCGATCTTGCCGTCGATTTCGCTTAAGTAGGCTTTGTTTTCGATAATCCGGTCTGCAAGCGAAAGAACGATCTCACCCGATCCGGCATTCTTGAATGTCTGCATGATATGCTTCTTTCTTACAAAACCGCAGTGCAGCGGGCTTCTACATCCAGCAGTGCCTTCAGTTCATCATCCAACGCCATGACTGTCAGCGTCGCGCCAACCATTTCGAGCGACGTAAAGTAGTTGCCTACATAGGTGCGATAGATCTTGAGGCCGCGTGCAGTAATTTCCTGCTCGATGGTATCATTGAGGATATAAAGCTCATTGATCGGCGTTGCGCCAAGTCCGGAAACTAGAACCGCAACTTCGGTGCCTTCGGGCAAATTGTGATCGTCGAGAACGATCTTGCTCATATCCCTGGCAACTTCGTCAGCACGCTTTAACGGTTCAACGCGGACGCCCGGCTCGCCATGATGACCGATGCCGACTTCCATTGTGCCCGGCTCAATCTGAAAGTTCGGATGGCCGACAGCTGGCAGCGTGCAAGGGCCAAGGCCAACGCCGATCGAACGGCAATTGTCGATGGCCTTCTGTGCTGTTGCCTGTACTTCCTGAAGGCTTGCACCCGATGCAGCTTTTGCACCGCCAACCTTCCACATGAAGATTTCGCCAGCAACACCGCGACGCTTGTTGCGTTCGCTGGCAGGTGCCGAGCAAACATCGTCATTAGCAACAACGGTCAGGATTTCAATTCCGACCTTGGCAGCAAGCTTGATCGCCATTTTGACGTTCATGTTGTCGCCAGCATAGTTTCCGTAAAGGCAAACGACGCCCTTGCCACCATTGGCTTCACGAGCAGCATCGTAGAAGCTCTTGGCAGTTGGCGAGGAGAACAGTTCACCAACTGCAACAGCGTCAAGCAAGTTTTTGCCGGTATAGCCGATGAAAGCTGGCTCATGGCCAGAGCCGCCGCCGGTGATAACGCCGACCTTGCCCTCAATCGGTGCATCTTTAGCGACAACCACGCGCGAGTTTTCCGCCGACAGACGGACAAGGTCCTTATGCGCCTTGACGAAACCCTTGACGGTATCTTCGACCACTTCATCCGGGTTATTGATAAATCTTTGCATTTTGCACCTATCGAAGGCGAGAGATCAGTTCCCGCTCTGTAATTTTAAAGCCTTGTTTTCGGACCCGAACAATCGTCAGGACGTGTCAGAATTGGTCGCTTTGTTAAAGAATTGTGTAGCCACCATCAATCAGAAGGTCCGCACCATTTATCATGTTCGCACCGCTCGAGGCCAGAAAGACTGCGGCGGCTGCAATTTCTTCCGGAAACGCAAAGCGTCCGGTTGGAATACGCTTCTTGGCGGCATCGCCCTTTTCGCCGTTCCAGGCCTTCTTGCCCAGTTCTGTGAGAACAATGGTAGGCGAGATCGTGTTGACGGTAATGCCGTATTTGCCCCATTCGGCAGCAAAGGTTTTCGACATGCCGATGACGCCGAACTTCGACGCGCAATAAGCAACATGGTCTTCAATCGCCACAGTTCCGGCCTGCGAGGCGAGATTGACGATCTTGCCGCCTTTGCCTGCAGCGATCATGGCGCGACCCACTTCCTGCGTAACAAGGAAGCTGCCCTTGAGGTTGATTGCAATCGTACGATCCCAATCGGAAATGGTCAAATCTTCGGCGGGTGCGAGGAAAACTACGCCGGCGCTGTTTACAGCAATATCGATTTGTCCGAATGCCTCGACCACGCCTGATACCGCAGCCTTCACCGAAGACGGATCAGATACGTCACAGACGAAAGGTTTTGCATTCGCTCCAAGCGCTTCTGCCTTGGCGCGCGTCTGATCAGCATTGATATCAAGCACAGCAACCTTTGCACCCTTGGCAGCGAAGGCCTCAGCAACGGCCGCGCCAATACCGGAAGCAGCACCAGTTACTAGAGCAACTTTTCCGTTAAGCGGGAAGTTCAGGTCGATTTGGGGAGATTGGTCGGACATTGTTTGATCCTCGGTGTTGAGGGTAGGAGGAATTTTTGGGGTGCGGGATGAGCCGGCGGCCGCTCATCCCGCAAGTCATATTACTTACGTGCTTCGAGCAGCTTGTCGACGTTGTCGGCAGTGACTGGCGTCCAAGGAACATTGTATTCCTTGTCCTTGCCGTCGTTGAATGGCATATCAGGATATTGTGCCCAGATGTCAGACTGTGGCTTGTAATCGCCCTTCTTCGCATGGAAGATTGCGAGGTCCATAGCACCCTGCGCCTGAGCGCGTGCGTCCTGAAGGATCGATGTCATGGTGCCGGCCTTAACAGCGTTCAGCGCATCGGTCACACCGTCGATACCAGCGATAGCAAAGTCGTCGACCTTAAGGCCTGCCGACTTGATTGCTTCAATCGCGCCGAGTGCCATTTCGTCGTTCTGGCCGATGACGCCGTTGATTTCGCCCTTATGCGAAGTCAGCCAGTTTTCCATCAGTGTCTGTGCTTCAGCGCGCGACCAGTTTGCGGTCTGCTGTTCAAGAACTTTGACGTCCGGGCATTCAGTAAGTGCCTTTTTGTTGCCTTCTAGGCGCGAAACCTGCGCCGACTGACCGATTGGGCCTTCGATAATGACGACATTACCTTTGCAGCCAATCTTGTCGAGAACGGCCTTGGCTTCCATATATCCAGATACTGCATCGTCTGAACCGACATACGCAGCCAGAAGATCGGAGTTCACACGGGTGTTGGAACCAACAACCGGAATATTTGCATCGACCGCGGCCTGGACGGCGGTGGCACCAGCTTCAACATCGATGGGTGCAAAGATGATTGCGTCAAACTTCTGCGTGATCATGTTGTTAAACTGTTCCTGCTGAACGAGCGCATCATAGCGACCGTCGAAAACAGTAAGCGAAACTTCGCCGCTCTTAACAGCTGGATGCTCTTTCAGAGCTTCAGACCAGATCTGCATGAATTCAGCGTTGAGGCCGTAAGGCGCTGCGCCGATCTTCAGCTTATCCTGAGCATGTGCAGCACCAGCAAACAGCGCCGTGGCAGATGCCAAAGCAATCAGCAATTTCTTCATCGGTATTCTCCTCCACAATATCCGCCATGACTAAATGTGCGGTGTTGGTTGCGCCAAGTGACTGGCAATTGGTAGTTTTTAGAAATCAGGCGCTCTGGTTGCGCTTCTGATCGAGCATCACTGCACCGACGATCAGCGCGCCTTTGAGAACCTGCTGGTAGTAAGATTCGATACCCATCAGATCGAGACCGTTGTTCATCACGCCAATGATGAGCGCGCCAATCAGCGTTCCTGTCACGCGACCTACGCCACCGGAAAGGCTGGTGCCGCCGATAACAACCGCAGCGATTGCATCGAGTTCGTAAGCAATACCGGCCTGTGGCAGCGCTGAGCCAGTTCGGGCAGCAAGCATCATACCTGCAAGACCGGAAAGCACACCGGAGATGACATAAACAGAGAAGCGGACGCGGGTGACATTGATGCCAGATGTCTTTGCTGCATGTGGATTGCCACCAACCGCATAAATGTAACGACCAAAACGGCTGCGCGAGAGCACCCACCAGGCAGCTGCAAACACGATGACCAGAATGATCACAGGCATTGGAATGCCGAAGACTTTTTCGGTACCGATCCAGCGGAAATCAGGTGTCAGAGCAGGTACAGGCTTACCGCCGCCATAGATAAGCGTCATGCCGCGTGCTGCCGAAAGCATACCAAGCGTTGCAACGAATGCAGGAACTGAGAAACGCGAAACGATCCAGCCAACCAGTCCGCCGCAGGCGCAACCAACCGCAAGACCAGCAGCAATAGCAACAATTGCCGGATAGGGGCCACCCGCAACACCTGCCGTTGCAGAGGTTGTGGCCAGACTTGCTGCGACAATGCCTGTAAGAGCTGCAACCGAGCCAACAGACAAATCAATGCCGCGTGTCAGAATAACAAACGTCATGCCAACGGCCAGAACGCCGTTGATTGAGGTTTGCAGCAACACGTTTGAGATATTGCCCGTTGTCAGGAAGTATGGATTTGACACCGACAGGATGAAGACCAGAAGCAGGAAAGCGAGGAAGATGCCGTATTCCTGAATGATCAACCGGCGCTTTTCAGAAGCGAACCAGCTGGTCGATTGTGTGTTTTCGTTGTTGCTCACGTTTTCTAGCCTCTCCCAGCCTGCCAATGTCAGGCTTAATTCTCAATCTTGCGCGCAGAGCGACATCCATTGTTAGGTAGACAGATGCACCAGCTTTTGTGCATCAGTGTCGGCCCTTTCATAGACGCCAGCCGATTTGCCCTGCCGCATCACAAGGATGCGGTCAGACATGCCCAAAACTTCGTCGATTTCAGATGAAATCATAACAACCGTTCCGCCTGACGCAGTGAATTCGCAGATGATGCGATAGATTTCGCGTTTTGCGCCCACATCCACACCACGCGTTGGCTCATCAAGCAGCAACAAACGCGGATTACGCAGGAACCATTTTCCGAGCACAACTTTCTGCTGGTTTCCGCCCGAAAGACCTGAAACCGGCATCGTATCGCGTGCTGCCTTGATGCCAAAATGCGCAATCATTTTTGCACTTGCCGCAGCTTCTTCGCGCTGGCGCATAGCAAATGACGGGCTCATCTCCGGCAGGCTCGCAAGGCAGATATTGGCCCGCACGCTGTCTGTGAGGTTAAGCCCTGTCAGCTTGCGATCTTCGGTGACAAAGGCAATACCTTCAGCCATTGCATCAGCAGGCTTGCTCACTTTAAGCGCGCGGCCCTCAAGCTTTATTTCGCCTTTGCTTGCCTTATCAAGACCGAAAATGCAGTTGAAAATCTCGGAACGACCCGAACCCATCAGGCCGTAAATACCAAAGATTTCGCCTTTGCGGACCGAGAAGGAGATGTCTTCAATCTTACCCGGCAGAGCGAGATCAGAAACCTCAAAACCAATCTGAGCGGTCGGCTCATTGGTTTTGATAAATTCTTCGCCAAGCTCGCGCCCAACGATCAGACGGATCAGTTCCGGGCGATCAATATCGCTCAGCGCACCCGAACCGACATAACCACCATCGCGGAAAACTGTATAGGAATCTGCAATCTGAAAAATTTCAGACAGGCGATGCGAGACATAGACAATGCCTTTGCCCTCAGCCTTTAGTCGCTCGACTGCCTTAAACAGATGTTGCGCTTCTTTTTCACCGATGGCCGATGTCGGCTCATCCATGAAGATCACATCAGCATTGTGACTGAATGCCTTGGCGATTTCCACGAGCTGCATTTGCGCAACGGACAACTGGCTCATCACCTGTGTCGCGCGAATGTCGAACTCCAGACGATCCAGAAGCGCCTGCGCTTCACTGTTCATCTTCTTGAAATCGATGCCGCCAAATCGCGTTGAAGGCTCGCGACCGAGATAGATATTTTCTGCGACACTCATATGCGGAACAGGGCTCAGCTCCTGCTCGATAATCGCAATGCCGGATTTCAGCGCTTCCGCAGGTGTCGAATACTGAACCTCTTCACCACGCAGCCAGATCTTGCCGCCGTCGCGCTGCTGGATACCCATCAGAATGGAGAGGAACGTGGATTTGCCTGCGCCATTACCGCCGCACAACGCATGGACGGAGCCTGCACGCAGTTCCAGCTGGCCATCGCGAAGTGCTGCAATACCGCCAAACGATTTTTTTAGGCTCTCAACTTTCAATAGCGTCTGCACGGCATCCTCCTTGACCACGCATGACAAAAATCATCGATTGGTCGACAAATGTCAATATATGTATTTTACATTTGTCGAGTTTAACACGTCATTTGTAATTTTAGCCACGGCGAACCAGCTGAAGCTCAAATATTGAAGTTGTCGCACCCTTGGCCACGTCGTAGCGAAAACCATCAAAGGGTACTGTTACGTCGTCACCTTTACTTCAACTTGAACACGGTCTTCATGCTGTCTATGATGTTGATATTATGCGGATTTCAGGCATGCGATTTCGCGCCACATGTTTGTGGCGGCTTGTCGTAACTCAAGGTGATCGGTGGCGTTGAATTGGTTTCGGGGGGAAATAATTTAGGTTGTAGATCGGATCATGTATCGACGTACAGCTTTGCACATGTTTCGCTGATTTAAAGCGCTTTACACCACGCTCTCGTCGTCGGATCGGTTGATGTGAATTCTCTGCCCGATTGTTCAAACCTTTATGCTGGCGATGATCGCAAACACCAAGGCTTATTGCTCGCCTGGAAGCGTCCTATGATCTTTGTCTATCAGTGACCATAATCTGTGATGCACAGCCCAGAGCAGGGAGCAGCTTGCGCATGAAACGCTTGGCTGTCTTGGTATTGCGGCGTTTCTGAACAAGGACATTCAGCACAAAGCCACCCTGATCAACGGCTCGCCAAAGAATGTGATGTTGACCCTTGATGGATATCACACATTCGTCGAGATGCCATTTGTCACCAAGCCGTGGCGAACGACGACGGATGGTATTGGCATAGGCTCGCCCGAACTTCTCAGCCCATTCGTACACTGCCTTATATGTGACGAAGATTCCGCGATAGGCCAGCATGTCTTCAACCATGCGAAAGCTTAACGGAAAGCGGAAATACAACCATACGGCTTCTGCAAAAATCTCTGCGGATAACGATGGCGGTGATAAAGTGAAGAACGAGGTTCGGTCATGCTCTACTATCATCACATAATATTGCGCCAGAGATAATTTAACGGTGCCTGAAATCTCGGCGCTGCGCGGCGTTTCTTCAGGAAAGCCATCGCAAGCAATGGCATTCCCAACAAGATTGTCATTGATAAAAGCGGGGCTAGTTTGTCTGGTGCGCTGGCTGTAAACAATATCCTTGAATAGGATCATCGCTTCATCAAGCGGATCAACAAACATATGTTAGGCTTCAAAACCCTTCATTCAGCTTCTGCTACCTTGCTGGAATCGAAGTATCACACATGATCCGTAAGAACCAATTCGCAAATGACAATCACTCGCCATTCATAGTGTTCGCGGGGATCGCTGCATAATCACGTCCAGAGATAAGCTTGTTCTTAACCTACTAAAATATTTGCGACACAACCCGTGCCGATTGTTCCTAATGAAGCCAGTTATGGTTGATTATTTCGAAATTTCAGAGTGGCTTTAGAGTAATTTTTTTCTGCGTCGCTCTTGCAATGGCCGGTTCCGAATAAATAAGCGGAACCGACTTCGCATTGAGCCAATTCTCGTGGATATTTGAGTAGTTGTGCGATCCGGGCACACCAGACTGACCTGGGTTGTTGACGAAGAGACTATTATCCCAATCGCCGACATCGATGACCATTCGGACAGATGGACCCGCGACTACCGAGAAGTCGTGCAAACGATAGGTTGCATAATTCAGCGTCGAACTACTGCCGCCAAGCGCTATAGACTTCAGTGACCAATCCCTGTCTGTCAACGATTGCAAGGGATGGCGGAGTTCAAGCTTATGAATGGTACCCCATGCCCATTGCGTAGCATCCGCCCCCATCAAAGAGGCGCATTCAGCCCAGGCATCGGTGAGACTTTGTTGAATAGCCACAATATGCCTGGGAGATGTTTCCGCCTTTTCCAGCCATGACACAATGCTAGGTGAATCAAATGGCATGAGCAGCGATGCAACATCCGGGGCAGCACCCTCGGCCTTTGCAACAAGTGGACCAAGGTACTTGTTCAACCAGATTTCAAAAAGCCCTGCCGGTGCAGATCTTGCCGAAAGGTCCGCATCCCAATCGCGAAGAAGTAACACAGCCGGGTCATCACTATGCTGGAACAGCACCTTGAGGCTTTCAAGTGCCCGCGCGGCAATGGGCGAAAAAGTGCAGGCTTGCAGGCGCACACAGTCTTCAAGCGATATTGGCGCTTTGCGCGAAAGCGCTTGATGCAAGGTGTCGTGACGACTGCTATCAAGCCATTCATAACCAATCGCCGGATTAGCAGCTGTCCACGCATCAGGCACATTCATGGCGTTGGCGGTCGCGATAAAGCCGCGTTGCGGATTAACTTCAGCAGGGCCAGACTGCGGAGCCAGATAACCATTCCACTCATAACGCCCATCACCTGGGACAGGTAAAAGTCCGTCCCAGTTCTCACGAACAGGCGTGGCGCCTGAAGGCTTCCATGCAATGGTGTTTGTTGTATCTGCATAGATGTGATTAACCGACGGACATCCCCAACCATCCAGTGCGTTGGCATAGTCAGCATAGTTTTTCGCCCGCATGACGGACAGGCTGGCCATATAAGGTGCCATGCCCGCATCCATCCAGACTGTGCGCAGACCAAAGGCGCGGTTGTTCGCTTTATCCTCATAGAGTACAGGACCATGCCGCGTGAATTTGAGTTCGACGGTTTGATCCGGATGCCCTTTAACAGGGATGGCTTCAGTAAGCGTCGTGAACTTCTCCCAACTGCCTTGATAGGCATATTGGTCGTGGTTGTTTTCATCGGTCTGGTAGACGTAAATGTCTTCCTGATCGGCTCCAAAGATTGTGAGGCCAAAGGCTGCGGTGCCGTTATGCCCCATGGAAATTCCGGGAACCATAGGCTCGCCTGCGCCAATCACATCAAGGCCCGGCATGGTCAGATGAACGACGTAGCGGATGGATGGCAAACCATGGGTCCGATGCGGATCGAGTGCCAGTATCGGTCGCCCGGTCGTGGTCTTTTCAGCTGCGATTGCCCAATTATTGGACCCCTCTTCAAAAGAGGCGCGTGCGATGTCGCCGGATGCCGAAACAACCGTCCAGAGAACTGCTTCATCAAGTGTTGCGGCCAAGCGTTCTTTGGAGAAGGTGGCGGGACTGACTGCAAGCTGGAAGTCACGCAAAACCCTGTCAGTCATGATGTTGGGGTCAAAGCCATCAACCGGCTTTGGCACCACGCCATGCGACAATTCCTTGCGCAACTGATCGAGCTTACCACCTAGCTCCACACCCGCTTTTGCCATGACTTTTGAACGCAAAAGCTCGGATGATGCATTGCGTGTCAGTGAATGGGTGCGTACGCGCACAACGTCTTCAGCACACCAACGATCAGGCTTGTGACCGAGGAGAGAGAACTCCGGTGGAAGCGCCCTTTCGCCTACTTCACAGGCATCGATATATGCATTGATGCCTTGAGCAAAAGCCGTGCATATCTGTTCCGAATCCGGACCATAGGCCTTCCATTCCGGTGCCATATCTCCGCGATAAAGTAGCAGACGCGCGGCCCTATCCTGCTCAAGATAGCCGGGGCCAAAATCGCGCGCCAGCAGGCCAAGTCCGCGCTTGCGTGCTATGTCGATCTGCCAAAGCCGATCGCGCGCGGCATTAAAACCCTGCGCGAAAAACAGATCATGCAGATTTTCCGCCCTGATATGGGCGACGCCCCATTGATCCACGTTGATCGTGACTTCGCTCAGCAAACCCGCAATGCGGGTTGCCGTTGATCTTGTAGCATCGGCCATGGCCGCACCTCTGGCTGTTATTCCAGTGAGAGAAACAGACCCGCATGAAGGCGAGCACGTTCGACCAGACTGTCTTCGAAAATATGCTCGCCCAGCGTATGCAGACCTTCACCACGCACACCAATGGAATCGATTGTTGGCACGCCAAGCGCGCCGGTAAAATTACCATCCGAGCCGCCGCCCGAACTTTGCACCGACATGGTGAAGCCGATCTCTTTTGCAATATTATTCGCAAAGTTGAAAAGCTTCATATCCTGTGGCTGACCCGGCTCCCAAACAGGACGGGTAACGCCGCGGGTGACGATCAATTCAACCCCGTCTTTATCTCCGCCAAGCGCCATGATCCGCGCAACGCCGTCTTCAAGGTCTTTCTGCGTTTTGGCCATGCTAAGCGCTTCGGCATTACAGCTTGACGACACGCAATTGACCCATTGGCCCGCATGAATAACACCTACAGAGAAGGTGCAATCATCTGTGGTGAGTGCTTCGATTTCGATGATTTTTTCAGCCATACGACGAATTGCCGAGCGGCCTTCTTTGAGCAGCCAACCGGCGTGGCTTGGCTTGCCGACAGTCTCAAGATTGTATCGCGCGATTGCATAACGACCCACAACCGCGCCGCCATCACGCAGTGCAGGTTCCGGCACCAGCACATATTTGTTCTTGAGCGCTTCCTGCTCTATCAGATCGCGGGTCGACGGTGTGCCGACTTCTTCATCCGGTGTCAAAAGAAACGTAACGGGAAGCTTTGTTGCGAGCCCGCTGCGAGCAATCTCGCGCATGGCTTCAAGCGCCACGAAATTACCACCCTTCATATCCTGAATGCCGGGGCCGTAAAGCTTACCGTCCTCGCGGCGATAGGGATTGATGTTGAGCACACCGATCGGATGAACCGTATCAAGATGACCTGACACCAGAATACCCGGCTTGCCCTGATCCTTGTGCGGGAAACGAGCGCGCAGGGAGCCGCCGAACCCCATGCGACCCGGAATGAATTCAATCGTTGCACCTGCCGCAGCAAAATCATAAGCGGCGACCTCAACCATGCGGTTTACTGCGCTTGCATCGAAAGTCGGGCTTTCCGTTTCGATCCAAGGGCGCAGGCGCGCAATCATGTCATCGAGGTTAAATGGCAATTCATGCGTGCTCATACTGCTAAGTCCTTGTTTACTGGCAGGCGGGTTTCCACGATCCGGGCATAGATCGACGCGCCGATTGGCAGAGTTTCAGGCTCAAGCACAAAAGCAGGATTATGCAGCGCAGCTTTACCGCCATGCATCACGTTGATGTAAGCACCCGGCACACGCGCGAGCATGTCGGCGAAATCTTCACTGCCCATGAAGGCTGGGCAATCATCGCTGACGTTGTCTTCACCCAGCACATCGCGCGCTGCCGCCATATAAGCATCAGATAGTTCATGGTCGTTGCGCAGGACATCAAAGACGTTGCGAAGATCGACATCAACCGTGATACCGTAACCTGCAGCCACACCCGCACAGATTTCACGGATACGACTTTCTGCAAGATCGCAGACGCGCTGCTCGAAATAGCGGATGGTGCCAGTGATCGTTGCCACTTCGGGCACGATATTATAGGCACTGCCAGTATGAAACTGCGTGCAGGATACAACGCAGGCATCCGTTGCCGGGATGTTGCGTGACACAATGGTCTGCAACTGACCAACCATATCCGCACCAATCACCAGCACATCGCGGGCATTATGCGGCTGGGCGGCATGGCTTCCCTTGCCTGTCAGTTTGATATCGAAGAAGCTTGCGCCAGCCATAGCCGCCCCCTTGCGGATAAGTGCTTTGCCGAGTGTGCCCATAGGCTGGTTGTGCATTCCGTAGATTTCGTCGCAAGGGAAACGCTCAAACAGTCCTTCGGCGATCATGCCGCGTGCTCCACCCAGACCTTCCTCGGCCGGCTGGAAAACAAAGACGGCAGTGCCTTCGAAATTGCGTGTTTCTGCAAGATATTGTGCAGCACCAAGCAGCATGGTTGTGTGCCCGTCATGCCCGCAGGCATGCATTCGGCCGGGATTTTGCGACGTGTAAGACACGCCCGAAATCTCGTCGATCGGCAGCGCATCCATATCTGCACGCAGCCCCACACGACGATTGCCAGGGTTTCGGCCTTTCAGAATGCCAACGACACCGGTTTTGGCGATGCCCGTATGCACCTCGTCAAAGCCCCATTTTTCTAAGAGTTCCGCTACAACGCCTGAAGCATGTTGTTCCTCAAAGCCAATTTGCGGATGACGATGCAAATCTTCGAAAACCGCGCGCATCTCGCCGGCCTTCTCCTCAATAAACGGTATGATGGGCATGATTTCATTCCTGTCTGAATTACTGAAGATAATCAGGCGGCGGGACGTCCCGCCGCAAAATCCCAGAAGCGACCGGGAGCCGCCTCTATCAAAGATCGCGTGTATTCATGCGAAGGCTTGCCAAGCACGTCGGAAGCATTGCCCTGCTCAACAACCTGTCCGCGTTTCATCACCAAGACGTCATCGCAAATCTGCGCGGCCACTCGCAGATCGTGGGTGATGAAAATGATCGCAATGCCGGTATCGCGCTGCAATTCTGCGAGAAGTTCGAGAACCTGCGCCTGTACCGAAACGTCGAGGGCAGACACAGCCTCGTCGGCCACCAGAATGTCCGGTCGAAGGGCTACCGCACGCGCAATGGCTATACGCTGTCGCTGGCCACCGGAAAACTGATGCGGATAACGCTTCAGCGAATCCTCCGGAAGCGAAACGATCTTCAAGAGACGTTTGGCTTCAGCGACTGCCTCTTCATAAGGAACACCATAATTGACAGGGCCTTCCGTCAAGCTTTGCTCAATTGTCCAACGCGGGTTCAATGAGCGGAATGGGTCCTGAAACACGACCTGAAGCTTCTTGCGAAAAGGCTTCATTTCACGTTTTCCGAGATGCGCAATATCACGCCCGTCCACGACGATCTCACCCTCCGTCGGTTCGATCAGACGCATGATGGAGCGGGCAACAGTGGTTTTGCCGGAACCGGATTCGCCGACAATTCCAAGTGTTCTTCCAGGCTGAAGCTCGAAGTTCACTTCATAAGACGCTTTGACGCCGGGTTTTGTACTGAACAGCCCGCCTGTTTTATAGGTCATGCCAAGGTTA